>DATKCA010000233.1:0-24163 GCA_035544675.1 Thermoanaerobaculia bacterium | reverse complement strand
CGCGAGCAGCCGGCGGGCCCGGGCCAGGCCTTCCGCGGACGGAGTCCGCTCGCCGCTGGTGGGGTCGAACGGCTCGCCGCGCGTGTCGTCCGCCATCTTGAAGCCGCGGCCCTGCACGTCGGGGATCCCGTAGAAGATGCGCTCGCCGAAGTCGATCCAGACCGGAAGCCGGGCCGGCTGATAGCGATCCGATCCGCGCGGCGTGCCGAAGTAGTAGACCTCCTGGCGCGTGGGCCGGATCGACTGGCCGACGACGTCCGGAAACAGCGTCCCGAGCCACGGACCGCATGCGAAGACGTACGCATCGGCCTCGATGCCGCTGAGCGAGGAAGGGTCGCGGTGTGCGGTGCGATAGGTGCCACCGGCCTTGACGAACGCGTCGCGCACCGACAGGCAGGCCTGCCTTGCCGACAACACGCCGGCGCGGCGCTCCAGCCAGACCGACCTCACGCCGCCGAGGTCGATCTGTGGATAGCGGCGCCTGGCGTCCGCGATGTCCAGCTGCTCCACGGGGAATCCGAGCTCGGCGAGGATCGGCAGCGACGAGCGGACGTACGCGTCATCGCCTCGATGAAGCCACAGCGCGCCGGTCTCGACGTACAGCGCGGGGTCCCACAACTCGTAAGCGCGCCGGACCATCTCGACGTAGACCCGGTCGGCGCCGTAGATGGCGCGGATGACGCGCGTGTCGCCGCCCGAGCTGGACCGCGAGTTTCCGGGGCCCCAGGCGTCGACGAGCGTGACGCGCGCGCCGCGGCTGGAGAGGTGCAGCGCCGTCCACGTCCCGAATGCGCCGGCGCCGGCGACCACGACGCGCGGCGCATCGGGCAGGCGCGCCGCAATCGGAATTGCGGCAACGCCTGCCAGAAATGTGCGCCGGGAGAGACTCAGAAGTTCACGCGCGTGCTGACGCCGAACGTCCGCGGCGTGTTCGTCATGTAGCTGACGCGAGCCCGGCTTCCCCGCTCGATGTCCAGCGCCAGGAACGCCCGTTCGTCGGTCACGTTGTTGATGAAGAGCGCCGTGTCCCAGTTGCCGCGCAGGAATCCGACACGCAGGTTGAGCAGGTCGTACGCAGGCAGCTCCGGATTGAAGCGGAACGTGTTCTGCGTGAAAGGACCGCCGATCTGACCCGAGAAGCTGGTGAGGTCGACGGTTCCGAATCCCGCTTCCTGATCGCCGATCTGCGTATAGCGGCTGCCCACGTGCTGGTAGACGCCGGTCAGATATCCGGCCAGCCCCTGGCGCATCCGCCAGCGATACGTCGCGGCCGCCGCGGCCTGGAACTCAGGAACGGACGGAAGGCGGTTGCCTTCCCTGATGCCGGCGATGACGACCGGGACGCCGGCCGCATTCGGCACGGTGAAGCTGGAGCTCAGCTCGGAGTTGTTGTAGTTGCCGGAGATGGCGAAGTCGAAGTTGTCGTTGGGCGCCAGCTCGAACTCCGCCTCGATGCCGGTGCTGCGCGCGCTCGGCACGCTGAGGATGATGCGCGAGGAACACGATCCGGCGGTGACGGTGGCCTGGAGGTCCTCGATGTCGGTGTAGTACGCGGCGGCGTTGAACGTGCCGCGGCCGCCCATGATCGTCGACTTCGCGCCCACCTCGTAGTTCCAGAGCGTCTCGTCTTCCCAGTTGCCACGGCCGCCGTAGATGGCCAGGTCACCCGGCGTGCAGAGCGGGAGGTTGAGCGGATCGTTGATGCCGCCCAGCCGGAAGCCCTTGGAGATCTGCGCGTTCACGCGGGTGGCGTCCGTGAGCTTGTAGCTGACGATGACGCGCGGCGCGAAGCCGTCGGCATCGACCGAGCCGGTGCTGTCGATCGGATCGGCGAAGAGGCCGTCGAAGACCTGGTCCCGATCTTCGCTGAAGTCGTAGTAGCGCAGGCCGCCGGTCAGCTCGAGCCGGTCGGTCACCGCGAAGTTGGCTTCGCCGAAGATGGCCAGCTGCGTGTAGTCGTAGTGCAGGTCCGACTTGAACAGCTCGTCCTTGTTCGCCAGCTTCGTGCCGGCCGTGGACAGACCGCTGAGCGGGCCGCAGTTCACGATGCGGCACCGGTCTTCGAAGCCGATGACCGGCAGGTTCTGCCCGTAGTCGCGAGTGCTGTCGCTGTAGAAGATGCCGGTCACCCAGTTGAGCCGCGGCCTGCTCGCCGACAACCGCACTTCCTGCGTGAACCCCTGCGCCTCGGTCGCGTCAAAGAGAGGTGCGTCGATGGTGTAGACGCTCTCGGGCGCGCCGAAGGAGCCGCCTGTGATGCTCGCCGTGAGTGAGCCGGCGTCCCGGATGACCAGGATGTCGCGGTCGGTGAACGAGGTGACCGATGTCAGCCTGGCCGGGCCGAAGTCGTATTCGAGATTGAGGTCACCGAGGAGGAAGTCGTCGGTGACCGGCTCATCGAGCTGGATGAAGATTCTTCGCTCTCCGAGCTGCACGGCCGGCCTGGTCGTCGTGAACGGGTTGGCGAGGATGTTGTAGACGTCGATGCGGTTCCATCCGTCGAAGTCGACCTCCTGATAGAGGAGGCGCGGCGTGATCGTCAGCCTGTCGTTCGGCTGGAAGCGGACCGCCACGCGCGCGCCGGCGCGGTGACCGGTGTTCACGTCTTCGTCGATGCCCAGGCCCGGCTGCACGGCGTCGATGTAGCCGCCGTACTGCGTGTAATACGCCACGGCGCGCATGGCGGCCCGGTCGCCGATGGGGATGTTGCCGGCGTACTTGGCGCTGCCGCCGACGCCGCCGTCGGTCATCGAGCTGAGGCTCAGCTCGGCGACGGACTCGTCGATGCCGAGCTTCGGCGTATTGCTGATGTAACGGACCGTGCCCGCCAGCGACCCCGAGCCGAACAGCGTGCCCTGCGGTCCGCGAAGCACTTCGATGCGGGACATGTCGAACAGGTCGATGTCGGGTGTGAAGAGCGACAGCGAGATGACCGACTCGTCGAGATAGACGCCGACCTGCTCCTTCACGCCGGGCTGGTCGCGGATGATCCGGCCGGCCGAGATCCCTCGCATGCCGACCTGGCTCTGGCCGGGACCGGCGTTCTGCACGGTGAAGCCGGCCACGTTCGCCGCGACATCCTCGAGGGTCTCCGCGCCGCGGTCGCGAAGCTGCGACTCGGACGGCGCGGCCACGGAGATGGGCACTTCCTGCGCGCTCTCCTCGACCTTTCGAGCGGTGACCACCATCTCCTCTCTGACCTTCGGCTCCTCGGCGGTCTGGGTCTGCTGTGCGAAGAGCGGCAGCGCGGTGACGGCGATGACCAGGATCAGTCCGTAGAAAAGGGATCTGGTAACGGGGCTATTCATTTCCTGCCTCCATTCCGATGGGCAATTCCCTGGCTTGTTAGACGGATATCCTAAAACGTATACGAGACCCTCGTATAGACATACCGGCCATTCATGCCGAAGGGCGACTGGCTCGGGTAGCGGAACATGCCGTTGTTGCTCGGGGCGGTGAACGCGCCGGTCGATCTCAAAACGCGGGTCTCGTCGGGAAAGTTGTCGAAGATGTTCTCGGCGCCGAGGGCAAAGAGGTACTTGCTCCACCGGTAGGACATCTCCAGGTCGGCCAGCCACTCCTCCGAGAAGACCTGGTCATCGAGCGGCTGTCCGCTGACCAGTGCGGTAAAGCTGCAGTACTCGCCGTAGCGGGCCTGACGGGTGGTGACGTTCAGCGCCCCGCGCGTGTAGCTCTGCAGCAGGCGGAGGTTGTCCTCGGGCTGTCCGCATTCGACGCGGCGCCGCTCGATGCGATCGAACAGCACCTCGCCGAGTCCGCTCAGCTGCGGCGGAGTCGCGACTTCACCCACGATCTTCGTGTCGTTGTTGCTGTAGGCGGCGGAGAGATCGAGCTGTCCGCCCAGAGCGCCGCGCTGGTAATTGGCGACCAGGTCGTAGCCGCGCGTCTCCGTGTCGATGGCGTTGGTGAAGAAACGCGCGGCGGTCGCTCCCAGCGGCGAGATGAGGGGCTGGACCTGGCCGCCCGTGAAGTTGCCCGAGAAGACGATGCGGTCGTCGATGTCGATGGCGAAGTAGTCGGCGGTGAGCTCGAGGTTCGCCAGCGGCTGCCACACCACTCCGGCGCTCAGGTTCTTCGACTTCTCGGCCTTCAGGTCCTGTGCGCCCAGGGCGCGGGCCACGGCGCTGTCGACGCGATAGGTGCCGGTCTGGAATGGCTCGAGCTGGTTGGTGGCCGGATTGAGCAGGAAGTTCGTGCTGATCGCGGAGAAGTTGCCCTGGCTCAGCGAGGGAGCGCGGAAGCCGGTGCTGGCCGCCGCTCGAAGGATCAGCTGCTGGACCGGGTTGTAGCGGACTGTGACCTTGCCGTTCGTCGTGTTGCCGAAGTCGCTGAAGTCTTCGAACCGCCCCGCCACTCCGGCCCGGAAGTTCGGAAGGAGGTCGCCCTCCAGATCGAGGTAGACCGCTTTGCTGTTGCGCGAGGTGTCGACTTCGTTCGACGGCTGGAATCCCGGGAACACCTGAGCGCCGGCGGCGGCACGGCCGCCGGCCCGATTGGGCTGTCCGCCGTCTCTCCACGAATCCGGCTCGCCTGCGCGCTGCTCGAATCCGTCGCGGCGATACTCGACGCCGAGCGCCACGTTGAGAGGTCCGGCCATACCGACCGCGAATCCGCGCGAGAGATCGAGGTTCGCGGTGAGCTGATCGTCGCCGAGCGAGCCCGAATAGAACTTCGTCTTGTTCGGCGGGACGTTCGGGCCGAGCGAGACATTGAGCGAGTCGGTCACGAAGAAGTCGAATTCGTTCTTCCCGTAGCCGCCGCTGAGGTCGTAGAACCACGCGGCCATCTCCCCCCGTGCGCCGAAGTTGAGCGAGAGATCATCGATCTTCGGCTGGATCAGCGGCAGGAATCCCTGGGGGTAGATCTGCGGCCAGTTCGTGTCCTGCAGCGCCCGGCGGAAGAAGCCTCCGTGCGAGCCCTGGCGCTTGCTGTATCCGCCGTACGCGTAAAAGATCTGCTTGCTGTCTTCGGTGACCGGCACGTTCAGGTTACCCCACAACATCACGTCGCGCGCGTACGAGTCGCCCCAGTGAACGTTGGGCATGGAGACGGTGTTTGTGGCTGCGTCGCCGGTTACGATCTGGTCGCGCGGATCGCGACGGGCCCGG
Organism: Thermoanaerobaculia bacterium; assembly: GCA_035544675.1. Lineage (GTDB taxonomy): Bacteria > Acidobacteriota > Thermoanaerobaculia > Gp7-AA8 > Gp7-AA8 > DATKCA01. Next base: position 19,034 of record DATKCA010000233.1, on the reverse strand, counting down.
TTCGTTTCACCGCGATGCCGGTACTCGGCCGTTCCGAACACCGCGCCGCGGCCGATCGGATAGCCGCCGCTGACCGCCGCATTCAGCGTCTCGCCGTCGCCGTGCGTCGTCGTTCCGCCTTTGACGTCGATTTTCAGCGGCTCCACATCCGACTTGAGCACGAGGTTGATGACGCCGGCGATGGCGTCGGACCCGTACTGCGCCGCTGCGCCGTCGCGCAGGATCTCGATGCTCTCGATCGCCGACGCCGGAATCGCATTCAGGTCGACGCCGCTGGAGCCGCGGCCGACACTGCTGTTCGCGTTCACCAGGGCGCTGGCGTGACGGCGCCGTCCGTTCACCATCACCAGCAGCTGGTCAGGGCCGAGGCCGCGAAGCGTGGCCGGGCGGACGCTGTCCGTGCCGTCGGTGATCGTCGGGCGAGGGAAATTGAACGATGGCGCGAACTTCTGAATGATCTGGTTCGTCTCGGTGGACGGAGTCCGCTCGATGGCCTGTTGCGGAATCACGTCCACAGGAACGGCTTTCCCCTGGTCGGCTCCGATGGCACGTGAGCCCACCGTGATCTCCTGACCGAACGACACGCGCAGACCAAAGTCCTGCGTGACCGATCCGCGGCTCAAGTCGACCGATGCGCTGCGCGTTCCGAATCCCTGCAGGGAAGCCGTCACGCGGGCCGTGCCTCGCGACGCCCCTCCCGGAATCCTCAGCGTGTAACTGCCGTCCATCCCGGTGACGGTCGTCGCGCCGCTGCCTTCGGCTGAGACGATGACCCCCGGAAGACCGGATCCGTCGGCGAGCAGGGTCACGCGGCCGGTTACGGTCGCGTCCTGCGCGAAGAGCGGCAATGTGAAGAGAGAAAGGACGAGGACGACACGAATCATGCGCATCGGAGCTCCTTTCAGACAACGTGTGGAAGGAATCGGATGCGCAAGTATAGTGGACCACGCGTGTGAGCGGCGGCCGTCACGGCCGCCGCTCCACAAAATACTGCCTACTCTTTGGCGCGGGTCATCCCGGGGGTGTCGTTCGTGTTGCCGCGATCCCGGACGCGATCGAACGCATCGCGCGCCGCGAAGCGGATGTCACTCCACTCCGTGCTGGCCTTGCCTCGCGCGTTGACCCAGTTGCGGCCCAGGTCGCTCTCGATCTCGTCGAAGCGCCGCCCGCTGTAGTGAGGGCGCGCCGCCGACTCCCATCCGTATCGATACGCCGGGGCGTAGTGCTCGAAGTCGCGGCCCTGCTGGTAGTACCCGCGCGACTTGTAGTTCTGCTTCCAGTACTTCTCTTCCTCGGTTGGATTCACCGCTTCGGCAGCACCCTTGCCGGCCAGTCCGCCTGCAACCGCGCCGACCGCGCCGCCGACAACCGCACCGACCGGCCCGCCCACAGCTCCTCCGACGGCTGCGCCTGCCAACGCCCCTCCGGTTCCGCCGCCGGCTACCCCGAGGGGGTGTGCGCCGGGCTCACCAGTGATGGGATCAGGATTCGCATCGCGTTTCTTGTCGTGGTTCATGGAGCCTCCTGAAGAGTTATTCATAGCAAGTCCTCAGCCAGTCAGCTTGCTCTCCAGCTCGCTCCACCGCGCATAGAGTCGATCGACTTCGGCCTGCGCCGCGGCCAGCTGCTCGAAGCGCTCCTGCAGTGCGACGGCATCCGCGGCGATGGCCGGATCCCCGGCACGGCGTCGCGCGTCATCGAGGCGCGTCTCGGCATCGAGCACCGCCTGCTCCATCGCGTCGAACTCGCGCTGCTCGAGGTAAGAGAGACGGCGGGATCTGGCGGCGTGGAGCGCCGCCGGCTCGGCGGCCTCCGGACGGGCCGCCGAAAAGCGCCGCCGGGTCGGCGGCGCTCCACTCGACTGCCATTGATCGAGGTCGGCGAAGTAGCCGGCGCCGCCCGCGCCGTCGAGCGCCAGGATCTGCGTGGACACGCGATCGAGCAGATAGCGGTCGTGCGTGACCAGCACGAGCGCACCGGGGAACTCGAGCAGCGACTCTTCCATGACGTCGAGCGTGGCGATGTCGAGATCGTTCGTCGGCTCGTCGAGGATGAGGAGGTCGGCCGGCTTCAGCATCAGCCGGGCGATGACGATGCGCGCCTTCTCGCCGCCGGACAACTTCGACACCGACGTCTCGAGCTGATCGGGCCGGAAGAGGAATCGTCTGGCCCACGAGGCCACGTGCAGGGAGCGATCGCCGTAGACGACGGCGTCGCCTTCAGGGGCGAGCGCGCGCTTGAGTGTCAGCGAGGTGTCGAGGCTCTCGCGGTTCTGCTCGAAGAAGACGATGCGCAGCCGGCCGGCCCTCTCGATCGTTCCTTCGCCGGGCTCGATCTCGCCGGCGATGACGCGGAGAAGCGTGGTCTTGCCCGAGCCGTTGGGGCCGAGGACGCCGAGGCGGGTGCCGGGGGTGAGGAGGAGGTCGAGGTCGCGGAAGAGGTCGCGCACGCGGAGTCCCTTCCCGGACCAGAGCCTCTTCGTCTTCCGATCGGATGCCGTGAAGTCGATGTTCGCCGTGGCCACGCGCGCGCGATCGCGGCTGGCATCGAGCTCGTCGATCAGTTTCTCCGCCGACTGGATCCGTGCCTTCGCTTTCGTGGTCCTCGCCTTCGGGCCGCGCCGCAGCCACTCCATCTCGCGGCGCACCAGGTTGGCGAGCGTGTCCTGATACGCGGCCTCGTTCTTGAGCACTTCGTCGCGCCTCTCCAGGAATTCGCTGTAGCGCCCCTCGACTTGCAGCATGCCGTCGGGGTAGACGCGGCTCAGCTCGAACATGCGCCGGGCGATATTCTCCAGAAAGTAGCGGTCGTGGCTCACCACGACGAACGCTTCCGGCTCGGTGCGCAGCAGGTTCTCCAGCCAGAGGATGGCCTCCACGTCGAGGTGGTTCGTCGGCTCGTCGAGCAGGAGGATGTCCGGCTCTAGGACCAGCTCGCGGGCGATGGCCAGCCGCTTGCGCCAGCCACCGGAGAGGGTCTCGGTGGCGAGCGTCCGATCGTTGAAGGCGGCCTTGCCGAGCGCCTTGACCACTCGCGTCGATTTCTCGTACTCGTCGAGCGCGGTCTCCCCCGCCAGCGCGTCGTCGAGCACCTCCTGGACCGACTGTCCGGGCGTGAATACAGGATCCTGCGGCACGTAGCCGACCCGCAGCCCCTTGCGGACGGCGCGCGTTCCGGAGTCCGGCTGCTCCACGCCGGCGATGATCTTGAGGAGGGTGGTCTTTCCAGAACCGTTCGGCCCGATCAGCCCGACGTGATCTCCCTCGGAGATGGTGAAGCTCAGGTTCTCGAAGAGAGGCCGGGAGGTGAAGGACTTCGAAAGCCCTTCGCAGGTGAGGAGGACCGCCATGGGGCGTGCTTATACCGGTTTCCGTTTGATTTCTCTCACACTCTGATGACGACAGGACTCGTACTGTAAAGAGTAGCGAGCAGACCTACAATCTCCCGTGATGTCATCCGCATCGGCTAACGACAGGACCTCCCGCTCGCTCCTCGCCCTGCTCGAGCTCTCGAAGGCGCTGCAGTCGGAGGTCGATCTCGACTCCCTGCTCGGCGTCATCGTGGAGAACGCGTCCGCCGTCGTCGACGCCGAGCGGACGAGCATCTTCGTCTTCAACCCCGCGCGCGGCGTTCTCTGGACCCGGTTTGCCCAGGGCCTCGGCTCGACGCGCATCGAGCTGGAACGCGGCAGCGGCGTGGCCGGCGAGGTCGCACGCACGCTCGAAATGGTCAACATCGCAGACGCATACACCGACCCGCGCTTCAACCCCGAGTCGGACCGCCGCACCGGGTTCCGCACGCACTCGATCCTGGCCGCCCCCATTTTCGATTCCGCCGGCAGACTCCTCGGTGTCGTCCAGAGCGTGAACAAGGTCTCGGCCGATCGATTCGACGCGCAGGACGAGCCGCTCATGATGGCGATCGCGTCGCATGTCGGCGTGGCGATGGAGCGCGCCGCGGACACGGCCTCTCGACTGGAGAACGAGCGGCTGTCCGAGGCGCTCAAGCTGGCCAGCGAGATTCAGATGCGGATGCTTCCCAGCGGGAGCATCACGGCCTCCGACGAACTGTCGTGCGATCTGCAGGCCTTCATCCGCCCGGCCAAGGTCGTCGGCGGCGATCTCTACGACTACGCGCTCAGCGACGAGCGCCTCTACTTCTGCATCGGCGACGTGTCCGGCAAAGGCATCGGCTCCGCCCTGGTGATGGCGCTGACCAAGACGCTGTTCCGCGCCAACGTCCCCTACTTCGACGACGCCGCGAAGCTCACCGAGGCGGTCAACATCCGCCTGTGTGAGGAGACCGGGCCGACGATGTTCGTCACGGCGTTCTGCGGGTTCCTCGACCTGGACGACGGCACTCTGCGATTCTGCAACGCCGGGCACGACCGGCCGTTCATCCTTCGCCACGACGGCTCGGTCGAGATCATGGACTCCAAGCCCGGCATCGCCCTCGGCGTCCTGCCGAAGTTCACCTACCCGCTGCAGCAGATGACGCTGGCGCCCGGCGATGCGATCTTCCTCTACACGGACGGAGTGACCGAGGCCACGGATGGCGTCGAGCGGCTGTTCTCCCTGGACAGACTCGGCGCCGTCCTGACCAGGCACGCCACGAAGGACGCGCGGGCGATCATCGACGCGGTGGCCGAGGCGGTCGATCGCTTCGTCGAAGGAGCGCCGCAGGCGGACGATGTGACGATGCTCTGCCTGCGGTACACCGGATGATCGCCGCCGACATCGACCGCGACATCGCCGCGCTCCCCGAGGTCATGCGCCTGGCCGATGCATTCTTCGATTCCGCGAGCGCGCCGGCCGCGCGATACGCGGTCGAGCTGGCCCTCGAGGAGATCTTCACGAACATGGTGAAGTACAACGAGTCGGGCCGCGGCGCCATCCGCGTGGGCATCGACCGGCGCGAGGACGAGATCGTCGTCACTCTCGTCGACCCGGACGCTCCCCGCTTCGATCCATTCACCGAGGCCCCGGACACGGATGTGTCCGCCTCTCTCGCCGAGCGCACACCGGGGGGCCTCGGGATCCACCTCGTACGGAAAATGATGGACCGGATCGAGTACAGTCACACCAACCGAACAGCGACCGTCACGCTTTACAAGCGGGTCCACTGACCATGCTCGAGATCACCTTCGGAGCGAATGACGAAATCATCCTGGCCGGGCGTTTCGACGCCATGGAGGCGGAGAAGGCCCGTCGCGTCTTCCTCACCCTCGACGACGCGAAGACCGTCGACTTCTCCCGCCTCGACTACATCTCCAGCGCCGGTCTCGGCGTCCTCCTCGCCGCACAGAAAAGGCTGTCCGAACAGGGAAAAGGGTTGCGCCTCGTGAATGTGAACGGACACATCAGGGACGTGTTCCACTTTTCCGGGTTTGATCAGGTTTTCCAGATCGAGTGAGCGTCTCCCCGGTTTCCGGTTTCCGGTTTCCGGTTTCCGGTTACAGCCTCGCCGTCGCACCCGCATGCATGACTGAGGACGAACAGGATCGGAAGTGCGTCGAGCGGTGCCTCCGCGGTGAGGCGGACGCGTTCGCGGCAATCCTGGAGCGGTACGAGCGGCCCGTGTTCAACGCGGTCGTGCGCATGGGAGCGGACCGCGAGGACGCGCGCGACATCTGCCAGCAGATCTTCATCAAGATCTACCAGCACCTCGACACGTACGACCCGGACCGGCGATTCTTCAGCTGGCTGTACAGGATCGCCGTGAACGAGGCGATCAACGAGATCAGGTCGAAGCGGGCCTGGGAGCCACTGAGCGAGGAGATGGTCCTTCCTCGCGCGGACCCGGAGCAGGAGATGCAGGCCTCCGAGCAGCAGAGCGAGATCAAGGTGGCCCTGCTGAGGCTGGAGATGAAGTACCGGCTGGCGCTCATCGTGCGGCATTTTCTCCAGCTCACCTACGAGGAAGCCGCGCACGTACTGGCCGTCCCGGAGAAGACCGTGAAGTCGAGGCTGTTCACCGCCCGCCAGCTGCTGCGCGAGATCCTGGCGGAGCGGCGTCATGCCCCCAGGCGATGACGCTCTCCAACTTTTTCACGCGCCGCGTGTACTTCCTAGTTGAGGACACCGGTCCGGAGGAACGCCTGAATGCACAAAAGCGATGAGGAGACCATCCGCGCTCTGGAGGACTTACCGCCCGAGGAGCCGCCGGCAGACCTTCGGCAAAACGTGATGAACGCCATTACCAGTGGAGCGCCGCGCCTGTCGCGCGGCAACGGCGGCCGGCTCGTCCGGCGCTCCACATTCGTCTACGGCTGGGCGGCGGCTGCGGCCGTGGTCATCCTGGTCCTGTTCTTCGCCAAACCGGTGGAGGATGGCGACTTCGCCGCGACCATGGCCTCGGTCATCACCCGTTACCCGTCAGAAAAGGCAACGCTGGTGGTCCGCCGCAGGGGCGACTTCCTGACCGTGACGCCGATCGTTCAGGAGGCTGGTTCCGTTTCCATCCGGTGGGACCCGGCCGCCGCGGCGCTGGTTGTCATTTCCGGGGCCTCGGACGCATCTTCCCGCCAGGATGGGACCACATTCACCGTCCGCGAGCCGGCCCAGAGGGTCGCCGTGACGCTGCGCATGCTCGACCCGGCCACGCCCCTGACCGAGGTGTGGCTGTCGGTGGGAGACGAGGAAGTGCTGCGGGCGAAAGTTCCACTCGAATAGAACCAACTTATTGAGCCGTGGTCTGTAGTTCCTGACAAACGCTGGAGGTCACTCATGAGCGAAGAGAAAAAAGGAGAACCCGGAATGAGCGCTGAGAAACGGAAGAAGATTCTCGTTGGATTCGGCGGGACGGCCGTCGTGCTCGCAGCCGCGATCGCGTACCTGTCGCCGAACTTCCCCTACCGCAGCGAGGACGCCAGCGGCGCCATCGGTGCGGTGGAGAAGCACCGTCAGACCCAGATCACACCGCAGGACGTGGTCCTCGGTGATGAGCAGGTCAAGCAGGAGCAGGGCGTGCTTTACGCCGACTACCTTCGCGACGCCGCGCAGCTTCAGAACATCGGGGCCGAGCTGGCCGCTGCCGAACAGACCCTCGAGCTGCGACGGCTCTCGCAGGCCGAGCAGGCGCTGGCCTCGCGCGGCCAGGAGCTGAACACGCGTTTCCGCGCGCAGTCCGAGAACGCGCTGGCGGCGATGAAGCAGCTGGGGCGGTCCGCGGACGACTTCGCGAATCAGCTCGCCGCGAGGGGGACGGCCTCGCTCTCCGCCGCCGACATGCAGGCGCTGAGCGCGCAGGTGGAGCTGGCGGCGAGGAACGCCGGAGCGGACAGCCTGCAGATGGCCGTGGAGCAGGAGCTCAGCGCATTCGCCGTATCACTCGAGAACGAGTCGGCATTGGCCGCGACGCCGCAGCTGGCGACGCTTCGCAACGCCATCGAGGCCGACGGTCTGGCGATGCGCCTTCGTTCGCGGGCCGACTACCTCAGTGCCATGGCCAGGGAAGCGATGTCGCTGGAGTCCGCGCGGCAGGCCATGTTGGCGAAGTCGTACAGCAGGGCCAGCCAGGAGCTGTTCGCGGTGGCGAACGAGCTCGAGTCGCGCGCCGTGCGCAACATGAAGGCGAGCATGATGTTCAACGCCGAGCGCGCCGAGCAGCTCGGGCGGATGAGCCAGACCCTCAAGCAGGCCGAGAGCGCGCTGGCGGTGCGGTCGGAGCAGGCCGGCTCGATGCAGCAGTTGGAGAAGTCGCGGAATGAGCTGGCCGCATACAACCGGGAGCTCATGAACCACGCCGAGCAGCTCAACTCGCGGAGCCGTTACGCGCTCAACGCGCAGATCGAGGCGGCCGACAGCTACCTCAGCTCACAGGCGAACAGGTCCCAGTCGTTTGCAGCATTCGCCGAGCACTTCGGCAACATGGAGCAGTTGCAGAAGCGCAGCGTCCTGGCATCAGCCGCTGCGGACACTCAGAATCTTGCACAGCGGGCGCGTGAGATGGCGAACCGTCTCGCGGCCACGCAGAGAGAGTAAGGTGTAGTGGAGCGTCGCGTATCCTTCAACGCGGTGTGTCACGACGGCGGACAGGCTGGCCGCCGCTCCACTCGTTGCCCCGAAATCGCGCGGCTCCCGTTTGGGGCCGCGCGATTTCCCTTTGGAGGCGACGACGTACCCGTGGAGCGCCGCCGACCCGGCGGCCCCCCGGGTGAAAAACGCCGCCGGGTCGGCTGCGCTCCACTCGTCCCCGTGCTATAACAACTTTGTCCCCCAATGCGCCGAACCGTCATCGCGATTGCTGTCGCGCTGTCCGTCGCCTCCTCCGCAGACGCGCAGGAGCTGAAGTCGCGCCGCACCGAGCACCTCAACCTCGTTTACTACGACGACGCACACGAGTACCTCACCTACCACCTCACCCGCTCGTTCGAGAACTCGCTGGCGTTTCACCGCAGGCTGTTCGACTACACGCCCTCCGAGCCCGTCCTGCTGCTGATGCAGGACTTCGGCGACTACGGCCACGGCGGGACTTCCACCATCCCCTGGAACTACATCAGCATCGGCATCGCGCCGTTCGACTACGTCTACGAGACGCTGCCCGCCAACGAGCGGATGAACTGGCTGATGCACCACGAGCTGGTGCACGTCGTGGCCACGGACAAGGCCGCCGGCAGCGACCTCATGTTCCGAAAGCTCTTCCGTGGCAAGGTCGCGCCGATCAAAGAGAACCCCATGTCGATGGTCTACAGCTGGCTCACCAGCCCCCGCTGGTATTCGCCGCGCTGGTATCACGAGGGCATCGCCGTCTTCCTGGAGACCTGGATGGCCGGCGGCGTCGGCCGGGTCCTGGGCGGCTACGACGAGATGGCCTTCCGCACGATGGTCCTCGAGGACGCCTACTTCTACGACATCGTCGGGCTGGAGTCGGAGGGGACGACGATCGACTTCCAGGTGGGCCAGAACTCCTACCTCTACGGCACGCGGTTCGTGACGTTTCTGGCCGTGGAGCACGGGCCGCAGAAGGTCATCGACTGGTTCAACCGCACGCCCGACAGCCACCGCTACTTCAAGTCGCAGTTCCAGAAAGTCTTCGGCGTGCCCCTGGAAGAGGAGTGGCGCCGCTGGGTCGTGAAAGAGCGCGAGTGGCAGCGGAAGAACCTCGAGCGCATCCGGCAGTACGCCGTGACCACAGAGCAGCCGGTCACGTCCGCGGCGCTGGGGTCGGTGTCGAGGAGCTTCTATGACCGGGAGCGCAACCTCCTGTATGCGGCGGTGAACCGGCCCGCCAGGCCGGCCCAGATCGTGTCGATCGACGTGGCCACGGGGAAGATCACGCCTCTGAGCGAAGTCGGCGTTCCCGCGCTGTACTACGTGACGTCGCTGGCGTACGACCCGGCCGAACAGAAGATCTTCTTCACCACCGACAACTCGCGCGGCTGGCGCGATCTCAACGAGCTGGACCTGCGCAGCGGCAGGAAGCGCGAGCTGCTGAAGAACTGGCGCGCCGGCGACATCGTGGTGAACCCTGCCGACGGCTCGATCTGGGGCACGCAGCACCACAACGGATTCACCTCGCTCGTCCGGGTGCCCAAGCCGTACGACGACTGGCAGGCCGTACTCACTCTCGACTACGGCCGCGACATCTTCGACCTCGACATCTCCCCCGACGGGAAGACGCTGTCGGCGGCGCTGATCGAGGTCACTGGCGATCAGGAGCTGGTGGCGCTGGACATCGAGAAGATGCTCGCCGGCGACTCGTCCATCCGAAAGCTGCACACGTTCGACAAGAACTCGCCGGCGAACTTCGTCTTCTCACCCGACGGCCGCTACCTCTACGGCACGTCGTACTACACCGGCGTCTCCAACGTCTTCCGGTACGACATCTCCGCGAAGAAGATGGACGCCATCACGAACGTCGAGACGGGCCTGTTCCGCCCCATGCCGATCGCCGGCGACAGGCTCCTCGCCTACCGCTACACGGCCAAAGGCTTCGCGCCGGTCATCGTCCCGGTCAACGTCCTGGAAGACGTGAGCGCGATCGAGTATCTCGGTCAGCAGGTCGTGGAGAGACATCCAGTCGTCGCGGAGTGGAACGCCGGCTCGCCGGCGCGCGTGAACCTCGACCTGGTCACGACCTACACCGGCCGGTACCGCGTGTTCCCCCAGTTCCGCCTCGGCTCCATCTACCCGGTGGTCGAAGGCTACAAGGACACGGTCGCGGGCGGCGTCCGGATGAACTTCTCCGATCCCCTCGGCCTCAACTCGCTCGACGTCACCGCGGCGCTCAGCGCGGGCGAAGGCGACTCCGACGAGCGCCTGCATCTGAAAGTCGGCTATGACCGCATTCCCTGGCGCGTGCGCCTCAACTACAACGCCACCGACTTCTACGATCTCTTCGGCCCGACGAAGTCGAGCCGCAAAGGCTACTCGGCCGGTGTCTCCTACCGGCAGTTCCTGGTGTACGAGCGGCCCAGGACCGTGGAGTACTCGATCGGCGGCGCGTACTACGGCGGGCTGGACACGCTTCCCGACTTCCAGAACGTGCCGGCGCCGTTCAGCGAATACACGACCGTGCGCGGAAGCCTCGACTACCGCGACCTGCGTCGCACGATCGGAGCCGTCGACTTCGAGCGCGGCCAGCGCTGGAGCATCGTCTCCAGTGGGAGTCTGGTCGACTCGGAGTTCTTTCCGCGCCTGTACGGCAGCGCCGAGCACGGATTCCTCCTGCCGCTGGAGCACTCGTCGATCTGGCTGCGCGGCGCCGCCGGCAAGTCGTGGGGCGACCGCACGAACGCGTTCTCGAATTTCTTCTTCGGCGCGTTCGGCAACAACTGGATCGATTACCAGGAAGTGAACCGGTATCGCGAGTACTACAGCTTCCCGGGGCTGGAACTGAACGAGGCGGGCGGGAACGACTTCGCCAAGGCCGGCCTGGAGTGGACGCTTCCGCCGGTGCGCTTCCGCCGCTTGGGCACGCCTTCTTTCTACGCGAACTGGGCGCGGCTCGCGCTCTTCACGTCCGCACTGGCCGTCGACGTCACCGGCGGAGGGGACCGCCGCAGCTATCGCAACATCGGCGCGCAGGTCGACCTGTCGCTGGTTCTCTTTACCAGCCTCGACTCCACGCTGTCGGTCGGCTATGCGGTGGCGACGGGGGAAGGGGACCGCTCCAACGAGGTCATGCTGTCGCTCAAGCTGCTGCGATGACGCTGACCCTCGCCTTTCTGCCAGTGTGCATCTTCCTGGGGAGCCTCATTTACATCGATAGCTACAAGCTCGTCCGGCTGCCGCGGATCCTGTCGCTGATCACGAGCGGCGCGCTCGCGGCAGTGGGGAGCTATCTCGTCAACGGAGCCATTCTCGACTCCACGGGCATGGGCCGCGACGTGCTCACGCGGTTCGTCGCGCCGGCGGTGGAGGAGGTCCTCAAGTTCGCGTTCGTCCTCGTCCTGCTGCGCACCCGCAAGATCGGCTTCGTCATCGACGCCGCCATCTGCGGATTCGCGGCCGGCGCCGGCTTCGCGCTCGTGGAGAACCTCTATTACCACGCGGCGCTGGCTCGGGCGGACCTGGCCTTCTGGATCGTGCGCGGCTTCGGCACGGCGCTGATGCACGGCGGCACCACCGCCATCGCGGCCATGATCACGAAGGCGGTCTACCAGCGCCGCGAATCGGAGCCGGTCCTCCTCGCGCTGCCGGGTCTCCTTGTTGCGTACGCCATTCACTCGCTCTTCAACCAGTTCATCCTCTCGCCGCTGGCTTCGGCGGTTGTCGTGACGGCCGTTCTTCCCCCTCTGCTCGTGCTCATCTTCGCGCAGAGCGAGCGCTACCTTCAGGGATGGCTGGGCAGCGGATTCGACCTCGATACGGAGCTGCTCAAGGCGATGCGCTCGGGCGACTTCGTCTCCTCGCGCCCCGGCCGCTACCTGCAGTCGCTGCGCGAGCACTTCGAGGGGCCGGTCGTGGCCGACATGCTCTGCTACCTGCAGCTCACCACCGAGCTGTCACTCCGGGCCAAGGGCGTGCTGATGCTGCGCGAGTCGGGGCTGCCGGTTCCGCGCGACGCCGCCACGGCGGCCAAGCTCGCCGAGCTGCAGTACCTGCGGTCGACGATCGGCCGCACCGGCCAGCTCGCACTGCACCCGATCCTGCGCAGCAGCGCGCACGACGTCTGGCAGCTTCAGCTGCTGGAGGAGCAATGATCAGTTGGTCTTTTCGTAGACGACCTTGCCGCCGATGATCGTCAGGATGCTCTCCGTGGCCGGCAGCGCCTGCGTGGGCACCGTGAATACGTCCTGCGACAGCACCGCGAGATCGGCCAGCTTCCCCGGCGCGATCATGCCCTTGTCCCGCTCCGTGAACTCGGCATAAGCCGAGCCGCGCGTGTACGCCACCACGGCCTGCTCACGCGAGATTGCCTCGGACGGATTCGTCGGATGCATCGTCGCGAACATGACGTTCAGCCACGGGCTGAGCGGGCCATCCGAGCCGAGGGCCACGGGCAGGCCGCGCTCGATCGGCGTGCGCAGGGCCTGAAACGAAGGAAGACGCTCCGCACCGATGCGCGCGCTCATCACCGCCGGAAGCATGAGGTGCGACGGGTTCTGGACCAGAACGACGCCGAGGCGCTTCGCGTCTTCGAGAAACGGCAGGATGAAGTCGCCGTGCTCGATGCGAACGCGCCTCGACGGCCAGTCAGCGTTCACGCCCTGCATGGCGCGAAGCACCTTCTCCAGCGTCAGGTCGCCGGAGATGTGCAGGAGGAGAGGAGCCTTCCCCCGCCCCGCGGTCTCGACCAGGCGCGCGATCTCGACGTCGGAGTAGTTCACACGCCCGCGATGCGCGGGGCGGTCGGCATAATCCGAGATCAAGGCGGCGCCGCGCTCGAGCGGCGTGCCGTCCAGGATGTACTTCACCGGGCTGCGCGGATCATCCGCAATGCGCGCCATCTGAAAGTCGATCCAGCGCCAGCGCAGGGGCACGCCGGTCCGCGCGGCCAGTCGCGAGAGCCGGGCCCCATCGCCGGGCGGCATCGTCTGTACGGAGGTGATTCCCATGCGGACCGCCTCATTCGCGAAGACGCGCAAGCTGGCAACCAGCTCCTCGTCGGATCGCGCCAAGACGTCCCCGGCAAGCCTGGCCCATGTGGCGTGCTCGTAAGCCCAGCCGGTGAGACGGCCGTCGCGACGGGCGAACCAGCCGCCGGGCGGATCCGAGGCCGTCTCGGCGATGTCCCAGGCGCGCAGTGCCGCGGTGTTCATCAGCATGGAATGATCGCCGATGTGACCGAGGCGCACGAGGTGGCCGGGGGCGATGCGGTCGAGCGTGTCGCGCGTGAAACGCGGATCGTCGAGATGCTGCAGTGGGATGTCGCCCCTGAGCAGGGTGCCGGCAGGCCGGCTCCCGGCCGCCGCGGTCACGGCCGCAATCAGGTCGTCGACTGACGCTGCCTCGCCGATCGGCAGGTCATACCCGACCGCGACATCCCATGGCTGATGAACGTGCGCGTCGTTGATGCCGGGCACGATCGTGCGTCCGGCCGCGTCGATGATCCTCGTTCCAGGACCGGCGAGCGCGCGAACGTCCTCGTTGTCGCCCACCGCGGTGATCCGATCCCCGCGGATGGCCACCGCTGCGGCCCATGGACGAGCCTCGTCCGCAGTGAAGACTTTGCCGTTGACGAGGATCAAATCGGTTGCTGAGGGTGGAGCGGCCGTCCGGCAGGAGGCGGCCAGAGCAAGCGTGAAGAGCATGATTGAGCGGCGCATGAGTGATTCGAATCATACTAAGGACGTCCATGAAACCGACCGACCAGCCGCTCCGCGACGACATCCATCTCCTCGGCGATCTCCTCGGCGAGACGCTGCGGGCGCAGGAAGGCGAAGATCTCTTCCAGATGGTGGAGCGCGTTCGCGCGCTCTCGAAGAGCGACTTCGGGGAGCTGGCGCGCCTCCTGGCCAGCCGCCCCGCCGACGAAGCGCTGCCGATCGCGCGGGCCTTCGCGCACTTTCTGAACCTGGCCAACATCGCCGAACAGCATCATCGCGTCCGCCGCCGCCGCGACTACCAGCGCGACCCGAAAGCCGCGCCGCAGCCCGGCTCGTGCGCCGCGGTCTTCGGTGAGCTGCGGGCCGACGGCATCTCCGCGACACAGCTCTTCGAGACCGTGACTTCGCTCCGCATCGAGCTGGTGTTCACGGCACATCCGACGGAAGTGATGCGCCGCACGCTGCTCCAGAAACAGCGCCGGGTCGCCCAATTGCTCGCAGAACGCGAGCATCGCGACGTGACGGAAGAGCTTCGCCGCGAGATCACCTCGGCCTGGGAGACTGACGAGGTGCGACGCCAGCAGCCGACGCCGCTCGACGAGGTCAAGGGCGGCCTCTTCGTCTTCGAGCAGACGCTGTGGGACGCGCTGCCGCAGTACCTGCGCACGCTCGACGCCGCGCTGCGCGAGCACACCGGCCGCGAGCTGCCGCTCGAGGCCGTGCCGATCCGATTCGGCTCGTGGATCGGCGGCGACCGCGACGGCAATCCGAACGTCACAGCCGAGGTGACGAAGAAGGCGTGCCTGCTCTCGCGGTGGATGGCGGCGGACCTCTACCTTCGCGACATCGAGGAGCTGCGCATCGACCTGTCGGTCCGGCGCGGCTCGCCGGAGCTGGAGAGGCTGGCGGGATGTACGGAGGAACCGTATCGCGAGGTGCTGAAGAAGCTGCGCGATCGATTGCGCGAGACGCGCGACAGCATCGAGGAATTGCTGGAGAGGACAGACAGGATTGTCTGTCCTCCACTCATGCAACGCTCCGACGTCCTCGAACCCCTCATGACCTGCTGGCGCTCGCTCCACGAGACCGGCAACGGCATCCTGGCCGGCGGCCGGCTGCTGGACATGATCCGCCGCGCGCACTGCTTCGGCACGACGCTGGTGCGCCTCGACATCCGCCAGGACTCCGCGCGCCACGCCGATCCCGAGCCCGACGACCTCGACACCTTCCGCGCCATCGAAGAGATCCCGGCCGAGTCGCTCGGCGCCTACGTCATCACCATGACCCGGAACGCGGGCGACGTCCTCCGCGTGCACGCGCTGCAGAAGAGGCTGCGCATCGTTCCGCTGTTCGAGACGATCGACGATCTGCGCAACGCCGGCCAGACGCTGGCCCGGCTGTTCGCGGACGACGACTACCGCAAGCGGATCGACGGGCGTCAGGAAGTGATGGTGGGCTACTCCGACTCGGCGAAAGACGCAGGTCGTTTCGCTGCGGCCTGGGAGCTCTTCCAGGCGCAGGAGCGGATCGTCGCCGCGTGCAGGGAGGCCGGCGTCGAGCTGACGCTGTTCCACGGTCGCGGAGGAAGCGTGGGTCGAGGCGGCGGGCCGACCTATCTGGCCATCCAGTCGCAGCCGCCGGGCTCTGTCGACGGGCGGCTTCGCGTCACCGTGCAGGGCGAGATGATCCAGGCCGAGTTCGGCCTCATCGGCATCGCGCTGCGCACGCTCGAGGTCTACACCACGGCGACGTTGGGCGCGACGCTCCAGCCGGCAGCGGAGCCGAGCCCGGAGTGGCGCCAGTCGATCCAGCGGATGGCCGATGCGTCCGCGCGCGCCTATCGCAAGGTCGTCTATGAGAGGCCGGAGTTCCTCGACTACTTCCGCGCCGCCACCCCGGAGGTCGAGCTCGGGCTCATCAACATCGGCAGCCGTCCGGCCCGCCGCGGCGGCGCGAAGAAGGGAGTGGAGTCGCTGCGGGCCATCCCCTGGCAGTTCGCCTGGACGCAGAACCGCCTGCTGCTGCCGTCATGGCTCGGTGTCGAGGAAGCTCTCTCCGACTGGGAGGCCGCGGCGGAGATGGTCCGCCACTGGCCTTTCCTGCGATCGATGGTCGAGCTCATCGAAATGGTGCTCGCCAAGACCGAGGCACACATTGCCGAATACTACGATCGCGTCCTCGTGCCGGACGAGTTGCGACCGCTGGGCGAAGAGTTGCGCGCCCGCCTTTCCCGGACCGTCGACGCGGTCGTCCGCGTCACCGGTCACGACCAGCTTCTGAAGACGAACCACGTGCTGCGCCGCTCCATCGCCGTCCGCAACCCGTACGTCGACCCGATCAACGTCGTGCAGGCGGAAATCCTGCGGCGGTACCGCCAGTCGGGAGACGAGTCGCTGCGCGACGCGTTCGTGGTCACAGTGAACGGAATCGCCGCCGGAATGAGAAACACGGGTTAGGGGGTCAGGTCTTCGGTTGTCCGGTTTGCCTACGGACGGTAGAGCAGCTCTACTCCTTGGAGGCTAACCGGACGACCGAAGACCTGACCCCCATTGCGGCCGGAAGAACGGAGAATCCGTTCAGCACGAGGGCACTTGTGGACTTCACATCACCGACCGATGACGACCTCGCGGCCTGAGTCTCCACGCATGGCCCGTCGCGCATCGTGCACGCGCACGACCGTGGAAGACGTGCCGCGCTCCACTTCGTACCAGGGAAATCGCACCCACGTGATGAACCCGCGGATCGACGGATGCCGTCGGGCCGCCTCCCACTCCGGCGAGTCCTTCGCCACCGGAAGGCGCCGCTCCGCAAGCGTGAGCACACGGCCGCGCCACTGGAACGTGCCGTAGCGGTAGTGATCGCCCGTCTGCGCGACAACGTCCCATCGCGTCGGATCGAGCGGATGCGGCCCGGCCATCATCCTCGTCACCGGCTCGCCGATCTGGCGGCGCACTTCCAGCGTCGTAGCGTGGTGAATCGCAAGCCGCGCTCCGATGTACAGCGCAGTGACCACCAGCGCCGGAACAGCGAATGAGCGCGTCGTGCGCCACAACAGCGCGCCCAGGAGTATCGCGGCGACGATCCCCACCACGATCAGATACGAAGGCGACCGCCGGCCCACGACCCACGCCAGCGCGCCGGCGAAGAAGATCCAGAGCCCGATCATCGGCGGCGTGGCGCGGCGGCCGGCCAGCCAGCCGCCTCCCAGGATCAGCCAGAGCAGAGGGTCCATGATGAAGACCGAGTCGCCGTACGACCACGTGCCGCGGAATGGCATCAGCCAGCGCATCCCGTACGTATTCAGCCAGTCCAGCGCCGGATGCGTGACGATCCCGATCGAAGAGAGCAGCAGCAGCCAGGGCCCGGAGACCGGCGGCCCCGGCCGCAACCGCGCGAACAGCATGAGGAGCGCCGTCTGCACGAAGGGGAGGACGAACAGCGCGAGGATGCCGTGCGTCCACCCGCGACGGAATCCGAGGGCCAGGTCGGAGTGGCCGGTGAAGTAGAGAATCGAATCGACGTCGGGCAGATTCGCGCCGAGGACCAGCGCGGCGGCGCCGAGGCGCGTCTTGTCGCGTCCAAGGGGCGTGGCGGCGAGGTTGACGCCAACCAGGGTGTGGGTCAATGGATCCATATCGTCAATTCATATCGCGATTGGCGATTCCATATCGCGATTGGCGCTTCGTTTCCTCGTATTCGGGGAAAGTCAAAAGCCGGGCTCGGGCGCGGGCACGGGCGCGGGCACGGGAAAATCAAACCCGGTACGGGACACACGCGTGTCCGGACGGACTCGGTCCTTTCGTTCCACGAGCCCGAGCCCGATCCCGACCCTGAGCCCGAGCCCGAGCTCGAGCCCGGCCTTTGACTTTCCCGTGCCCGAGCCCGAGCCCGGCCTTTCGTTCCTTGGAAGTAAAAGGGAGAATTTATCTCCGAAGCGGATGAGCCTCCGTATTGAACACGACCTTTTCAAAGTCGAGCGTCTCCTCCGGCGCATACATCAGATAGAGATACTTCAGCGTCTCGGCGAGAAAGTAGCTCGGCATCAGGTCGCCCTTCTCCTTCGTGACGACGTTCTTCAGCACGGTGTAGCCGCTGTCGGTGCGGCAGTGCTGAATCAGCGACTGGAAGAAAGTCTGTCCCATCTCCCGCCAGCGCCTGTCACGGGTGAAGTGGTGCAGGACATACGCAGACTCGATGATCTCCGGGCGCAGCGGATAGCCGGCGTGCACCACGCTCATGGCGCTGTAGTCGAGGACTTCCGGCTCGATGCCGTGCAGGGTCCACATCTTGTAGGACGACTCCTGCAGCCGCTGCGCGCGCGGGAGGTCGGCCGCGAGCGCAAACACTCCAGGGAGAAACGCGTGCAGCGCGCCGAACTGCGTCGCTGTTCGTCTCCCGGTGGCCATGTCCGCCTGGCCGTACCAGAGCCCCGACGGCGTCTCGTCGGCCAGGTGCCGGTGCAGCGCGGCAACACTCTGCTCATACATGGCCCGGCAATCAGCGTCGTCGAACAGGATCGCGCACTTCAGGAGGTACTCGTAGTACGAGTCGATGGCGCCGCCGACATGGCTGGCCGGATTGAGCCATAGGCCCGTCTCGACGTCGATCTCCTCTCCTACCAGCCCGATCGGCGAGCGCCGCTCGTAAAGCTGAACGAGCGCATGTTTCGCTTTCTCGAAATACACCGGTCTGTTCGTATGACGCGACAGAGTTCCGAGCTCGACGATCAGCGTCCCGATCTCCGCCGGATTCGTCCGGGCCCCTCGCGTCTTCCCGGTCCGCAGATTCACGTACATGTACGGCATACCCGTCGGTGAGTCGAAGACCGGCAGGAGCCGGGTGCCGAGATCGTCCGCAAGGCGGAGCAGCTCCCGATCGCCGGTCATCTCGTACGCGGACAGGAGACCACCGAGGATGCGGATGACGATCTCGAAGTTCTTCACTTCGATGTCCTTGTCGAACGAGAGCCGCTCGATGATGAGCTTCCGCGTCTTCTCCGCTTCCGCGTCGAGGCCCATCAGGATCATGGTGCCGAGCGCGTCGACGGGAGTGATGAGCAGTGATTCTCCGTACCAGTCACGGGCCGTCCGGCTCACCGGCCGCAGCTCGTCATGCCCCCAGGCAAACCGCTCGTAGGCGCGCCAGGAGTGCAAAAACTCATCGCGCACGCGCTCCGCCATCGGACTGGGTGCGCGCCCCGAAGCGCAGGCGGTCAGAACGAAAAGGACAACGCCGGCGACGATCAGGAACCGGGCTGACTGTCGACTCATCATGATTTTCACCAGACGTCCAGCATGCCACATGCCGCGCACCGGCTTCACCT
>DATKCA010000232.1:0-11672 GCA_035544675.1 Thermoanaerobaculia bacterium | reverse complement strand
CTGACGGAGGGCGGGCGGTTGTGCATCGACGCGATCGCTGCCGGATCGGAGAAGCCGGGACGCGTTGCGCAGTTGAAGTAGCGCTCGTTCTGAGATCAGGCCGCGACGGGGGTCCGTGGTGACGGCTGCCGATGACTTCGGCCGCACCACGGCCCGCGCGGTGGGCTGGGCATTCATCGCCACCAGCGGCGCCAAGATCGTCACCCTGATCGGGCTGACGCTGCTGGCGCGTCTTCTGGCCCCGCAGGAGTTCGGCCTTCTCGCCTTTGCTCTCGCCTACATCGTCTACGTCGACACCATCGCCGACCTCGGAACCGGCACAGCTCTCATCTACTGGCCCGATCGCCGTGACGATGCCGCCCAGGTCACCTTCCTCGTGAACCTCGCCGCCGGGGTGTTCTGGTGCGGCCTCACGTTCGCCCTGGCCCCATTCATCGCCGGCTTCTTCAATGCTCCGCAGGGGACGCCGATCGTCCGCGCGCTTTCGCTGACCTTCTTCATCAAGTACCTCGGCAACACGCACGATGCGCTGACACGCAAAGACCTCCGGTTCAAGGCCGCCGCCATTCCGGAGCTGGCCATGGCCACGATCAAGATGGGCGTGGCCATCGCGCTGGCCTGGCGCGGCTTCGGAGCCTGGAGCCTGGTGTGGGCGCACCTGGCCGGCCTCGTGGCGTGGACCGGACTGCTGTGGGTCGTGACCCCATGGCGCCCTTCGTGGAAGTTTCCAACGGACCTGTTCAGGCCGATGCTCGCCTACGGCCGTGGAATCATCTTCGTGAATGTGCTTTCCGCGTTTCAGTATCAGACCGATCTGGTGATGATCAGCCGCTGGCATGGCATGACCGCGCTCGGTCTTTACCAGCTCGCCGGAAAGATTCCAGAAGCCACCGTGGCCATGATCTACAGAGTGACGGGCCGTGTTCTGCTGCCGGCATTTTCGCGGGCCTGGACGGCGGGTACGAATCCGAACGAGACCTATCTCGTGGCCGCGCGGTACGTCGGAGCGGTCACACTGCCGGTGGCGTGCGGTCTTGCTCTTCTGGCGGAGCCGTTCGTGCTGCTGTTCTTCGGCCCGAAATGGGTGGCCGCCGCGCCGATCGTGAGCGCGCTGACGGTTCTGGCGGGCATTCGTGCTCTTGCCTCGCATCCTGGTGACGTCCTCAAGGCGACGGGTCGCGTGGGGCTGCTCGCGCGCATCGGATTCCTGCGCGTCACGCTGATCGTCGTCGCCGTGGTCGTGGCGGTGCGCTGGAGTCCCCTCGCCGTCGCGGTGGCCCTGGTCGTCGTCGACAGCGTGGCGTTGTTCCTGGCGTTCGCGGCAACCGCGCGAGCCGTCGGGATCTCTCTCTCTGCCGTCGGCCGCGCCTATGCGCCGGGCTTCACCGCCGCTGCGGGGATGAGCGTCGCCCTGCTGGCCTGGATGCGCTGGGGACCGGTGCTCACACCGGCCGCTGTCGGCGTGATCGTGCCGGTGGTGCTCGGCGCCGTTACCTATCTGCTGATCCTGCACATGACTGACCGGAAGATCCTGATGGAGGCGCGATGGCTGTTGTCCGCCCGGCCGTCGGCGAGCCCGCAGTGAACGGCAGCGGGCTCCGAACCGCGGATGTGGAGGTCCGGCTTCCCGTGGCCATCCTCAGCGCCGGTCCGCACCGGCCGGATGTCGCAGCCAGGGCCGAGGAATTGGAGCGCCAGGGGCAGCCGGTGATGCTCGTGTGTCTGGACGGCGCCCGTCATGAGCATGAGCACACGCGCGCCGATGTGCTGCATCTCCCTCTGCTGTCAGGTGGGATTCTGTCGTCGGTGGCCGCACGTCTGACTCGCAATCCTGGACGCGTCCTTCGCATGGTCATGCGCCTTCTCGGTGCGCCCTCCGCTCTCCTTCGCTTTCCGGTCGCGGTCCATCTCGCAAGAGTTCTTCCGCAACGCGGCATCGCCGATCTGCAGTCTTCCGACCCCATGGCAGCGAGGCTTGCCTCCGTTGTCAGGCAGTTGGGCGAGCTCACGCCGCCGGACTTTGCGGCCCTTCCGGTCGACTGGACGCGTCTGGGAGCGCGGCGCATCGGAGTGCGCTGGTTTACGCAGCGGATCAATTCCATCGTCGCCGAGGTGTCGCTCGATGGCGACCGGCGCGTGATCGTCAAACGGCAGCGGACTCATGCCGGCGGAACGGCGGCCGATCGCTGGGCTCACGAATATCGAGTCCTCTCTTCTCTGGCTGAAGCGATGGGCGACGGATTGTTGACCGTTCCCCGCGTTCTCCTCTTCGATGAGGAGGCTGCGACGCTGGTGATGGAGCGGGCGCCGGGCACAGCACTCGACGCGCTGTTCGCCGCGGCAGCCGCAGATCAGGACAGGATGGAGCGCCTTGCCGAGGGCATTCGAGGCGCGGGAGCATGGCTCGCCGCAATGCAGGCTGCCACCCCCGGCAACCGTGACGGCCGCGCGCTGCTCGCCGAACTGGCCGCGAGCGCCATCGAGGATACTGCGAAGTTGGCGGCCCGCGATCCCGCCATCCGGCGACACCAACGGAGTATCGTCCACAATCTCCAGTCGCTCGAACGTCGTCTCAGCGGCGGGCCGCTGACCGTGGCCGGACATCATGATGACTATTGGCCGGGCAACATCTTTTTCGACGGGTCGCGCGTCGCGGCAATCGACTTCGAGTCGTTTCGCGACGGCTTGCCGCTCGAGGACGCCGCCTACTTTCTCATCCGATCGGACATGCTGCGACGCCGGTTCCGGCTGCGTCTCCCGAATCTGGCTCAACGGTTCTTCGAAGGCTACTGCCCTGGGCAGCAACCCGATCCGGAGGCGCTCCGGCTCTTCACGCTGACCAAAGGCCTGCGGAGCCTGGCCAGGGGCGTCGGTGAAGATCTGCCGATGCCCCAGCGGATCTGGACGCGCCGGACGATCCGGGCAGCGGTGCTGAGTGCGATCGGAGACCGGCGATAGTGCCGTCGTGGTCCCCATTTTGCTCTGCCCGGCACTCGGAGAGGACTGACTTTGAGACGTTTCCTGATCGCCGCGCTACTGCTGACAGCCGCCACACCGCTCGTTGCACAACCGGACTATCGAGGCCAGCCGCGATCGTTCCGCTCCGAGATCCAGATTCAGGTTTTCCGGTTCGACAACTTCTTTCAGGCCCGCGGCGGTGCGCCGGAAGTGGACATGAATGCGGCCGGCTTCGAATATGGCGTCGCATATCGCCAGGAAGAGAACGGGCCCGATCTCTTCGGTGCGCTGTACGCGATCAACTACGCACGCCAGGGAACAGAAACGTCCTTCGGCGGACGGATCGGGATGTCGCGGTTTGGAAGCGTGCATTCGTTCTACGTCTATCTCGACCGGCTGCAGAACGGTTACGCGTTCGACATCGAGGAGACCACGGCGAATGCCGACATCACCGCGCTGTACGGCCTTTACACTTACCGGATCGTTCCCGACTGGCAGGTTGGGCTGAGCACGTACAACGACTGGACGAGTTTCGACGTGGAGACCGGTTTCGAGGGCCGCTACAACCAGCTGGAGGCGGAAGTGCGCTACCGGGGATTCGGCCGGATCTTCGAGCCGCGAATCGGGTATGCGGTCGGCGACAGAGACGTTGAGAACAACACCGACAGTTTCAGCCACCGCCACTGGTTCGTCCAGGTGAGCACCCGCCCGGTCGAGCGCCTGGACTTATCGCTGCGCTATCGCCACCGGACGCGAGACTACAAGAATCTCGAGCGCGAGGAAGACCGCGGCCAGGTCCAGCTCCGAGCCCTCTTTCGCCACACCGACCGCCTGGCCTCGGTGGCGACGTTCACGCGCGAGAACGTGAACTCGTCTCTGCCTGGCCGGGACTTCAGCACGGGCCGGCTCTTCGCCGGACTCACCGTAGGTTTCTAGTGTGACGGCGCATCAGCGCGGCGGCATGGTCGAGAATGATCCCGGCGATCGTCTCCCAGGCGAACTTGCTCTGCGCGTCTTCCGCCGCCCGTCTTCCCAGCCGTCGTGCCAGCGCGTCGTCCGTCAGAATGCGGATGATCGCTCCTGCCAGCGCGCCGGGATCGCCGGGCGGGACGAGAAGACCTGACGCCTCGTCGTCGATCACATCCTGCATGGCCCGGATGGCGGTGGCGACGATGGGAACGCCGAACGTGTGCGGCACGTGCAGCGCACCGCTCTGGTAGATATCGCGGTAGGGAAAGACGGCCACGCTGGCCATTTCCATCCATGCCGCGACCTCATCCGTGGGGATGTACTCCGGAACCCAGCGGACGGCCTGCTCGATGCCCGAGACGCGTGTGCTCTGCTGCTGCGCGGCCAGATCGAACTCGGGGGAGGGAAACCCGGCCAGGACCAATCGAGCGCCGGTCTCGCGATGCACGCGCGGAAATGCCTCGAGCAGTACATCGGTCCCCTTGTACCGGGACAGCAGACCGAAGAAGAGCACGACTTTCTCGTCGGGACCGATCTCCAGGCGCTTGCGGATGGTCTGGGCAGACGTGCCTGAGCGGCGGAGCTCGCCGAAGATCGCCTCGTTGCCGTGAACGATCACGGCCACGCGCTCCTCCGGCAGCCCGAAGGTCTCGGTGAACTCGCGCCGGTTCCGCTCGAAATGCACGAAGACGGCGTCGAAAAGGTGGTAGATGCGCCGGTAGAACGCGAGAGTCCTCGCGGAACGATCGAACAACCCGCCGCCTTTCCCGCCGGAAGCGGCGAACGGGTGGACGTTGTGGCAGATGTCGGCCATGAACCGCGCCCGGCGACGAAGGATCATCAGCGCGAAGAGATCGAATGGAAACCGGATGTCGCCGAGAAGCACGATGTCCGGCCGCAGCGCGGACACCCGCCTCACGACGCGCAGCCACTGGCGGTAATAGCGGACTGCCCGCCAGCCGCGCCGGACCCTGCGCGCCGCCGACGCCCACCAGCGCTTCGAGATCGAGCCGGCCGGCCGCGCATCCCACAACCTCATGATGGGCTCGACGCGAAACGGAGCGGGCAGCAGCTCGAGCTCGTAATGCTGATCCGTCAGGAGCGTCACATCGGCACCGCGGGAGGCCAGGCCCCGGCACAGCTGAAACGCATAGTGGATCATCCCGCCCTTGCCGGCCGGCTCGATGTACGCAATCTTCAATTCATTCACCGGTCATTGCGACACCAGACTGGAAACCCGGGCCCGGGCATCGACTCCCTTCTGGATTTCCTCGAGCACCTCGGCATAGACGGCGGCCAGTCTTTCGATCCACGCCGAGGTGCTGAACTGCCGTCCTGCCACCAACCGCGCCTGCTCACCCATTTTGCGGACGCGTTCGCGGTTGGACAGCAGGTCTGCGATCGCACCGGCAAGCTGCATCGGATCTCCCGGTGGAACCAGCAGACCGGTGACCTCGGGCTCGACGATCTCCGGGACGCCCCCGACGTTCGAGGCCACGACCGGCAGGCCGGCCGCCATCGCTTCGAGAAGAACGGTTGGAAAGGCGTCGCTGAGAGTGGGGTGAGCGAACAGATCACAACCGGCCAGCAGCGCATCGACGTCCGCGCGGTAGCCGGCCCACCGGATCCGCGGCTCGACGCCGTTGCGCCTGGCGAGCTGGCGCCACTCCTCGGCTTTCGGTCCGTCGCCGGCGATGAGGAAACAGGCGCCGGGAACGTGGCGCGCGGCGTCGAGCAGGACCTCGATTCCCTTCCCCTCGCGGAGGACCGAAACGGTGACCACGATCGGCACGTCGGGCGGAACATCGAATTCACGCATCAGGCGAAGGCGTGTCTCGGCCGGATCCCGCTGGAAGCGTTCCAGCTCGATGCCGTTGCGCACGACGCGGATCGTGGAGCGGCGCATGCCACCGCCGGCGAGATAGACCTCGCGCAGCGCGTCCGAGACCATGATCACCCTGCTCGACCAGCGGCTGATGACGAAACGCATCAGCCGGTCTCGGACCGTGGTCAACACTCTCTGGCGCCACGTGGTCTGAACGGCGCGCGACGCTGCCGGTGCGACGTGAAGAGAAACGACCGACGGAACGCGGGTGCGCCGCGAAAGAAGCGCGCTCCAGATTGCGGAGTAGGTCAGGTGAGCGTGAACGAGATCGATGCGCTCGGTACGCACCAGGCTCTCCAACCGGCGAAAGGCGCCGGCATCGCGAAGACTACGCGCCCCGAGATTGACGACAGAGACGCCTTCGTCGCGCAACCGCTGCTCGACTGGATTTCCGGCGATCGTAGAGAGCGCGCAGACGATCAGCTCGAAACGCCGCCGGTCGAGCCGGCGGGCGAAGGGAACGGTCAGCGCTTCCGCCCCTCCCACGGTCAGTGAGTCGATCAGCCAGAGCAGCCTTACCGGAGAGCTCATGAAGTCCCTTCGTTCGCGCCGGGACTCTCATTCGTCAGTCTGACGGCGGCCACCGCAAGCCCCAGAAGCAGCCACAGGTACCTCTGAAACCCGCTGTGCAGAAAGAGACTGCAGACCAGATAGCCGGCCAGCGCGATGGCGATGGCCGTGACCAGCGCCGCATGCCCGCTCTCGCCGCGCTGGAGCAGGTCGTGTCGGGACCGGTACAACGTCACCAGGGCCACGGTCATGGCGGCGAGGAATGCCAGGAGTCCGAGGAGCCCGGTCTCCACGGCCATCTCGAGGTAGAGATTGTGTGGGTATTGCCTGACGCCGGCAGGCGTGTAATCGAGGCCGGTCCAACCGACCAGGTTCGCGTACCCCGGATAGTGGCTACCGAAATTTCCCGCTCCGACACCGAGGAAGGGGTGGTCGGTGAACATGCGCCATCCGGCCTCGAGCAGCAGTCTCCTCTTGTCGAGCGAGGAGTCGACGTCAACCGATTCGGGCCCGGTGGTGACGAACGCGCCGAGCGTCATCATGCGCTGGCCGGCGGCGGTCGGCAGCAGAGCCGCCAGCAACGCAACGATGATCAGAGCGTTCACCCAGGTCAGTCGCACGCGGCCCGCCACGACGATCAGCGCGACCACCGCCGCCAAACCCAGCATTCCTCCGCGCGAATACGTGAACACGATGGCCAGGGCGATCAACGCGGCCGCGGCGACGTATCCGGCGCGCTCGGCGCGACTCCGTCTCCCGATACCCAGGAAGGCGGCGGCCGGAAGAGCGAGGATCAGAATCCGCGCGAAATAGTTCGGATCGCCGACCGGCCCACTCGGCCGCAACAGTTGGACCTCGCCGAACAGATGCCCGAACTCGAGAGCGGCCAGCCCTCCGAACTGCAGGTCGGGATCGTCGAGAGCGACCTGCGCGAGCGTCAGGATCGCCAGCACGACTGCGCCGGCGACCATCGCAATCATCGCGCCGCGCAACGCCCGCCAGGACACGGCCAGACATGCAGGCACGATCAGAATCCCGAGACTCTTCAGCACGTCGACCATGGCGCTGTCCGCCACCGCGACGTCGCGTGCCCAGGTGCTGCTGGCGAAAACGAACAGGCAGTAACCGATCAGCCCGATCGTGAGCGGCTGCAGGATGGCCCACTCGGGTCGAAATGCCTCGCGATATCGGAGTACCGGGATCGCCAGCAGGAGGATGAGCGGCTGCAGGACCGATGGGATGGAGAAGTTCCGGATGAGGATGTCGGAGAGGTTCGTGTACACGACGAGAACAATGAGAGGAAGTCCGACGTACATGAGCAAGGGCATGGCGCGATCGCGGCGGCGATTGGAGATCGCGGCCGCACGACGGGTCTGGGCCTGCTCTTGCGCGGCGGTCTGGAGTGCCCGGCCCGCCACCGCCCCGGCCGGTCCCTTCGCGTCCCTCCGCGCGCCGGCGAGCACTGATGCCGTGATGCCGGCCAGGGCGAACAGCATCCGGAGGGCGAGCGGAACGATCCCGTCGAAGACGATGGCCAGCGCCGCGATCGAGAATGCCGTGGTCCCCAGTCCCACCTTCCACCCGCCGCGCCACGCTGCCAGGCCGGCGGCTGCGACGAACAGCGCCACGAGCGCCCAGGGGTGAAGAGGGATGAGCAGCCCGATGCCGACGGCAATGATGACGAGATCGAAGCCGATTGCGTAATGGAGCAGGCTCCGGCTGGACGCCGGCGCCGCCGGGGTCATGGCGCGGTTCCGCGCCGCGCAGTGCGCCATTCCATGACGTACGCTGCGAGAAAGCCGAGCAAGAGTCCGAGCAGCAGTCCGGCCGCGACAGCCCGCCCCGGCCGCGGAAGGAACGGCGAGGAGGGACTCGTTGCCGGCGAGACCATCGTCACGCCGTAGTACTTGAACATCGCCCGCGTCTGCGCGCTGAGGACTCCCGGGACCCGGTTGGCGATGGCTGCGGCCTCCGCGGCGTCTCGTCCCTGCACGTTCACGCGAAACAGGTTCGTGTTCGGCAAAACCTCGGCCTCGATCTCGTAACCGGTGACGGCGGCGGCCTGAGTGCGCGTGGCCGCCGTCGAGGCCAGTGCCGCAATCGTGGCGACGACCGTCCGCCTCTCCAGCACTTCCACCCCGCGCAGCACCTCATTCGCCTGGAGCATATCGGCGAGCGGAGCGACGGCAGCCAGCGCGGTGGCGCGGTACTGCGACGGCTGCATGGCTGCGGAGATCCAGGCCAGCCCGGTCACTGCCATTGTGATCAGGGCGATGAGCTTCCAGTTGCGCCGGAGCATCCGGGAAACACTTCCGCCCGGAACCATCTCCTTCGTCGGATGGGAGACCGGAGGTGCATCGGAGCGCTGGCGCTCCGAGATCGCCGGCCCGGCCTCGTTGATGTCTGCGTTGTTCGCGTGCTTGGTCAAACTGCCCCGCAACCCGAAGAGAAAACTACCGACGGACCGCTCTGCAAAACGACCGCCACCTGTAGCCGCGGATTACCTCTGTGAGCCTCTGGGCTCTCTGTGACTCTGTGGTTGCTTCTCCCGGGGGGATCACCGCAGAGTCACAGAGAGCACAGAGTTACACAGATCTCAACGCCGGACGGCCCGGCCCCTGCTCTTCGCTGCGGCCGGGGTGGTCACCATCGTCGTCGCAGCCACGGAGTGGTTCTGCGCCGCGTCGAAGGCGACGACGGCATATCTGTAGGTCGTTGACGGGGCCACATTCGTGTCTGTCCAGCTCGTTTCGGTCACCGTCGCGACGACGGCGCTGTCGCGGTAGATCAGGTATCCACGGACCCCGTCGTTGTCGGTCGAGGCCTGCCAGGACAGGGTCACGCCGGACTGGTCGGCGAAGGCGGTCAGAACGCCGGGAGCGCTGGGCTCATCGCCGGGAGTGGAGACCGAAGCAGTCAGACTGGGCGCAGACTCGTTGCCGCTGCCGTCGATCGTCGTGACGGCGTACGAGTACGTGGTGGACGGCGAAACGGTCGAGTCGGTCCAGGTCGTGCCGGCCACCGTCGCCACGAGCGAGCGGTTCCGATAGACGCGGTATCCGGTACCGCCCGCAGAAGCCGCCCATGAAAGCTGGATGGCGTTGCTGCTCTGGGCCGTTGCAGTCACGCTGGCCGGCGGCTCGAGTGCCGGGAGCGCAGGACTGCTGCTGCCGAGCGAAAGGCTCTCCTCGTGCGCGCCGATGTCGTACGTCGGCGTGCGCGTGGATCCCCAGAAGTCGGTCCTGACCTCGCCCAGGTCCAACGCCTTGTGAATGGCCGGGGAGAGATGGGTCAGACGATAGTCTTCGGCCCGGACTCCGCCCGGGTGAAGGAACAGCGGGTCGGCGATGATGTCGCCCGTGCCGGCGGCCGCGCCTGCGGAGCCTCCGTACCAGAGGTTGTTCCGATACGTCACCGCGCCTGCGCCTGTGTATTTCGGAGTGGGCGAGCCGGTCTGGTAGAAGATGTTGTTCGCGATCTCGTTGTTCGAATGGGCGTCATCCTCGATCCGTACGATCTCCGCCTTCGAGCCGTAGAACGTGTTGTTCAGGACCCTGGTGTTGCGCAGCCCGCCGCCGCTCTCGTAGTTCCCGTAATGGAAGCCCCAGCGCACCCCGACCACGATGTTGTTGGTGAAGACGTTGTCGCTGGACGGGTTCATCACGTCCTTGGTCTCGTTGGCGATGCTGATCCCGGCGGCCGGGAGGCCGTTGCGGTAGTAACGCGTGTTCTCCGTCGAGTAGATCAGGTTTCTGTCACCCGTGACGAAGCGCGCGTTATCAAGGTAGAAGTTGACGCTGAAGTTGTCGAAAACCTCGTTGCCCTGAACGAGGTAGTGATTGCCGCGGAGGGCGATGATGCCCTCTCCATCGTTGTTCCAGATCCTGTTGTTGGTGATGGTGGCTCGTTCGGTCTTCGAGACGACGACGGCGCCCGCCCAGCCGCCGCCGTTCATGTTGTGGTACTGGTTCTCCAGAACCGTATCGTGGACCGAGTTGCCCGACACCGTGATGTCGTAGCTGCCGCCGAGGGCGTCGCCGCCTGCATAAATCCCGTTGCGCGTGGTGTGATGCACGTGGTTGTCGAGAACACGCGTGTTCCCCGCGTGCCAGAGCACGATCCCGATATAGGGAGCATTGCGCACCTCGAAACCGGAGAAGTCGACGTGCTGGGTCCCGGTGAGCTCGACCACGCCTTTGTTCGAGGGAGTGTTGCTCCCGTCGAGAATCACCGTCTCTCCCGGCATGGCCCGAAAGACGATCGGTGCCGCGGCCGTCCCTTTCGAGGAGATGTAGGCCCGGTCGGTGTACGTCCCGCCGCGGACGCTCACCACGTCGCCGGGCCTGGCCACCTGCGCGGCTTTGGTGATGGTGCGCAGCGGCGCATCGATCGAGCCGCTGGCAGCGTCGTTGCCGGTCGTGGAGACGTAGTACGAGGTCGCGCTCGCGGTCGAGACCATGAAGAAGACCGACACCGCAACAGTACCCAGCAAACGCATACGAGGCCTCCGGCCACGATCACGTGTTGCCGGACGCCCCTGTCATTTTCAGGATTTCGAAGGACCGGTCCTCCTCGAAAGGAGGTGCCGCGCTCTTCGATCACGTTCGGTAGCCCAGCCGTCTGGTGTTGCCCAGACCCGATAGCTTTGCGCCTCCCTGTCGCCAGGAATTTGCCTTTGTCGCGTGACCGCGATTGTTGTTGGCCATCATAACAAGAGTCGCCCCAAGTTATTTCGAAATTCAAGCAGGCTTAACCATTTGAATTCATTGGGCCAAAGTAGTGGCAGCGACTCATGCAGGTCTCTTCCACGGTGATCCTGAAAAGCTGTGGCAGGCTCGGCAGCAATCGCTCCCACAGCCAGATCGCGACCCGTTCAGACGTCGGGTTCTCGAGCCCCTCGATCTCGTTGAGGAGGTAGTGGTCGAGGCGAGCGACGACCGGATCGACCACCCGCTTCAGATCCGCGAAGTCGAGCACCCACCCCGTGTGCGGATCGACGTCTCCCCGGATGGCCACTTCGCCGCGGAACGAATGGCCGTGCATCCGCCGGCACTTGTGGCCTTCGGGCACGTTGGGGAGATAGTGCGCCGCCTCGAAACGGAAGTCCTTGACCAGTTCGATCGCGTGCCGCACACGCGGATGGTAACCGGTAGCCGGAAACCGGAAACCGGAAACCGGAAACCGGAAACCGGAAACCGGTAGCCGGTAACCGGTAACCGGTAACCGCTCCACGGGCCCCGAGGCCCGAGGCGGAGGCCCGAGGCCCGTCTTTTGCTCACTCACACTCTCGACATGAGCAACGACAACGCAACCGAGTCTGCGCGGACCATCGGCGCGATCATCAAAGACC
>DATKCA010000231.1:0-4185 GCA_035544675.1 Thermoanaerobaculia bacterium | reverse complement strand
AGCGCCGCCGGCTCGGCGGCCGCCGGGTCGGCGGCGCTCCACACAAAGGGCGGCGCTCCACCTCAGAAACTGATCCGCATCCCCGCTGGACCCGCCACCCTCGGATCGACGGACGCGTTCGGCTGGGACAACGAGTTCCCCGCCAGGACCGTCGCCGTGCCGGCGTTCGAGATGCAGCGCCTCAACGTCACCAATGCCGCCTACCTCGAGTACATGAACGAGACCGGCGCTCCCGCTCCCCACTTCTGGAACCTGGAGGACGACCGCTGGTTCTGGCGGGGCATGTTCGAGCTCGTCCCGCTGCCGCTCGACTGGCCGGTGTACGCGACGCACGACCAGGCGGCCGCGTACGCGCGATGGGCGGGCGGACGCCTGCCGGCCGAGGCCGAATACAACCTGGCGGCGGAGGGAACCCCGCTCGTCGGAAATTTCGACTTCGCGCGACTCGACCCCGTTCCCGCGGGCTCGATCTCCGGGAGCGTGAGCCGCTGGGGGGCGTACGACCTCGTCGGGAACGGCTGGGAGTGGACCTCGACGGTCTTCGAGGGCTTTCCGGGATTCAAACCAATGCGGTCGTATCCGCAGTACTCCACCGACTTCTTCGACGGCCAGCATTACGTCCTGAAAGGCGCGTCGCCTGTGACGGCGCGCGAGATGGTACGGATCAGCCTGCGGAACTGGTTCCGGCCGAACTATCCATACCTCTACGCGACGTTCCGCTGCGTCTTCTGATCGGAACGCGTAGTGCATGCAGGGGTACTCATGCAGACAAAAATCTACAAACCAAAGTCCTTCAACCTCTCCGGTCTCACCGGCATCTCCGATAAGACGCTGGAGATGCACTTCAAGCTCTACGAGGGCTATGTGACGAACACGAACACCCTCAACGAGCGCATTGCCACCATCCTCGCCGACGGTCAGGTCGACAAGGAGGAGATGCCGGCGTACTCCGAGCTGACGCGGCGTCTGGGCTTCGAGTACAACGGCATGGTCCTGCACGAGTACTACTTCGGCAACATGAGGATGGGCGGCGGCGGCGACGCCGCGCGCGGCTCGAAGTTCCGCGAGGCGGCCGAAGCGAGCTATCCGAGCTACGAGATCTGGAAGACGGACTTCGCCAGCGTCGGGAAGATGCGCGGCGTGGGCTGGGCGATCTGCTACCTCAACCCCGCCACCGGTGGGATCTCCAATCACTGGATCGAGTTGCACGAGACCGGCAACGTCGCCGGATTCCTCCCCATCCTGGTGATGGACGTCTGGGAGCACGCGTTTCTCCTCGACTACAAGCCGGCGGACCGTCCGAAGTACATCGAGGCGTTCATGGCCAATGTCGACTGGGACACCGTGGAGAAGCGCGTCACGGCGGTGAACGCGGGCGCGGCGGCACGGTAGATCGCAATTACGCAACTCCGTCCGCCGTTCCACGTAACTACAGCGCATGACCACGTTGATCCAGGTGGCCGGGTTGCGGAAGACGTTTCGCTCTTCCCTGGGCAAACCACGCATCACGGCGCTCGACGGGATCGACCTCGTCGTGCGGGAGGGCGAGCTCTTCGGTCTTCTCGGCCCCAACGGAGCGGGGAAGACGACGACGGTCAAGATTCTTCTCGGCCTCACCCGCGCCACGGCCGGCCAGGCCACGGTGGCGGGCCTTCCGGTGGGCGACCCGGAGTCGCGCCGCCGCGTCGGCTATCTCCCGGAAGGCCACAAGATTCCGGGCTACCTGACTGCGCGCCAGGCTCTGTCGATCTTCGGGCGGATGTCGGGGATGGACAGAGCGTCGATCGCGAAACGCGTCGACCTGCTTCTCGACCGCGTCCATCTCACGCCGTGGGCCGACGTCCGCGTGAAGAAGTTCTCCAAAGGGATGACCCAGCGTCTCGGACTGGCCTCGGCCCTGATTCACTCGCCTAACGTTTTGCTGCTCGATGAGCCGACGGACGGAGTCGACCCGGTAGGCCGCCGCGAGATCCGCGACCTTCTGCGCGAAGAAGCGCGCAACGGTACGGCCATCCTGCTCAACTCGCACCTGCTCTCGGAGATCGAGCTGACGTGCGACCGCGTGGCCATGCTGCGCCAGGGCAAGGTGGCCGTGGAAGGACGCATCGAAGACCTGACCCGCAAGTCGGCGCAGTACAAGATGGTGGCCACGCCGATCGACGAGCCGCTGGTGGCCGCGTTCCGCGAGACGGGCGCCGGAGTGGAGCGGGTCAACGGCCACATGCTGCTGTCGGTCGACGACCTCCAGCACCTCAACGCTCTGGTCGACCGGCTCCGCGCATCGGGCGGAGTGCTCTCGGAGCTGTCGCCGCTGCGCAACACTCTCGAGGACATTTTCGTCGACCTCGTCCGCACATCCGACGTGATGGTGGGCGGCACCGAGGAGAAAGAGCCATGAGAGTGCTGTTGGCGAACATCGAAGACGTGATGCGCGAGGCCGCGGCGCGATGGACTCTCGTCGCCTACTTCATGCTGTCGACGATCTTCCTCATCATCTTCGCCTCGGCCATCAACCTCGACATCGTGGACGGCGCACTGGCCGGCGCGAAGCTGTTCGGCAAGGAAGTCGACATGCGCGGCGAAGTCCCCATCGAGAAGCTGGTCCTCGGGTTCGAGACCGGGTTCTCCGGGATCCTGTACGTGCTGTGCACTTTCCTGGCGATCTTCGCCACGGCGCACCTGGTGCCGCGCCTTCAGGAAAAAGGAACGATCGACCTCTATCTGTCGCGTCCGGTGAGCCGCGTGAAACTGCTGATGTCGCGGTACCTGGCCGGGATGATCCTGGCCGCCAGCAACGTGCTCTACCTCATGGGCTCGATCTGGCTGATCGTGTTCTGGAAGACAGGGGTCGGGAATCCGCGCTTCCTCCTGGCCGGGGCGATCATCATGTTCGTCATCGGCTCACTGCTGGCCTTCGCGTTCCTGGTCGGCGTCGTGACCTCGTCGACGGCCGTGTCGATCATGTCGACGTACGCGATTTTCATGTTCTCGGCGATGCTGACCGCGCACGCGCAGTTCGAGGCCGCGGTCTCCAAAGAGTGGCAGGCCTGGGTGATCAAGACGCTGTACTGGGTCTTTCCCAAGACGGGCGAGATTGCCGAGACCGTGGTCCGGTTCGTCGCGGCCGACGCGTTCCCGCAACGCATGATCAAGCCGCTCTCAGCCACACCGTTCGTAACCACCGCGGCGTTCGCCGTGGGATGCCTCATCCTCGCTTCCTGGGTTTTTCATCGAAAGGAGTTTTGAACATGAAGTCCAACTCGGTACGTATTGCGGCGGTCACGCTCGCTCTCGTCCTCACCGCGGGGGCAACGTTCGCGAAGAACGATGCGATGTCCATGGTCCCGGCCGACGCCGTGACGGTAGGCGTCGTCCACCTCGATCAGCTTCGCACCAGCCCGCTCTCCTCCACGCTGTTCCAGCACACAGACAAGATCAGCGCGGACGGCGAGGCGGCCAGGTTTCTCACCGAGGCGGGCCTGCAGCCGGCCCGGGACGTCGACCGTCTCGTCGTCGCCACATCGCCGCGCACCCGCTTCGGCAGGGAAGCGGAAGTGCTCGTGATCGCGGAAGGCCGCTTCAGCGTCGACCGTCTCGGCAAGGCGCTCCTGACGCGCGGCGCGGAGAAGAAGTCCGCCTCCAACGTCGCCTACTTCGTCCATCCCGGAGCGAAGGACGAGAACCACAAAGGCGCCGTTGCCTTCATCAGTGACAGCCTGACGATCCTCGGCAGCGAAGACGCAGTCATCGAGGCTCTGGCCACCCGCGCCTCCGGCGGCAGCGGTTTCACCACCGCCAGCCTTCTCGGACAGGACGCCGGCCGCGTCGACCCCGCTGCGACAGCGTGGGCCGTCGTCGATGTGACGCGCGCACAGCGCCTCACCGGCGGCGCTCGCGTTCCGAGCGGCAAGGGTCAGTCCGGCGAGGCGCTCGGCGCGGCGCTGCGCTCGGTGTCGACCGTTGCGCTCTGGGCGATCGATACGGGCGACGCGCTGAAGCTCGGCGCGTTCGGCCTCAGCAACGACGACGAGACGCTGATGCTCCTGGAAGACACGATCCGCGGCGCGCTCGCCGCGATGCGTCTCTCGGTCAGGGAAAAGTCGCCGGAGATGGTCTCCGTGCTGCGCCGCTTCGACGTGAAGCGCAACGCGGACGGCATCACCATCAACGGTTCCATCCCGGCCG
>DATKCA010000230.1:0-4258 GCA_035544675.1 Thermoanaerobaculia bacterium | reverse complement strand
TCGCGGCGGAGCGGCGCGGGAGATCGCGGCGTGGCTCGGATGGTATGAAGGGCTGCACCGATTGCGATCGATCGCAGCGGCTCTTCGCATCGGGAGCAGCGGACGGATCAGCGATCTGGTGCGCAAGTGCGAACGGATGCTGAAGCAGGACCCTGCACTCCAGGGCAAGCTCGAGCTCGCGTTCGCCGGGCTCCGCTGACCGAACAACAACCTGGCGAAACGACTCCTCGACCCTCGACGGGACGTGGCGTCAGCTGCGTTCGGTTGCTTCCATGGACGCAGCCGCTCGAGCGAACGGCGAGCACTGAGCGCGTCTCGAGCCTCGTGGCTCAGAGCACTATCTGTTCGTGACGACTCTTCCGCGAGCTCAACTCGAGTAACGAAGAAGTTCTCGCTTCGGCGACACGAAAAAAGAAGCTCCGTCCCTGAGGCGTGCGCGCGTTTCTGGAACGGCCTGGCGAAGAGGGCTTGTCCAGGTTCACCGTTGCCGAGGTGACTCGACGCCGGAAGAAACTTTTTTGGGGCGGGTAGGGAAATTCTGGCTTCAGGCCTCGGGATCACGTACAAACTCCCAGGCGAGAAGTAACGGGAGGCCGGTATCTCGCGACGAACTCTGAGTGACCTCCCTGACCAATTTTCGGACGGCGTGGGGACGACGGCGTGGGGACGGAGCTTCTGTTTTCTGTCAGACGACGACCACGCGCCGCACGTCTCGGCGCATCTCACGTCGCGGCACACTTCACCAATCCGCTCTCGCAGGACCTGGCGAGATTACCCGACCGCCGACAAGTGCTCGGGAGGGTTCGCCTGCAAGCCGCCCTTTCGTGAGCTTTCGCGAAAAGAAGCTCCGTCCCCGAACGAACTTCGGAACCGACCGAGTCGCAATCTTCACGCACTCCGGTCTTCAGAATCGTGCCGAGTAGCGTCCCGCCGACAGCTCTTGATGCTGGACCGAAGGTGTGACCCCACTTCCTGACCCCACTTCCGCTGTGCCGCTGGCTTCCAGCCGGCCCTCGTGTTTCCTTTGGCATTGGCAAGAAGCTCTGCTAATGTTCGGGGATGAAACAAGAAATGTTCCTTTCGTTTACGACCGCGACCCTTGCGATAGGGATTTTCGCTTTTGCCCAGCCCGCGCTTGCGGGAGAAAAAGAGAAGGAAGCGAACCAGACCTACGCACGGCAGCAATTGGCAGGGCTTTCGGCGGTGCCGAAGTTCATAGCCGCTGGCCCGCCCTTCGATGCCAGAAAAGTCATGGCTGGAAAGTCCATTCTGAGCATTCCCGGTCCATCCAACGATCCATGGTATGAACATGTGCTCGAGGGGATGCAGGACGCTGCTGCTGCGGTGGGTTACGACTTCTCCGTGTTCCGCAACAAAGGCCAGTTGTCGCAATATCGGCAAGGCCTCGCCTTCGCCGTCACGGCCAAGCCCACGCTGGTTGATCTGCTCGCCGGACCGGACCCAAGAGTCCTGAAGACGGAGATCGACGCGGTGAAGGCCGTCGGCATCAAGGTGGTCGTATCCCATGATTTCGGTATGGAGGATGTCGTGCCGAATGTGGACTACAACCTCGGAGTGGACTACAACCGTGCCGGGCGACTGCTGGCGGACTGGGTCATCACAAAGGACACCAGGGCTCACGTCCTGGTGCTCGTTTCCGATGAAATCGCGTCGGCAGAACCCACGAAGAAAGGAATCAGCGCCGAGTTCGACCAGTATGGTGGTCGCCACATCCAGTACAGGTTTGTGAATGTTCCAATCGCTGAGTGGGAGTCGGGGATCAAACCGGTGGTTAAGTCGGCGATCGCGGCTGATCCCAAGCTGACATACATCATTTGCATCTACGACTCGATGGCGCAGTTCATCGCACCGGCGATCGCGGAGGCCAAAGCGGAAGGCAAGGTCAAGCTGATCGGTTTCAATGGCACGCCGCTGGCGCTCGACCTCATCCGCGCCGGCAAGATGGAAATGGTTCTCGGCGAGAGTCTGGCCTGGGCCGGGTATGCGATTGCCGATGCGGAAATGCGAATCCTCAACGGCGAGGGCGCGGTCAAGTCGATGAACATTCCGTTCCGCATCTTCACAAAAGACAATGCAGCCGAGGCAGGAGTGCCGGCAGGCTTCGATAAAGGCTACGGCGACACGTTCAAGAACGAATACGCCAGGCTTTGGAAGCTCGAATAGTCAAGATTGTCATTCATTTGCCACGAAAGTTGCGTCGACCTGTTGTGGCCAAGCCGTCCCGGCTTGAGCCCTGGGGAGTCCTGCAAACGCTGCGGCAGGTCTCCGATCGCCCTGATTGCCGAGTGACGAAAGCGCCAGGCGCCCCGTCCCACGCGCAGGAATCACGAACCCTGCCCCGAGGTTGCGTTTCATCGCCATGCTGTTTCGACGACGCACGACACCTGTCACGCCCACAGCGCCCACCGCGAAACGCGTGCGGGAACTGGAAGTGGTCACCGCCTGGCTGATTCGGGCCGGATTCGCGGGCGACTATCACGCGGCCTTTCACGGACGGAATCAGTGGACGGCGTGGGGACGGAGCTTCTGTTTTCTGTCAGACGACGATCACGCGTCGCACGTCTCGGGACGGCGACCTTTCGCGTGTTAGACTCGGCGAGATCCATGACTCTGGTCTCCGGTACGCGACTCGGCCGCTACCAGATTCGCCACAAACTGGGTTCAGGCGGCATGGGAGAGGTTTACCTCGCCTGGGATCCCGAGCTCGAGCGCGAGGTTGCGATCAAGGTCCTCCGTGCCGACCAGGACGAGAGCCCCGAGCGGACGAGACGGTTCGTTCAGGAGGCGAAGGCCTCATCCGCCTTCAGCCATCCGAACGTCGCGCACGTCTACGAGATCGGCACCGCGGGAGATCTGCGCTACATCGCCATGGAAGTGGTTCAGGGCGAGACATTGCGGCAGCGCATCGCGCGCGGAGAGATGCCTGTCGACGACGTCATCAGCATCGCCTCCCAGATCGCGGCCGCGCTGTCGGCAGCGCATGGTTCCGGCATCGTCCACCGCGACATGAAACCGGAGAACGTGATCGTCAGGCCTGACGGCTACGTGAAGGTGCTCGACTTCGGCCTTGCCAAACTCGTCCGCTTGGACAGCGAGGCGGAGACGCTGCTGAAGACGCGGCCCGGCGCCGTGATGGGAACGCCCTGCTACATGGCTCCCGAGCAGTTCGGCGGCAGCGACGTCACTCCGCCCGCCGACGTCTTCAGTCTCGGCGTCGTGCTCTACGAGATGCTCACGGGCCGCCGGCCGTTCGACGGCGACGACAACACGGCGCTCGCGCGCGCGATCCTCTCGGAGGATCCAGTTCCCCCGACGAAGCTTCGCGACGCGATTCCGTCGCGGCTCTGCGAGATCCTGACGAAGGCGCTGCAGAAGGATCCCGAGCTTCGCTACCCCTCCGCGGCCGAGTTGCTCGAGGATCTGAAACAGGTCAGCCGGGAGACCACGGCCGCGGCCGTCGTGTCGTCACGTTCCGAGCTGGCAGCTCCGCGGAGACGCCGCTGGATCGCGATCGCAATCACCCTGCTCACCCTCATCGTCGCCGCCGTCGTGATCGTCGCGGCCCAACGCGTGCAGAGCCTGCGCGAGGCGCGCGCCGCCGTCGACGAGGCGCAGCGGCTCGTCGACAAGAGGGACCGCTCGATCGCCGTGCTGCCGTTCCAGAATTTGAGCGCCGAGGCCG
Source organism: Thermoanaerobaculia bacterium (assembly GCA_035544675.1). Classification (GTDB taxonomy): domain Bacteria; phylum Acidobacteriota; class Thermoanaerobaculia; order Gp7-AA8; family Gp7-AA8; genus DATKCA01. The sequence continues at coordinate 555 of DATKCA010000230.1, read as the reverse complement.
AGAACGCCTTCTTCGCCGCCGGCGTGCACGAAGACGTGCTCACCTACCTCTCGCGCGTCGCCGACCTCAAGGTGATCTCGCGCTCATCGGTGATGCAGTACGCGTCGCCGGGCAAGAACCTGCGCGAGATCGCCGCCGATCTCGGCGTCGTCTATGTCGTCGAGGGGAGCGTGCGGCGCGCCGGCGACAGAATCCGCGTCGCCGCCCAGCTCATCGACGCACGCACGGACGAGCACCTGTGGGCCGAGAACTACGACCGCGAGCTCGCCGACGTTTTCACCATCCAAACAGCCATCGCGCAAGAGATCGTCGCCGCGTTGAAGGCGACGCTGTCGCCGCGCGAAGCGAAGATGCTCGCCAGCTGGCCGACCACGAGCATCGAAGCCTACGACCTGTTTCTCCGCGCGCGGCAGCTGATCCAGCAGCTGGACGTGACGGATCCCGGCGGGGAGCCGATCCGTCTCCTCGAAGAGGCGATCCGCCTCGATCCGCAGTTCGCCCACGCGTACGCCCTGCTGGCGACGGAGCACGGTAAGCAGTACTGGTTCCTGGCGG
>DATKCA010000229.1:0-26627 GCA_035544675.1 Thermoanaerobaculia bacterium | reverse complement strand
CGGTCCCGAATACGTGAGGCCGACGTTCGACGGGGTGGGAATGCCCTGGAACGTGTAGCGTCCTTCGCCGTCGGTGAGCACCTCGACGGTGCGCACGTACGTCGCCACGACGCGCGTGCCGATCGACGGGCCGCCGCCCTCGGCCTCCACCAGTCCGGTGATCCCGGCGTTGTCGCCCAGCTCGATCGCCAGCGCCAGCGGCACGGACTGCCGCAGCAGAGTTCCGGATGCCGATCCGGAGAACGTTTCGTCGATCGACGTGGCCTGCGCGGAGACAGATCCGAGGCGGAGGCCGTGCGCAAGGGCTTTGCCGGCTGAGTCGGCGAACAACGTGATGCCGCCGACCCGCACCTTCGAGCCGGCCGCGGCCACGCCGCCCTGACTCACTGTGACCTCGACATCGCCGTACGCCGGGAAAACGAATGCGAACGGATTCGCCGCGGTGCCGATCGGGAACTCTCCGCCGGTGTCGAACTGGCGTCCGAGGCCGCCGATCTCGCGGAGGTGGATCCCGTACGAGGCGTTGCGGAGCAGGCCGGGCATGATCACGGGGTTGTTCTCGTCGGCGCGGCGGAAGTCGCAGTTGCTGCGTTGCGGGCCGCATCGCTGAAAGACTTCCACGGCCAGCGGAGGCGCGAGCACGCCCGATTTCGCGCCGAAGTCGTCCGGCAGGTATGCCGCGAAGTGCAGCGTCTCGGTCGGCTCGAGATGGAGGTCGACGACGGGATGCGGATTCGCCGCGCTGAGCGTTCCCTGGCCCTCCGCGCGCCGGTTCGTCGTCGTGTCCTTCGCCGTCAGCTCGAACGATCCCTCACGCACGCCGGCGAACGAGAACAGTCCCGTGAGATCGGTCGTCGACGCCGCCGAGAAGTTGAAGCCGCGCAGAAGGACCTGTGCGCCCGGAATGGGACGCTCCGGAGGACTGCTCTCCGGATCGCTGAGCGTTCCATCGACTTTCCCCGAGAACTCGAGGAGCACGCGAACGTCGGCGGTGAGGTCTCGCGTGACGCTGAAGGCGATGCTCGCACCGGACTTGCCGAGCGCCTTCGAATACGCCGACACCGCGTAGTTACCGACAGGCACCTGCTCGAAGCGCGTGGTGCCGTCGCCGATCGTCGTGGCGAAGTCGAAGAGCCCACCGGACCGATACAGACCGACTTCGGCATTGGCGATCTCCAGCGACTGGTTGGGGTCGACCACCGTCACGCGCACAGAGCCCGTGCCGTCGCCGCCGATGACGATGAACACGTCGCCCAGGACCTCGCCTTCTTCCGAAAGCCTGCCCGTCCAGTCGCCGCGCAGCTCCTGGTTGCCGGGGTCCCACGCCGCCGCGCGCAGCGGTCCGACGAACACATTGCTGATGGCGAAGCGGCCGGTGATGTCCGCGGTCAGCGGCTCGGCCGGGGTGCCGAAGGCGCGTCCGGGGAAATCGAGCTCGCGCAGCCAGAGCTTCGCCAGCGGTACGGGCTCGTTGTCGGAGAGGTCGTCCGGCGTGTCGTCGGCGTAGACGACGCGGCCTTCGACATTGCCGCGCCGGCGCATCACCACGTTCACCGTGACGGTGCCTCCCAGCGCGGGAGTGCTGCCGGATGCCGTGCCCTTGCGGAGGATGCCGCTCTGCACGGCATCGGCGTTCACGCTGAATCTGATGCTCGAGGGCACGTCGTGGAACGTGAACGATCCGTCCGGCTGCGAGATCAGCACGCCGGCGTCGCGCGCTCCGTCATGAAGGACGACAGACGCGCCCGCGATCGGCGTCACGCCGTCGATTGCGTGGACGAAGCCGGTCACTTTGCTCAGCTTGTTCAGCTCGAGCGTGTGATCGATCAGGTCGCCGTCATACGCCAGCGTCCCCAGCGCCTCGGCATGACCGAACGACGGGTGATTGCTGTCGACGCGATAGGTCTGCAGCGCCGGCACCTTCTCGAACGTGGCGAACCCGGCGATGCCGTCGTTGCTCGTCGATCGCGTGATCGTCTTCGGCACGAGCGCCTGCTCGCCGTCCTCCCACACCTGGTATGTCAGGTCGACATCGCCGATGACGTCGAAGTCGCCGCGCAGTTTCGCGCGCACGGTCCCCTGACCGGGCAGACGGAGAGTGAGCGTCGACACCTGTCCGGGAAATTCCAGCCGCACCGTGCCCTTCGCGTGCTGGTCGCCGTAGTCGCCCGGCCCCTGCACGGCCCAGATCTCGATGCCGCTGCCGACCGGTGCGTCGCGATATTCGTAGACTCCGCCGCCGACCGAGGTGAGCAGCGTGGGCGGGAATCCCGGCTCGATGACGCGGAAGCCTGAGACCGGCGCACCGTGCGCGTTGACCAGTCGCACGCGGGCGATGCCGCGGCCGTACGAGTTCGCGGGAATGAAGATCGTGACGTGGTTCGGCCCGCTCTCGGTCAGCGTCGGCAGGTCCTGCTCACCGGTGCGCCGGGTGGCCGGGTCGTACGCCTTGATCGGCATCGTCCGGCCCTGCGTCCAGTGGACGTACACCGGATCGAACGCGAAGTTGCCCACGGCATCAGCCGTGACGGCGAGACCGCCGATCTCCACGACGGCGCCGGGGACGCGCTGGTATTTCGACGAATCGCCCTGGGCGAGCGGATCCTCGCGCAGTACCGTGCCGGTCAGCGTCGTGGCGATCTGCGTGGCGTCGATGACGGAGAGGACCGGATTCGTCTCGAACACTTCGTCGGGACGAAGATCGAACTCCTTCACTGACACCTCGCGGGCGATGGAGAACTCCGCGGCCAGGATCGTCACGAATCCGGCCGGCACTTTTCGGAACTCGAACCGGCCGTCCGCGTCGGTGAAGGCCTCGTCCATCGCGTAGCCCTGCGACGAGACGCCGACGCGCGCACCGCGCACTGGCGAGTTGTCGTCGGAGCGGCGTACCACGCCGAAGACGGTGCCCGTGCCGGGGAACGGCTTGCGGATGATCATCAGGTCTTTCGTGGCGACCTGTCCCGGCGTGGCGATCTCCGTCGACGCGAAGGCCACGTTGCCGTCGGCATCCGTCGCGGAAACGGTGGTCGGTCCGACCGCGAGGTCCTCGACGTGATAGAAGCCGTTGGCGTCGGTCTTCGCGCGGCGGCCGATGTTGAACATCGTGCTGCCGGCGTAGACGTCGGCGCCGGCGACCTTCTGTCCGTTCTCGTAGCGCACGAAGCCTTCCACGGTGCCGCGCCCGAGGAGCTGGATGTTGACGAAGTGGACACGGCCGGGAAGGCGGACGGCGCCGTCGACTTTCGAGAACTTGCCGTCCGGCTGCACGCCGATGAGCATGTAGCCGCCGGCCAGCTCGGGGTCGGCGATGATGTCGCGCGGGATGTACTCGAAGAGGAACGAGCCGTCGCTCTCGCTCACCACGTATTGCGGCGCTTCCTTGTAGGGATTGCAGTCGGGCGGCGGGTCTCCGTCGAAGAGTCCGGACTTGCACCCCTGCCAGTGGCCGGTATAGAGCCGGACCTCGGCCCCGGCGATCGGCGTGTTGTCGCCTTTGATGAATTTGCCGAAGACGATTCCGGCGGGACGGTCGTTGTCGATCCGCGGCGTCACCGTCGCGGGGAACGACACTTCGGACTGGCTGATCGGGTCGATGAGAGGCGAGACGGCGATCGAATATGCCGCGTTCGTCGTCAGGACGCCGTCGAAGGAGAGGATGGCGATCCGCTGATCTTCCTGCAGCGCCGCGGCGAAGATCGCGCGCGGGCCGTTGTAAATCACGCCGTCGCGGTCGAAGGCCACACTGCCGGCGAACTTCGTCCGGAGGACTGCGCCTTCCTGCAGCGCAACGGGACGATTGAAGAGAACCGCGACCTTGTGGCCTTCGCGATCGAGGTGCAGATCCTGACGAGCGGCAACGATCTCCAGCGGCGCCGGCACGACCGGGTGAGTCGCGCCGCTGGGCAGCGCGATGCGGACCGGCTGACCGGCATTGCCGTTCACTTCGATGGTGGAGCGCACCGGTCCGTTCGCATCGGCGAAGAGGATCTCGACGGTGAACGCGCCTGTCACCGTGGGCGTCACGACGAGCTCGGTCTCTTCGGTGATGCGCCCGACGATGGCGATCTCGCCGGCGCGATCGAGCGATGGAGCATCGAAACGCGAGATGTCCGCATATGCGAGGTCGCGCACCCAGCCGCCATCCGCCTCGTTGGGAATGCCGGCGCGGCGGCCCGAAACGCCGGCCAGCGACAACGCGTAAGGCCGGGCGTTGTCCGGTATGACCGGACCGTGCGCGACGGCGAGAACGAAGTCCTTACGATGTGAGACGGCGCTGCCGAACGCATCGACGAATCCGGCGACGCTGGTCTGCCCGGCCATGCCGGTCTCGTTCAGCTCGGCGATCAGTGATGCGCCGGCGATCCGTCCGTAGCGTTCTTTCCTGCGCAGCTCGTCCCACTCGCGCAGGTCGGTGGCGTTGCCGAGGAGGTCGAGGGTCAGATTGGCGATGGCATCGCGTTTCGGTGCGGCGGCACCGGCGGCGATGAAGATGCGCTGGCCGGCGCGGGCGATGTCCGCCGCGCGCTGGAAGATGTCCGTCCTGATCAGGCGCGGGAAACGCGCGGTGACCTGGTTGACCGGAGCCGTCGCCAGGCTGTAGCCGAGGCCGAGGAGCGCGAGGGTGTCGGAGACGAGGCCGTCGTCGACGAACTGCGCGTAGTGCGGAAGGACGAGCGTCGCCGGCGAGAGCGGAATGCCTGTCTCGCTCACGCCCATGTGGAGCTGCACCGCGGCGGTGATCGTGTCGCCGTCCACTGTCCCCGCCGTGGCGAATACTTTTCCGGTCACGCCGGGGCGCAGCCGGTACTCGACGACTCTCATTTCGCCCGAGCCGAGCGTCAGCTCGTCGAATTCGGCCCCGCCGACGCGGCAGATGTTCGCGCCGGGCGCGATCTCGCATGGCTGCACGCTGTTCGCAACGCGGATCGTCTGCGGGTTCGGACTGATGTTGGTGATGAAGCTGAACGTGGTGTAGTCGATGCCTTTGCGGACCGTGCCGGGATGCGAAAACGTGAGGTTGAATCGCGGGTCGTGAACGACGATCGACGCGCGCGGCGCCGCCTGCAGCGGCACGTCTTGCTGTCCGGGCTCCTTCAGCGTCGCCCGGATGTCGATCTCGACGGTGTGCGTGCCGGGGCGGAGGCCTTCCAGCGTCCACTCCCCCTCGCCTTTCGCCTGGGCCACGAGGAACGTCACGCCGGTGGCCGGATCGACGATCGGCACCGGCTGCCCGAACGCGACCGGGGGAATCGTCTTGACCGACTTCAGCGCGGACGGCACCTTGATCGTGGCGAAGAGATCCTCCAGCGTGGCCGTGCTTCCTTCCGGCGCGCCGTTCGTCACCGTGAGCGCCACAGCGAAGAACTGGTGCAGCACGGCCATGCTGTTCGGGATGACCAGCGCCGCGGGCATCTTCGTCCGGCCCAGACGCTGTCCGCTGTTCGACTGCGGCGGCGGCTCGTCGCCGTTCTGCTCCGGTTTCGCCGGCGGAAAGTCGAACGGAATCACCTCGGGCGGATTCCATCGCGGCGGCTGCACCGCTCCCGACTGAGGGATCGTGTACGGCGTCTCCTTCGCGATCGGCGTCACCTCGTGCGTGCGCGGATCGATGATCACGGGGAACGGAACGACGACCTCCACGCCGTCGACGAGGAACGACAGCGAGTACTCGTACACCTCGAAGTTGCGGCCGTCGACGACGATGCCGCGCGAGCGGATCTCCTCCGGCGTGAGCTGGCGGACCCGCACCTTCGGCTGGAAGATGTTGGCGACGGTGATGACGGCAACCGATGGCGCGGCCTGCTGCGCGAAGTCGTTGCCGTTCATCAGACGGACGTTCTGCAGCAGGTAGGTCCCTTCGCGCGGGAGGCCGGGGATCTGGAAGCGATGTCCCGGCGCGGTGGTGAGCTGGATCGGCGTGTCCAGTCCGGGCCCGGTCAGCTCGCCGACGGCGACCAGGCCGGGGACGTTCGGCGCCTCATCATTCTTCCTGCCGGCGAACTCGGTCTGAACCGTGGTGGGGACCTCGATCGCCGTCGTGACCGAGACGGTCTCGATGCGCAGCCCGGTGCCCTGGATCTGCAGGGTCGCGCTGGTGATGTCGGCGCCGCGGAGTGCCGCCGCGCTCAGGGTGAGCGCAACGAAGACGGCGGCGCGGCGCGATCGCATTCGTCAGTTTCCCGGCTTCACCAGATCGAGCTCTTTCAGAAGGCGCTGGGTGGTCACCGCGTGCGACTCGACCTGCTTCGCGCCGCGTGGAATCAGAAGGAGGGCGGCCGGCGGAGGGCGGTTGTCGACGGCGATGATGGCGTTGCGGAGCGTGAGCTCGCGGCCGTCGATCTGCCACGTCATCGACTGATCGGCCGGGAGCGCGTACACCGGTTTCTTCGACACCGCATCCGTCGCAGCCTGCATGCGCGCCTGCGCCGGCGCCGCGGCGCGAGTGATGGCGTCGTGCTGCCACGATCGCTCGTTCGGATAACCGGCGCCGAGCAGCGCGTCCAGTGCATCGCGGGACATGGTTACGGAACGGTCGACTCCGATCTGCAGCGTCGGTTTGTCGGCCAGCGACTCCGCGCGCACCTCGAATGTGTCGAGCGATCGTCCCGACGCCGAGGCGCGCACGCCGAGCGAACGCGGTTCCATCGGCGTCGTTGCCTTCTGCGCGATGACGCGCGGCAAGCGTTTGCTTTGGAGGCGGGCGATCTCATCGAATCGCGTGATCGAATACGTCGCCGCGTCGTGGTCGATCTCCGTGAGCTGCTGCTTCTCGTAGTCGGTGATCGCGACCTTGCGCCCGCGCACGGTGACGATGCGGTTGCCGGCGCAGTACTCGTCGAGGGTGACAGAGGAGCCGCTGATCGGATCGTCGATCCGCCGCGTCAGGTGCATCGGCTCCGGAAACAGCACGTCCGTGGCAGGCTGCGCGAAGGTAGCCGTTCCGGTAACGAGTAAACACGCCCACCACCGCACCCACGAAAGAGTGTTCGCAGTTCGCAAAGGGGCGCTCCGTTTTTAGGGACTTAGGACCGGCGCGCACAGTACCTCGGATGGATAAAGAAGGCAAGACGTAATTAGGCGGACGCGGTGGCCGTTAGCCGATGGCGCGAGCCGTTACGGAGCCTCTGCGCAACTCTGTGATCTCTGTGACTCTGTGGTTGAAGTCAAACCACAGAGTCACAGAGGACGCAGAGCGTGCGCAGAGGTCACGCCGCGGTGGCGCCGCTGTCCCGCACCAGCCGGACGAAGTTCGCCACCAGCAGCGGGTCGTAGAAGGTCTCGGAGCGCTTCTGCAGCATCTCCAGCGCGGCGCTGCGCATCATCGGCTTCTGGTACGGGCGCACGGTGGACATGGCGTCGTAGCAGTCGGCGATCGACGTCATCCTGCTGACCAGGTTGGGCCGGCGCGGCCTCTTCAGAACCGGATAGCTCGGCTGCATGTCGTAGCGCAGGTGATGCTCGTACGCGACGAGCGAGGCCAGCTCGGACGAGCCGGCGATCTCGCCGAGGTACGAGGCGCCCTCGGCGGCGTGGTTCTGCATGGTGGCCCACTGCTCGCCCTCGAGTTTGCCTGGATGGTTCAGCACCGAGATAGGAACCATCAGCTTCCCGATGTCGTGCAGCAGTGCCGCCGTGCCGAACGCGTGGAGCATCGGCCCCTGGATCCCGAACGAGCGCGCCTGCCCCAGCACGAGGAGGGAGACGTTGACCGAGTGGACGAACGTGTATTCGTCGTGCTCCTTGAGCCGGGCCAGCGGCAGCACCGAGCGCGTCGTCTTCGACAGCGAGTCGATGAAGCCCCAGATGAGCTGCTCGATCGCGCCGAGAGGCAGCTTCTGATCGGAGCGGAACTGGGCGAAGGCCTCGCGCACGACGTTCAGCTGCTCGGGGCGCAGCTCGTGCGTCTCTTCCTTGCGATCGCGGTTCTCATCCTCGAGGTTGACGTCGACGCGGCCGAAGATCACGTGCTGAGACGACTCGAGGTTCGCGCCGGTGGCCAGCGCGGCGACGAACGCCGCCGTCTCGGCTGGATCGACTCCCGCCGCGAGCGTGAGCCGCTCGACCCCACGGCGCTTCAGGCTGCCGATGAACTGCAGATGCGACAACGTCGACTTCCGCATCACCTCGTCGTCCGCCACGACATCCTCGCCGACGATGAGGAACGTCACGGCGTCCCTGCCGCTCGACAGGAGGACCCTGGCCACGGAGTCCACGATCAGCTCGACAGCGCGCGCCACCCGTGGATGATTCGACGGATAGAGCGTCCAGATGTTCACCGCCGCGGCGATGTGAACGATCAGCTCTTCCATTCGGCACTCCAGAGGTGATGGCAGACGTCGCGGACTTCAGCATCGCGCGACTTGAGTCCGTTCTCGACAAAAGGGGCGCGTGCATCCGGGGCATAGCCGCCCAGGGACTGGAACGCGGCCAGGCGCTCCGGCCGCGAAGGCCAGGGAAGAAAGGAGTCCCGGAAGAAGCGCGTCAGCTGCGCGAGCGCGCGCGGCTCGCCGAGCTCGCCGAGGGCGCGAAGGGCGTGGACGCGAAGAGCGGTGCGGGAGCGGAAGATGTCGTTGCCGGCCGTGATCTTGAGCAGCGGGTCGACCGCTTCCTTGATCCCGTAGCTGCCGACCAGCTTGATCGCGGTCTCGGCCAGCTTGGGATCGGGGTCGCCGATGGCCTTTTCCAGCAGCGCCGTCGGCACCATCGAGTCGAATGCCACCAGCGTCTTGATGGCCTCGAGCCGCACCCGAAGATCGGGATGGTCGGCGATGCGCCGGATCGCCGGCAGCGAGGAGCGGTCGTTCACCGTGCGGAGCAGCACGACGATGTTCCGCACGACGTACCAGCGCGGGTCGGACAGGAAGGGGATGGCCTCCTTCACGATGCTGGGACCGAGCGATGCGACGAGGTCGAAGAGCCGCCGGCGCCTCGAGCGGTTGTCCTCCTCGGCCAGAGCGGACAGAAGGTTGCGCATGGCGGCCGCGCCGAGCGCCTGCAGAAGCCGCTGGATCGGAACGACCTCCTCCGGTTTGCCCGCCAGCGCACGGTCCACGAGGATGCGCATCGACTCGACCGTGGCCAGATTGGAGAGCGTGCCGGCCACCTCCGGCATGTGGGCAAGCTCCTGCAGGTGGTCCACCAGCACCTGGGCGTCGACGAACCCGCCATTCACCAGCAGGCTGCGGAACACGGCCTCGACGCGCGCCAGGAGCGGCGCGCGCGACTTCGCCGCGGCGCGCGGAATGAGCTCGACGAGGGACAGGCCGAAGTCGCGGTGCAGGATCTCGGGCGCGATCGTGTCGACCCGGTCGCCGAGCACCGCGGCCGGCTGCGGCGCCGTCGTGAAGACCGGCACCTCGATGCTGACTTCGTCGAGCAGAGCACGATGCTCCTCCGGGTTGAAACGATCGATGTCGTCTTCGCCGAAGAGGCTGACCAGCTCGGTGAGCAACTCCGCCGGTGCGGCTTCCGGCAGTTTCCTCGTGTCGGTGAGCGCCGCCAGTGACTCCAGCAGCCGGACCGCGTGAATGGACAGCTTGCCCATGCTGGCCACGTAGCGAAGGGCGTCGAGCACCTCGTCCGGCGGAAGCTCCGAGGTGAACTCGCGGAGCAACGATCCCGTCTTCTCCTCGGTGGCCAGCTCGCGCATGACGGAGCGCATCACCGTCGCGCGCAGCGGCTCGGGGAAAGTTCGCAGGAGCTGCCTCACCTGCTGCACGGCGAACTGCTTCTTGAGACCCGAGCTGCCGCCGACGTGCAGCGCGATGGCCTGCGCCACGCGCGCGCGGATCATCTCCGGCGGATCGGGATCGGATGCCACACGGCGGATTCCGAACGTGGCATCGGCATCGAAGGCCGGCATCTCCGCGCCCGAGTCTTCGATGTACTTGACGATCAGGGCCGTGACTTCCTCGACCGAGCGCGGGTTCTGAGCCTGCAGGCGGATGGCCGCCGGCGTCATCTCCCTTCCGGCGATGAGCGCGCGCAGGATGTCGTCCCACAACGACTCGGACTTCTTCTTCTCGGTGAGATCGCTCGTGATCTGGACGGCCGAGTAGTCGACCGGCTGAAGGTTGATGTTGAGGACGCCGGCGCCGGTCAGCTGCTCCCAGAGCGGCGGCCGCTTGTCGTCACCTGGACCGCCGCTGCCGAGCAGGCGGAGGAGAGTCTCCACGTCGGACGCCGTCGTCTCCGCGGCGAAGCTCAGGATGGCGATGCGGCGCGTGAACAACGCCTGCGCGAATTTCTGCACGTGCGACGACTCGATTTTTTCCGAGCCATAGATCAGCCCGTCGGAGGAGACGCCGAAGACGACTTCGCCGGCCGGCCCGCGCATGTCGAGGAGTCGGCGATGCGCGCTCTCGATCGATGCCACCAGGGCCGGGTGGCCGGGCGGATACGCGGTGAGGTTCTTCCACGCCACCGCGAGAGCGCGGACGAGCTCCGCCACCTGGACGGTCGTGTTGCCCAGCACGGGGGGATTCTAAGGGAAGAGAGCCCCGGTACACTGTGGAGGACAGGCAATCTTGCCTGTCCTCGCTGGTCAGGCAGGATTGCCTGACCTCCACAGAAGCCGTCAATCGAAGGCGGATTTTCACGAGGAATCTGTGGAGGACAGGCAATCTTGCCTGACCTCCACAGAAGCCGTCAGAAACGCGGGGCGAACGACTTCAGCATCTCGCTCCGGCTGGGCATCCCTTTGACCTGCGCCCTGGTCCTGATCTCCGCCATCTCGTCGACGAGGCTGGGGTGCCGGACCGCGTAGAGCACGCCCGTGGTCACTCCCTCCTCCTCGTTCGTGTACCGCAGCGCGCTCTCGCGGCTGCCGGGATCGTGATCGTGCGGCACGGAGCGCACCTTCGCGCGCAGCTCCTTGAACTGGTCGTCGCCCCGCCAGGTCACGCACGGCGAGATGATGTTGAGGAACGAGAACCCGCGGTGCGCGATGGCCTGCTTCATCAGTTCGGCCGTTCCCTTGACGTCGCCGGAGAAGCCGCGAGCCACCCACGTGGCCCCGAACGAGATCGCCAGCGAGCACGGATCGATGGCCGCCTCCGGATTGCCGTACGTGGTCGACTTGGTCTTGTCGCCGAGCGGTGTCGTCGGCGCGGCCTGACCCTTGGTGAGACCGTAGATCTCGTTGTCCATCATGATGTAGGCCATGTCCACGTTGCGCCGCGCCGTGTGCAGGAAGTGGTTGCCTCCGATGGCCAGCCCGTCGCCGTCTCCGCCCACGGCCACGACTTTCAACGAAGGCGCGGCGAGCTTCACGCCCGTGGCGATCGGCAGCGCGCGGCCGTGCAGCGAGTTGAAACCGTACGTCTCGACATAGCCGGGCAGCCGCGACGAGCAGCCGATGCCCGACACGACCACCGTGTCGTGCGGATCGCACTTCAGCTCCGCCAGCGCGCGATAGAGCGAATTCAGGACTCCGAAGTCGCCGCAGCCGGGACACCACACCGGCTTGAGATCGCTCTTGTATTCATTGGCCGTGTACTTGAACTCGACACTGCTCACGAGACCACCTCCCGGACTGCCACTTCGTGGTTGAGGGCGCGCGCGACCTGCTCGATGATCTCGTGCACGCCGAGCGACTTTCCGCCCGACCGGGCGAACACGTGTGTGCTCTTCGGCAGATCGATCTGCGTGCGCAGGTACTGGTAGAACTGGGCGGAGTAGCTCAGCTCGACGACCAGCAGCTCACGGCAGCCGGCGACGAACTGCTCGAGGGCCTCCTTCGGCAGCGGCATGATCATCTGCGGCACGAACGCCGCGACGCGGAGCCCGGACGTGTTCAGCTTCTCCAGCGCCTCGCGCACCGGACCGGCCGCGGAGCCCCAGCAGAGGATGCCGAGGTCTGCGTCCGCGGGGCCGAAGCGGCGGAAGAGCGGGTACCTCTTCGCGATCGCGTCGAGCTTGCGGTAACGCTTCGCGTTCATCGCCTCGTGCGTCACGAACATCGAGCTCGGTCTCCCCTGCTCGTCGTGCTCGAGGCCGTTGGTCTGGTACATCCCGCCAACCATCCCGGGAACGCTCATCGGCGAAACACCGTCCGCGGTCACCCGATAGCGCAGGTAATCCGTGAGCTCGTCGGGGGTGGCCAGGCGGCGGTCGCGCACCTCGTGCGCGAGCGCGCTCTCATCCAGCGTCTCGCGCCGCTGCGCGATGGACTGGTCGGAGAGCACGATCACGGGGAGCTGGAACTCTTCCGCGATGTTGAAGGCGTCGACGGTGGCGTGATACGAGTCCTCGACGTCCGAACAGGCGATGACCGCGCGCGGCGTGTCGCCGTGGCTGGCGAACACCGTGTGCAGCAGGTCGGACTGCTCGCTCTTCGTGGGGATCCCGGTCGACGGCCCGCCCCGCTGGACGTTGACGATCACAGAAGGCACCTCGGACATCGACGACAGTCCGATCATCTCCGCCATCAGCGATAGCCCCGGCCCCGACGTCGCGGTCATCGATTTCACTCCCGTGAACGATGCCCCCACGACCGCGCCGATCGCCGCCAGCTCGTCCTCGGTCTGCAGGCACGTGCCGCCGATCCTGGGGAGCCATTCGCCGAGGAAGTGCAGGATCTCGGAGGATGGGGTGATGGGGTAGCCGGCGAAGAACCGGCAGCCGGCGTCGACCGCCGCCACCGCGCTCGTCTCGTTTCCGGACATGAGCAGCCTGGCCGGGCCTGGCGTGTAGGTGAGCTTCTTCGTGACCGCGGTGATGGTCGTGGCGATCTCCGCGCCGCGATCGAACGCCTTCATGTTGGCCTCGACGACGGCGGCGGTTTTCTTTCCGAAGCGGTGCTGCACGGCCGAGCGGACCGAGTCCGCGGGCAGGCCGAGCGCGGCGCTGATCATGCCCAGGGCCAGGACGTTCTTTCCGCTGGGCGCACCGGCCTCGCGGGCCAGAGTGGTGAATGGAATCGGAACGAGCGTGCATCCGCTGAGATCCGCGGGCGGGGCGTCTTTCTCCTCGTGGAAGATGACCGCGTCGGGTGCCGGGGTGATCTCGCTTCGGAAACGGGCGAAGTCGGCCCAGCTGAAGACGACCAGGGCGTCGACGAGGTCGGCCTGCGCGAAGATGCGCTCGCTGCTGATGCGGACCGTGCACGACGACTCGCCGCCCCTGATCTGCGGCCCGTACGCCTCGGTCTTGATGACGTGCAGGCCGTCGCGCGCGCATGCCATCGACAGGATGTCGCCCGCGGCCACGGCGCCGTCACCGCCGGCGCCGACAATGGATACTGCCAGTTCTCGACTCAATCTGCCTCCTCACAATGTGCATCCACACTCTCTCGTGAGGGGTCGCCGGCGGCCGAGGAGAGTCGTCACTCCGCCATGTGACGGATGTCACCGGGCCGCATGACGAGGCACATGCGGCGGTGTTCCGGCGGGGGCTAACCTCCTGACTGCGACGATGTCTCAGGAGAAAAAGCTGCTCCTCATCGGCAATCCGAACGTAGGCAAGTCGCTGCTCTTCGGCTGCCTCACCCACCGCTACGTCAACGTTTCGAACTACCCCGGCACGACCGTGGAGATCACCACGGCCGCGGCGAGCATGGCCGGGCAGAAGCGGCTGGTGGTCGATACGCCCGGCACGAACGGACTCATCCCCCAGTCCGATGACGAGCGCGTGGCCCGCGACATGCTGATCACGTCGGAGGGCGCGGACGTCATCCAGGTCGGCGACATGAGCAACATGCGCCGCACGCTGCTGCTGTCGCTGCAGATCGCCGAGCACGAGGTCCCGTTCACGCTGTGCCTGAACATGAGCGACGAGGCGCGGGAGCGCGAGAGCGAAGTCGATCCCGCCGCGATCTCCGCGCTGCTGGGCGTGCCGGTGGTGGCGACCTCGGCGCTGCGGCGCTGGAACCTGGAAAAGCTGAAGAGGTCCGCGGTGGAGCCGCGCGCATCGACGATTCGGGTGGAGTACCCGATTGCCGTAGAAGAAGGCATCGCGAGGATCTGTGGAGGACAGACAATCCTGTCTGTCCACGACGGACAGGCAAGATTGCCTGTCCTCCACAGAATCGTGCGTGGATTGCCTGTCCCTAAAGGGAGGGGACTCTGTGGAGGACAGACAATCCTGTCTGTCAACTCGCCCGGGACAGGCAGGATTGCCTGTCCTCCATACATCTCCCGCGGCATCGCGCTCTCCATCCTCGCCGGCGACCGGACTCTTGCTCGCTTTGTGGAAGGGGCACATCTCGACGAGATCCGCGCCGAAGTGCAGTCGCGCCTCTCCCACCCCCTCAGCGTCGTCATCGGCAACGCCCGCATGGCTGCCGTGGAGAGACTCAGCAGCAGTAGCAGCAGCACGCCGGAAGTGGTGAAGCGCAACACGATCCGCGACTGGATCGGCGCGGTGAGCATCCATCCGCTGTGGGGCGTGCCGTTCCTGGCCGCGGTCCTGTACGCGGCCTGGCTGTTCGTCGGGAAGTTCGGCGCCGGGTACCTCGTCGACCTGCTCGAGACGAACGTGTTCGAGGCCTATATCAATGTGTGGGCGACGAGCCTCGTGAACTGGCTGGCCCTGCCACAGTTCCTGCGCGATCTTCTCGTCGGACCGTACGGCGTGATCACGATGGCGCTCACGTATGCCATCGCCATCGTGCTGCCGGTCGTCATCACGTTCTTCTTCTTCTTCGGTGTGCTGGAAGACTCCGGCTACCTGCCGCGGCTGGCGGTGATGCTGAACCGTCTCATGCGGCGCATGGGCCTGAACGGCAAGGCCGTCCTGCCCATGGTCCTCGGCCTGGGCTGCGACACGATGGCGACGCTGACGACGCGCATCCTGGAAACGCGGAAGGAAGCGACGATCGTCACGCTGCTGCTGGCGCTGGGCGTCCCCTGCTCGGCGCAGCTCGGCGTGATCATGGCCATGCTCGGCCCTCTTGCTCCGCAGGCCACGATGATCTGGCTGGGCGTGACGGTCGGAACGATCTTCCTGGTGGGCCTCCTGGCGTCGAAAGTCGTCAGGGGACAGACCGGCGACTTCATCCTGGAGATCCCGCCGGTGCGCGTGCCGAAGCTGTCCAACATCGCCATCAAAGTGCTGGCGCGGACGGAGTGGTATCTGAAAGAGGCCGTGCCGCTGTTCATCGCCGGCACGCTCCTGCTCTACCTCCTGGACGCGGCGAACCTGCTCGGGAAACTGCAGGAGCTCGTCGCGCCGCTCGTGGTCAGCGGCCTGGGGCTTCCGGCCGAGGCGGCGAACTCGTTCCTGATCGGGTTCCTGCGCCGCGACTACGGCGCGGCCGGGCTCTTCGCGATGCAGCGCGCCGGCCAGCTCGACGCCGTCCAGACCGTCGTCTCACTGACCGTCATCACCCTGTTCATCCCGTGCATCGCCAACCTCCTGGTCATCCTCAAGGAGCGCGGGACTCGTGCCGGCCTGGCCATCGCCGGCTTCATCCTCGTCTACTCGTTCGGAATCGGCATGGTCATGAATGCCACGTTCCGGCTGCTGCACGTGAGGCTGTGATGAGCTATGAGTGTCCGCTGTGCGGCGTCGACTTCGTCGGCGCCCTCTGTCATGCATCGTGCCCCCTCGGGAGAGGGTGCGCGATGGTGCGCTGCCCGCGCTGCGCGTACGAGTTCGTGCAGGAGGGCTCGATTCTCACCTTCATCCGCAGTCTGTTCGCGTTCCGGAGGGACGATGATTCATCCGCTTGTCGATGAGGTGCTGGAGCGTCTGTGGTACGCGCGCGAAGACGGAGTGACGCCGGTTCCGGCCGGCGAGCTGCCGGGGAACGGGGACCTCTCCGCCGCCCTCGCCGATCTCGTGCGCGCCGGCTTCATCACGCACCGGAAAGGCGAAGTGGCGTTGCTGCCCGGCGGGGAGAAACGGGCGCGCGGCATCGTCCGCCGTCATCGCCTCGCCGAGATCCTGTTCACGCAGGTGCTCGGCGTCACGATGAAGGAGGCGGAGCGTTCGGCCTGCGAGTTCGAGCACATCCTGGCCGAGCCGGTCGTCGACCGCGTCTGCGCGTTCCTCGGGCATCCGCCACAGTGCCCGCACGGGAAGCCCATTCCGACCGGCGACTGCTGCAGCCTCTACACCAAGAAGGTGGAGCCGCTCATCACGCGGCTCGTCGATCTCCCGCTCGGCTCGAGCGGATCGGTCGTCTTCATCGCGCCGAAGTCCGTGTCGCGCCTGAACCGGCTGGCCTCATTCGGAGTCGTTCCGGGGAGCAGCGTTCGCCTGGTGGAGCGCAAGCCGTCCGTCGTCTTCTCGTGCGGTCACACGTCGATCGCCGTGGAGGACGAGATCGGGCGGGAGATTTACGTGAGACCGACCTAGCGGTCTCAGGTCTGAATCCCCTTCAGCGCCACGCCCACCGCATACGCGAGCGCCGAGGCAAGCGCTCCGATGGCCAGCGTCTCCAGCCCGGCTCTCCACCACGGCGTCGTCAGCCAGCGCGCCTTCGTCGATCCGATGGCGAAGAACACCGTCATGGTCAGCACAATCGACACGATGAACGCCGACTCCACGCGGAAGAGGAACGGAAGCAGCGGCACGACACCACAGAGGATGAACGCCGAGAACGTAGCCAGAGCGGCAGCGACCGCCGGTCGCGTCTGCAACGACAATCCGTACTCCTCGATGAGCATGAAGTCGATCCACCGCCTTCGATCGGCGGTTGTGAGCTCGACCATCGCGTCGA
The DNA here is from genome assembly GCA_035544675.1 of Thermoanaerobaculia bacterium. Taxonomy (GTDB): domain Bacteria; phylum Acidobacteriota; class Thermoanaerobaculia; order Gp7-AA8; family Gp7-AA8; genus DATKCA01. The sequence goes on along the minus strand of DATKCA010000229.1, from coordinate 9,961 downwards.
GCTCGGCGCCGGAGAGCCCCTTGGCAGCCAGGAGCTGCCGCACTTCCTCGCGCTCGCCCTCGGGATTCCTGGCCACGTGCCGCTCCTCCACCGCGCGAACCGTGCGCAGCTCCTCCGCCTCGGTCCTGGTGGCCGAGTAGTTTCCGGCCGCCATCGAGAAGCCGTCGGCGACGAGATTGGCCGCGCCGAGGATCAGGATGGTGGCGGGAGGGAGACTGGCGCCGACCACGCCGCTGACGATGGCGAACGTCGTCACCGAACCGTCGATGCCGCCGTAGACCCAGTCGCGCAGATAGCTCGTGCGCGGTCCGGCGGCCAGACGCTCGCGAATGGCTTCAGGAGAGTGCTCGTGTTCCATGCGTGATGAGTATCACGAGTGCGGCTGACGAGGGTCATGCCGCCGCTCACGGCTCACGCGTACTGTCGTCACGTGAAGAAGCCGGGGGGAATCCGTTCTGGTTCATGTGCTTCCTCACCTTTCCGTCGGGACCGACGCCCGATGCGATGCGAAGCCGGATGGGCACCGGTTTCACCACATCGCCGGGCCTCGCAGTCCACCGGACTCCCCTCGGCCTTCACCCCTCCTGAGCCCTGAGCCCTGAGCCCTGAGCCCCGAACCCGACCCCGACCCCGACCGCCACGTGACGTTCGTCACCACTCCTCGTGACTCCCTCTACAGGTGGATGGTCGACCGCGGCGAGACCATGGCTTCCGGAAAGTGTCGGAGGAAAGATGATCAGCGTTACCAAACTTCTCGGCGGCCCTTCGTTCTTCGGCGATCGCCTGCGCTACGACAGCAGTTCGCACGCGCAAAAGCACGGAACGAACGCCGGCTCAGGCCCGGTCGTGGTCTGGAACTCCACGAAGACGTGCAACCTCGAGTGCATCCACTGCTATGCGTCCGCGAAGAAGAAGAAGTTTCCCGGTGAGATGACGACGGAAGAGGCGCGGGAGATGATCGACGATCTGGCCGCGTTCAAGGTCCCGGCGCTGCTGATCTCCGGCGGCGAGCCGCTGGTGCGGCCGGACATCATGGAGCTGGCCGAATACGCAATCGCAAGCGGCATCCGCGTCACGTTCTCGACGAACGGAATCCTCATCACCGACGAGAAGGCGAAGGAGCTGAAGCGCATCGGCGTCACCTACTGCGGTATCTCCATCGACGGCGCGGAAGAAGCCCACGACCACATGCGCGGAAAGAAGGGCGCATTCCGCGAGACGCTGGAAGGCATCCGCAACTGCCGGAAATACGACATCCGCGTCGGCCTCCGCTTCACCGTGACGTCGCAGAACATCGGCGACATCGACTCGATCTTCAAGCTGGTCGAAGACGAGGGCATCGGACGCCTCTGCATCTATCACCTGGTCTACTCCGGCCGCGGCGCCTACCTGTCCGGCATCGACGTGCCGAACGGGGAGAAGCGCGTGTTCATGGACAAGCTGATCCGGCAGACGGACCGGTGGAACCGCGAGGGTCGCGAGATCGAGGTGATGACCGTCGACAACCATGCCGACGGCCCGTTCATCTACCTCTGGCTGCTGGAGAACGATCCCGCCCGGGCCGAGCAGGCTCACGAGCTGGTGATGAAGAACGGCGGGAACCGCACCGGCGTGGCCATCGGCGCGATCGACAGCTTCGGCTTCGTGCACCCCGACCAGTTCACGCAGCATCACATCGTGGGGAACATCCGGGAGCGGAAGTTCTCGGAGATCTGGACCGACCCGCACGTCTCGCTCCTGGCCGGGCTTCGCGACCGGAAGAGCAAGCTGCGCGGACGGTGCGCCACCTGCAAGTGGCTGAGCTGCTGCAACGGCAACTTCCGGGCCCGTGCCGAGGGTGCGTTCAGCGACTACTGGGAGTCCGACCCGGCCTGCTATCTGTCCGACGAAGAGATCGGCGTGGCCACGGAATTCGAGGTGGAGGTATGACCACACTGGACGTCGAAGTGGCCATCCCCACCTCGCCGAAAGACCCGGTCAACCGCGCCATCCTGGAGGTCTCGGAAGACCAGATCAAAGGCTTCGTCCGCGATCCGGTCTTCGAGATCGCACACCGCTCCGGCATCGACGGCCCGATCGTGGTGGAGCGCATCCAGGCGATGCTGCGCGCCGGCGTCGTGCGCCGCGTCCGCCAGACGCTGCTGGCCACGAACCTCGCGCAGGGCGCGCTGGTGGCGTGGAAGATCGGCGCCGAGCGACTGGACGGCGCATTCGACTTCCTTTCGAAGCGCGATCCCTTCTCCGGCCACGTCGTCATCCGCAACTCCGAATTCGGCAGCACGGCCTGGCCGCTCTGGACCACGCTGAAGGTCCCGACCGGTTTCTCGATCGAGAAACACTGCGAGTTTCTGCGCAAGCAGATCGGCGCCGAGAAGTACCGCATCATGCCCGCCCTCCGCGCCTTCGTCCTCGGCGTCGGCCACATGCGCAGAAAAGGGATGCGCATCGGCGAGAAGGCGGACCAGCCGGCCATGGACATGGTCCCGGCCATCGTCGACCTCGACGAACGAGACTGGCGGGTGCTCGTGGAGCTGAAGCGCGACCTGGAAGTCGACGAAGTCGGACACGGACTCTGGGAGCGGCGCGCTCTGGAGGCCGGGATCGATCCGGAAAGCTTCCTGGAGGTGGCGGAGAGTCTGGACCGCCGCGGCGTGATCGGCAGGTTCTCCACGTTCCTCGAGCACACCAAGCCGGTCGGCGACGCGAACGAGCGCCTCTCCAGCTTCAACGGCCTGTTTCACTGGGCGGTGCCGAAGGGCCGCGAGATCGAAGCGGGCCGTGAGATCGGCCGCTTCGCCATCCTCACCCACTGCTACTGGCGCGATGCCGGGCCGGAGCTCGACAACGTCAACATCATGGCCGTCGCGCACGGTGAGACGAAGGACGAGGTCCTCGCGCACAAGGCCGCGATCGACCGGTACCTGGTCGACAGCGGCATCGGCTGCAACTACACGCACGTCTACTGGGGCGGCCGCGCCGAGATCAAGCCGTCGGAGATCTCACCCATCGCGTACCGCAACTGGGCACGAATGAACGGAGTGGTGTGACATGCACGACCCGAACAAGATCGACTTCAACGTGAACCCGTTCGTCGTCATCTGGGAGATGACGCGCGCCTGCGACCTGGCCTGCGTGCACTGCCGCGCCGCGGCGCAGTCGAAGCGCAGCAACTTCGAGCTGTCCACCGCCGACGGCTGCCGCCTGCTGGACCAGATCGCCGAGCTCCAGCCGCGCGTCTTCGTCATCACCGGAGGCGACCCCCTCAAGCGCGACGACCTCTACGAGATGATCGCGTATGCGAAGACCATCGGCCTCGAGCCCTCGGTCACACCGAGCGCCACTCCGCTGCTCACGCCCGCGGCGATCACGAAGATGAAAGAGCATGGCGTGGCCAGGCTGGCCATCTCGCTCGATCACTTCGAGCGCGAGACCCACGACGACTTCCGCCGCGTCCCCGGCTCGTTCGACATCACCATCCGGGCCATCGAGGCCGCCCGCGACGCCGGCATCCCCGTGCAGATCAACTCCACGGTTTCCAAGCGCACCGCCGCGGACATGCCCCGCCTGGCCCAACTGCTCGCCCAGTATGCGAACATCGTGATGTGGAGCGTGTTCTTCCTGGTGCCCACCGGGCGCGCGAAATCGGCCGACATGATCGACGCCACGGAAGTGGAGACACTGTTCGGCGATCTCTACGCGATCTCGAAGCGCGTCCCGTTCAACATCCGCACGACCGAGGCGATGCATTACCGCAGGTTCGTGCTACAGCAGATGATGGCCGAGAAGGGCAAGAGCACCGACGAGATGATCGATCCACGCACCGGCCTCATCGATCCCTCCACCCTCTTCATGGGCCACATGCCCCTCGGCGTGCAGCCGCAGAGCGGCGCGATCACGCGAGCCCCCAAAGGCGTGAACGAGGCCAAGGGCTTCGTGTTCATCTCCCACATCGGCGACGTCTTTCCAAGCGGGTTCCTCCCCCTGAAAGCAGGGAACGTGAAGAAGGAGTCGCTCGTCGACATCTACCGCCAGAGCGACCTTTTTCTCAAGCTTCGCGACAGCGCGAACCTCAAGGGCAAGTGCGGCGTCTGCGAGTTCCGCGAGCTGTGCGGCGGATCGCGCTCGCGGGCCTGGTCGATGACCGGCGACGCATTCGAGTCCGACCCGATCTGCACGTATCAGCCGGCGATGGCGGTGGCGTAGTTTCGGGCCGCGGGCCGCGGGAGCACGAAAAAACGCGCTCCACGTGACACCCAACACACCACACCCGTGTCTGGCAACATCGCCTGTCGTGCAACCGGCCGGTTACTTTGAAGGCTGGGGAGAAACAATGAGTTTCAATCTGCGTCAGATGGTCTTCGTCCTGCTCATCGTGCTCGCGGCGGTGTCCGCGGGCGCCCAGATGCCGGATGACGAGTGCCTCGCCTGTCACGAGGATCCGTCCGCGGTGAAGCAGGTGGGCGAGGGGACCGTCAGCGTCCACGTCGACAGGGCCAGCTACGCGGCCTCGGCTCACGGACCGCTGTCCTGCGCGGACTGCCACTCCGACATCACCGAGTACCCCCACCCCCAGCCCGCGCCGGCGAGAGTCGACTGCGCCGGCTGCCACACCGACCAGGTCGCGGCCTACGACAGAAGCCGCCACGCCAAAGCGATCGTGAAGGGAAACACAAATCCGCCCGTGTGCCTCTCCTGCCACGGCGGCAACGCGCACACGATCATCCCCAGCAGCAATCCAGCGTCGCCCACGCACTCGAACAGCATCCCGAAGACGTGCGGCTCGTGCCATGGGCAGAAGTTCGTGATGGAGTCGTCCGGGATCTCGGCGCAGCCGTCGTTCTCGTATCAGCAGAGTGTCCACGGACGGGCCAAGGCGGAGGGGAACGGGAACGCGGCGGATTGTGTGGACTGCCACAACTCCCACGACATCCTCGGCGCGAACGAAGCGGACTCGCCGATCTTCAAGTTCAACATTCCGGAGACCTGCGGCAAGTGCCACGGCGAGGTGTCGAAGGTCTTCATGACCTCGATTCACGGGAAGGCGATCGCGCGCGGGAGTGACCGCTCGCCGGTGTGCACCGACTGCCACGGCATCCACCTCATCAAGGCGCACATCGATCCGACCTCGTCCGTGGCGGCGCAGAACATCGCCCGGACGACCTGCGGCCAGTGCCACGGCAACGTTCAGCTCACACGGGAGTTCGGCATTTCCTCGCAGCGGGTGAAGAGCTACGAGCAGAGTTACCACGGCCTGGCCAAGAGGCTGGGATCGGCGGAGGCGGCCAACTGCGCCAGCTGCCACGGGGTGCACAACATCCTTCCGCAGAGCGACCCGCAGTCGATGATCCATCTGGCCAACCTGCCGAAGACGTGCGGCACGTGCCATCCCGGCGCCGGCGCGAGGTTCGCGCAGGGCCGCATCCACCTCGGGGAGTCGCCCGCTCCGGATGGAAGCCCGACGGAACGGGCCCTGAGCGACCACGTGCTGCGCTGGGTGAGCTGGATCTACGTCCCGCTGATCCTGGCCACGGTGGGCGGGATGGCGCTGCACAACTTCATCATCTGGCTGCGCAAGGCGCGCGCGGCGCGGCGCGATCCGCGCCGGACCATCGTGCGGATGAACCGCAACCAGCGCATCCAGCACTTCGTCCTGCTGACGAGCTTCATCACCCTGGTGATCACCGGATTCGCGCTGGCCTGGCCGGACTCATGGTTCTCCCTCATCTCCGGGCCCGAAGTCGTCCGGCGGGTCATTCATCGCGCGGCCGCCGTGGTGATGATGGCCCTGGGGATCTACCACATCATCTATATGACCGGGACGCGCGAGGGACGCCAGGGCCTGCGGGCCTTCTGGTTCCGCCTCAAGGACGTCCGGGACGTGATCGGCGTGATGCGCTACAACCTCGGTCTCTCCCGCGAGCACCCCAGGATGGGCCGCTTCACATACGCGGAGAAGGCCGAGTACTGGGCGCTGATCTGGGGCACGATCGTGATGGGCGTGACCGGGCTGATGCTGTGGTTCGAGGTCCAGGTCACCTCGTGGCTGCACCTGCCGCGCTGGGCGGTCGACGTGGCCCTGCTCGTTCACTACTACGAGGCCATCCTGGCCACGCTGGCCATTATCATCTGGCATCTCTACGCCGTGATCTTCGACCCCGATGTCTATCCGATCAACTGGGCGTGGTATGACGGCAAGATGTCGGAAGAGCAGTACAGGCACGAGCACGAGGAGCACTACCGCGAGCTGAAGGCTCGGGAGAGCGATGAGTCATCGCAGGAGCAGGGATGAGTGATGAAGTGAAGAAGACCGCCAGCCTGGCCCGGAACTGGATCAGTTTTCTCGGATTGACCATCGCCGTGATCGCGGCGATCAACATCGCCTTCCTCGTGCTCGCGGACATCGGCTCGGAGCACGTCAACCCTTACGTCGGGGTGATGGCCTACGTGCTCGTCCCCGGCGTCATGGTGTTCGGCCTCCTGGTCTTCCTCGCCGGCGTTCTCATCGAGCGCCGGCGACGGCGCCGCCATGCTCCGGACGACATCCCCCGCTATCCCGCCATCGACCTGAACAATCCGAAGACGCGCAGGATCTTCATGGTCACGGCCATCGCGCTGACGGTCTTCGTGATGGTCAGCATCGTGGGCAGCTACAAGGCCTACCACTACACCGACTCCGACGCGTTCTGCGGAACGATGTGCCACCAGATCATGCACCCCCAATACACCGCCTACAGCGCGTCGCCGCACGCGCGCGTGGGCTGCGTGAACTGCCACATCGGCTCCGGCGCCACGTGGTTCGTGAAGTCGAAGCTGTCCGGCGCGTATCAGGTCTATGCCACCGTCGCGGAAAAGTATCCGAAACCGATCCCCACACCGGTCGAGAACCTCCGCCCGGCCCAGCAGACGTGCGAGCAGTGTCACTGGCCTGAGAAGTTCTGGGGCGCGCAACTCAAGGTGTTCAACCACTTCGGCTACGACGAGACGAACACCCCGCGCGAGACCAGGCTGCTCATCAAGACCGGAGGCGGCAGCCCCAGCGGCGGCCTCACCGCCGGCATCCACTGGCACATGAACATCTCCAATGAGATCACGTACGTCGCCTCGGACAGGCAACGGCAGAACATCGAATGGGTACGCATGCGCGACCGCAGCACCGGCCGGACCGTGGAGTACACGATGGAAGGCGCAACCATGACCGCCGAGCAGATCGCCGCGGCGCCCAAGCGCCTCATGGACTGCGTCGACTGCCACAACCGCCCCGCCCACATCTACGAGCCGCCCGACCGCGCCGTGGACATGCTGCTGCTCGGCAACCGCATCAACCGCACCCTCCCCTTCATCAAGCAGCAGGCCGTCGCGACGATGACGAAGGAGTACGAGTCGACGGACCAGGCCGTCCGGACCATCGCCGAGGACATCAACAGGTACTATCAGGAGAGTTACCCGGAGATCTATCAGACGCGCAAGAACGAGATCGACCGCGCCGTGATCGAGCTGCAGAGCTCGTTCAAGACCACCCGTTTCCCGGAGATGAAAGTCGACTGGAGGACGCATCCGAACAACGTCGGCCACTTCTACTCGCCCGGTTGCTTCCGCTGCCACACCGACCAGCACAAGAGCGCAGACGGCAAGGTCATCACCAAGGACTGCCAGATCTGCCACAGCGTGATCGGCCAGGCCGAGGCGGGGGTGGTGATGGTGGAGGTCCCCACCAACGAGTTCCAGCACCCGATCGACCTGGGCGATATGAGGGAGATGACCTGCACGGAGTGCCACACCGGCGCGTCGATGTGACGCTAGTGTGGTGAATCAGGTCCTGCTGATGGCGAGCATGGTCACGTCGTCGCCGAGGTTGGCAGCGCCGCAGAATTCCTGGACGCGGACGTCGATCATGTTGAGGATCGAGTTGGCGGTGCGGCGGTGATGGGTGGCCAGCAGATCGGCCACCGCCTCGAGGCCGAGCTGCTCTTCGCCCTCGTTCTCCGCTTCGGTGACGCCGTCCGTGAAGAGCACGAGCGAGTCGCCGGACTCGAGACGCACGAACTGGTTCCTGTACGAGGCGTTCTCGAACAGGCCGACCACGATGTCGGTCATCTCCAGGCGGTGCACTCCCCGCGCCGTGACGACGAGCGGCGGCACATGGCCGGCATTCGCGAAGTCGATCGTCCCCATCGAGGGGTCGAGAACGCCCACGACGACCGTCGCGAACTTGCTCGGTGACGTCTTCGGAGTCAGCGTGAGGTTCAGCTCGCGCAGCAGGTCGGCCGGGGCGGGGTCGTATCGCGCGAAGATGCTGAACGCCGTGGCCAGCCCCGACATGACCAGGGCGGCCGTGATGCCCTTCCCGCTCACGTCGGCGATGATGAAGTAGATCCGGCCGTTCGGACGGACCAGTACGTCGTAGTAGTCGCCGCTGACGGTCTTGCACGGCTTGTTGTTGCCGGCGAACACGTATCCGTCGATCTCGGGCAGCTCGCGCGGAAGCAGCCGCTTCTGAATCGTGTAAGCCGTCCGAAGCTCGTCCTCCATCTTGGCCTTGGCGATCGCTTCGTCGCGAAGGCGCGTAGTCTCGAGCTTGACGGCCGCGAAACGCGAGATCTGAGCGAGGAGGCGGAGGTCCTCCTCCGTCACCGTGCCGCGCGTGGCCAGGTAGTCGATGTAGAGAACGCCCAGGACGGCATCGCCGACGACGAGCGGCGCGCAGACGGCGGATCGGATCTGCTGCCGCACGATCGACTCGGCCCGCGCCAGCTTGTCGTTCTGAGAATTGTCGACGAACGAGATGACCTTCCGCTCCTCGATGACTTCCGAGAGCAGCGTGCGACTGATGGCGAGCTCGGTCGACTCCGCCGAGTCGCTGCGCCGGACGCGCACGATGCCGAATGTCTTCCCGTCGGGATTCAGCAGGGCCAGCGCGGCGCGCGACGGCCGCATCACGCCGAGGACTCGCTCCAGGATGAAGTCGAACAGCTCGGTCATGGGCCGGTCTTCGATGAACTCCAGGGCCAGCGCCGTGATGACGCTGGCGCGGTCGCGGCCGCGGTCCTCCTGGATCGCCTTCTGCAGCGGGATGGCCAGGTTCCTGGAGTGCGAATCGCTGTCGAGCTGAATCAGTTGCGAGATCGGCTCGGCATCCGCGGACTCGAACACGACCTCGCTGTCGCCGAGGATGATCCGGTCGCCCGGCTTGAGCGTGGCCGGCGCCAGGAGCCGGTTGCCGTTGAGAAGGGTGCCGTTGACGCTGCCACAATCCTTTACGATCCACATCCCGTCGTCGAAGTTGATCTCGGCGTGACGGCGGGAGAGGAACTTGTCGCGGATCGGAATCGTGCAATCGGAAGCCCGGCCCAGCGTGATCGTGCTCGGCGGCAGCGCGAGCTGCAGCGGCGCGGAGTTTGGCTGGAACACCGTGAACTTCACGGTCTGATTCGCCTCTGACATGTGTGCGGTGGATTATAGATTGGCGATGCAAATAACGCGAGCGGAGCGGTTCAGGCTGTGGCTGCCCGCGGTGGTCTGGGCGGCCATGATCCTCATCCTGTCGGGGAGCGGCGGGTCGAGCCAGAGCAGCGGCTCGCTGCTGCGCCTCATCCTCCCTCCCCTGGCGCCGGAAGTCTTCGAGGCGTTGAACTTCGGGATGCGCAAGCTCTTGCACGTGGTCGCCTACGCGATTCTCAGCCTCCTGAACTCGCGGGCCCTGGGCGGACGCCGCCGCTTGCTGGCGGTGATCCTGGCCGTGGTCGTCGCAGTCATCGACGAGGTCCGGCAGTCATGGACCGCCTCGCGCAGCGGCCACGTGCTGGACGTTGTGCTCGACACCGCGGCAGCGAGCGTGGCGCAGATGGTGGTGTCCCTCAGAAAGCGGCGCTATCCTTAAGGAACCTTTGTGCAGAGGTTCCTTAACCATGCCGCGCTTTTTCCTGACCCTTCTCCTGCTCACCTCCTCCGCTTCCGCCGCCAC
>DATKCA010000228.1:0-4841 GCA_035544675.1 Thermoanaerobaculia bacterium | reverse complement strand
GGCAGGCTGCTCATCGCGCACACCTCCGATCGGTCGGAGAGCGCCGTCCTTGCTCCCGGAGAGACGATCGAGCGGAATCTCTCCTGGCTCGACGGCTCGACGATCGTCGATCTCTCGCGCGACGGCCGGCTGGCTCTCCTGTCGGAGAACGCGCAGGGCGGCGGCCGGAGCCACTCGGTGTTCGTGCGCGGCACGGATGGGACCCCAGCCGTCCGCCTGGGGGACGGGCGCGCGATGGCGGTCTCACCCGACGGCCGGTGGGTCGCGGTCGCGCCGTCCCTGCCGGCGCCGTACCTCGAGCTCCTGCCCACGGGCGCCGGCGAGGCGCGCCGCCTCGAGGTGCCCGGCATGCAGTTTCGCCGCGTGCGCTGGCTCCCCGACGGCGATCGCATCGTCGCGTCGGTCCTGAAGGAAGGGCGCGGCGCCGGGCTTTGGGTGCTCCCGCTTTCGGGAGGAGCGCCGCGCGCAATCATGCCCCCCGGGGCACCGCTCGGCTACTGGGCTGTCGCCCCGGACGGCAGTGCCGTGGCCGTGACGCATGAGGAAGCGGAGGCGCGGATCTATCCCATCGCGGGGGGCGAGCCGCGACCGGCCATCGGTCTCGGGAAGAGCGACAGCGTGAGGGTATGGATCGAACGGGGATTGCTCGTGAGGCAATATGGCCAGGACCTCGACACGTACTTCATCGTCGATCCCGTGAGCGGCCGGCGTGAGCGGTGGCTCCAGACTCTTCCAGCCGACGCGTCCGGAATCATGAGCACGGGGAACCTGGTCGTGACCCCCGACGGCCGCACGTACGGTTACTGGTGGCACCGCGCGCTGAGCGATCTTTATCTCGTGAGCGGAGTTCCGTAGCCCGGCGACTCCGGAGTCACCGTTCGAGCAGGCGTGTCCAGTTCTGGACGAGCGTGATCGGGGCGACTTCGGCTTGCTGAAGCGGGACGTTCAGTAGAAAGCGTTTGCCGTCGGGCGCTACGTCGTATTGCACGCCCGGAGCGGTTCTCAGCGACCTCTTGAACAGACGCTGCGGCGGTCCGGTCTGGAATTCAGCCGAGTTCTCCACCGGCACCGAAATGAGCTGGTGGTCTTCGGTCCAGTAGAAGATCTCCCTTCCCGACGGGCTCCAGCGCGGGAAGGTTCCGCGCTCAGGTGAGATCGGCCACTTGCCGCCGTCGGCGGTCAGATCGAGAACGTAGATCTGCGGCCGGTTCGAATCGTTCGACTGGTACAGAAGCCACTTGCCGTTCGGTGAGATCTTAGCGTGCGTCTCGCTGTACTTCGTCTGCAAGAGGACTCGCGGCTTGCGGTCGGCGAGCGGATACAGCCACACATCCCACGCCGTACCGGGACGGTTTTCCTGGAGGACGATCGCCTGCGCTGCCGATGACCATTGCGTCGGAACTTTCCATTGACCGTTTCGGTAGAGAGCTTCTTCGGCTCCAGCACCGGAGCTCCGTCGCGTGTAGATGTCGCCAGCGCTGCCGCGGTTCGAACTGTAGGCGATGAACCTGTCGTCAGGCGACCATACCGGAGCGACATCATCCGCCGGATCCACCGTCAGGCGAGCCGTTGTGCCGCGCCGCAGATCGTGAACCCAGATATCGGCTCTCCTGCTCGCCGGATCGAGCACGCTCATGGCCACGCGGGTGCCATCGTGAGAGATCGAGGGGTGCCAGTAGTCAGCAGGAGAGCCGACGTCGCCGAGCTCTTTTCCCGACCGATCCACCCAGACGAGACGCGAGAGGGTGCTGCCGCTTCCCTGGTGAAACAGGAGCGTGCCGGCGGCGTTCACGGAGAAGACCGCTTCATACTTGCCCGTGTACTCCACATTCTCTGCGATCGGCACAGGCTCGCCCTCGACGACGAGCTTCTTCCGGTCGAACCGCTGCGCAAGCAACGAGCCGTCACGCCAGAAGATCAGGTAGCCAGGCGACACATACGCGCCGTTGCCGCGCGTCTTCACCAGGTCGCGTCTGACCTTGCCGTCCAGCGACGCGAGGACCAGGCCGTTCTTCTCGGTGGCTTGGCCGGCATACTGCTGGAGATAGATGAAGTGCCGGCCGTCCGGCAGGAACGACGGGAAGCGGTGACTGCTGTCGTGTCGCTCGTCCAGCTTTGTGACCGCCGTCGGTGCTCCGCCGACCGCCGGCACCCTGAAGATGCCGTCCCGGATGGAAGGCGTGAACAGAATCACGGAGTCGCGGCTCCACGTTCCGCCACGGCCGTCCGATGCCTCGCAGAGCGTCTGCGGCGGACCTCCCGCTGCACTGATGCGCTTGAGCTTTCCGTCCGCAAAGAATCCGAGGTGCGCGCTGTCCGGCGACCAGAAGGGGTGCATTGCTCCCTCTGTGCCGGCCAGCGGTTGGCCGGCCATCCCGTGCAGAGGACGAACCCAGAGCATCCGCGTTCCGTTCTCCTCCTGCGCGACATAGGCGACGCGCGTGTTGTCAGGTGAGACCATCGGCGCCCCGTGAAGAAAGATGAAGTTCGTCTTTGGGGGCGCCTCGATGGAAGTCTGAACCAGCTGCGGCGGCTTCTCGCGCAACTCACTCACTCCCCAGGTGAGCGCCACCGCCGCAAGTGCCGTGAGCGGGTGCAGCGCCCAGGCGACGCGCTCGCGATTCTTCCGCCTCCGCACGACCGGTGCGGCGACCCCGGCCCCCGATCCGGCCTCGGCGATCCACACGAGCTGCGTCTTGACGTCATGCGCGCTCTGCCACCGATCCTCCGGATCCTTCTCCAGCGATCGCCGGATGACGTGCTCGAGTGCGGGAGGCGTCAGCGGTTGCAGCGTGGTGATCGACGGCGGCTCGCGATCGACGATGGCTGCGATCAGGCTGGTCTTCGTCTTCCCCTCGAACGCGCGGCGGCCCGTGAGCATCTCGTACAGCACCGCGCCGAAAGCGAAGATGTCCGTTCGAGCGTCCGCCTCGTCACCCTCGAGTTGCTCCGGCGCCATGTACTGCAACGTGCCGAGGATGGTCCCTTCCTGGGTCAGCGGCCGCTGCTGCGTGCCCATGCTGGTGAATCCCTGAATCGGTCCCGGCGCGACGCTGAACTTCGCCAGGCCGAAGTCGACCAGCTTCGGACCGGTGGCGGTGAGAATGACGTTCGAAGGCTTCAGATCGCGATGAATCACGCCGCGCCGGTGGGCCTTGTCGAGGGCGTCGGCAATCTGGATTCCGTACTCCAGCACCAGGTCCAGTTTGAGAGCCCCCTTGGCCAGTCGCTCCGCGAGAGTCTCTCCCTCGAGGAACTCCATGACCAGGTAGTCACGGCCGTCATCGTGGCCGACGTCGAACAGAGCGCAGATGTTCGGGTGACTGAGCTGCGAGATCGTTTTCGCCTCACGCTCGAAACGGAGTTTCAGTTGCGCGTTGTCGGCGAATTCCGCGGGAAGGATTTTGATGGCCACACTACGGTCGAGGCGGGTGTCGCGGCCTCGATACACCTCGCCCATTCCGCCGGCGCCGATGAGCGCAGTGATCTCGTACGGCCCGAGCCGAGTACCCGGATGGATTGTCACCAGTGCGGCGAATTATCCCAGTTTCAGCCGCTGCCGCATAGATGCTGCGCTCTGACTGGACGGCGGAACGGCACAGCGATCGCCATCGGGGCGATGGACGCCGCGCGGGTGTCAGCGCCCGTCGCCAGCGGCCGAAACGGGATCGCCAGCGTCTATGTCGCCCGATCGTGACACGCCAGAAGATGCTCGCCGGCGAGACCTACGACCCTCGACCCCCAGCCGGCGGAATGAGAGAGGTCTACCGGGCCCGCGACAGCCGTGCTTGGAACTGCCATACAGAGTCCGGGAAATAGCCGTGCTAAGATGTACATGTTCGTGTACATGAGGTGATGCGATGGCGCGCAAACACTCGATCTCGGAGGCCCGCATGAAGTTGCCCAGACTCGTGCGCGATGCGGAGGAGGGAAAGGCCGTCGAGCTGACCCGGCGCGGTGAGGCTGTCGCCGTTTTGGTCGGCCGCAGAGAATATGAGCGGCTCGTTGCACGATCCCGCCGTTTTTCCGAGGCTTGGAAAGACTTTGCCAGCGCAGTCGATCTCGACGACCTGCAAATTGATCCCGACGAGGTGTTCGGCACCACCCGTGACCGGCGGCCGGGACGCGGTGCCGACCTGTGAGCGCGAAGTTCCTGCTTGATACGAACGTCGTATCCGAGCCTCTGCGCCCGAATCCGCGCGCGGCTGTGCTGAAGCGACTGAGCGCGCACGAGGACGAGATCGTGATCTCATCGATCGTCTGGCACGAGCTGCGGTTCGGAGCGGCGCGCCTTCCGGAGTCGCGCCGGCGCGAAGCGATCGAACGCTATCTCGAAACAGTCGTTCTCGCGACCATGCCGATCCTCGACTACGATCGTGCCGCGGCCGAGTGGCACGCCGATGAGCGCACACGACTGGCCGCTCGCGGCGAAACCCCGGCATTTGCGGATGGTCAGATTGCCGCGATCGCCGGAGCTCACGACCTGACGCTGATTACCTTCAACACGGCCGATTTCAAGCGGTTTCGCGGCATCAGGGTCCAGAGCTGGGATCGCTGAATCGAGGGCGTCTTGTCTGCAAGAAGAACCTGGATCTCGCCTCCGGCATGGTTCGGGCATCTCTGAGCGGGGTCGACGCCGGATCCGGGATCGGGGGGCGGCAGGTTTCACGGCGGACCGTGTGATAAAGGTTTGCACGGCAGTGGGAGATGCCGCCTTCGCGGCCGGCGGCTCCTGACCGGCTGCGACGCAGGCCTCGAGAGCCGTCGTGCCGCTTCCCGAGCGGCTATGCTTCTCACGAAGCCTGGCGAGGCAAACTCGGAGGAACGCAATGAAGATCACG
>DATKCA010000227.1:0-12766 GCA_035544675.1 Thermoanaerobaculia bacterium | reverse complement strand
CTGATCGCAGTCGTGCTGGCCACCGTGGCGGCAGGCGCCGGCGCCGCCGAGCTCTCGTCACGCCGCGCTTATGACCTCATCGCGCAACTCTTCTCCGACGACGCATCCGTCCGACGCGCGGCCCGCGACACCCTGATCGCGGCCGCGGACCGCAGCCTCGCTCCTGCGCTTCTCGAAGTCATGTTCTTCAGCAGAGCGGGACGGCCCGATGCCGCCGCGGTTCTGGAGACGCTTCTGGGTGAGCGGCACGGGACGTCCTACAAGCTCTGGATCGAGGCCATCGGGCGGCGTGAGGAGATCGTGCCGAAAAAAGGGTACGCCGCGTTCAAGGCATCGCAATATGCGCGGATCGATCCGGCCTTTGCCGCATTTTTCCGTGAGGCCGCGCCGCGGACCATTCGCCTCGAGGAGGTCGTTTCCGGCGGCGTGCGCAAGGACGGCATCCCCTCGCTCGAGAATCCGCGCGTCATCCCGGCCGCGCGGGCGGAGTACCTCACCGAGGACGAGACCGTCTTCGGCGTGAGGTCCGGCGGAGTGGCGCGCGCCTACCCGCAGCGCATCCTCGACTGGCATGAGATGGTCAACGACCGGATCGCGGGACGCCACGTCTCGCTCGCCTACTGCACTCTCTGCGGCTCCCCCATCCTGTACGAGACCGCGATCGGGCCCGGAGAGGTGTACACGTTCGGCTCGTCGGGGCTTCTCTACCGCTCGAACAAGCTGATGTACGACCGGCAGACGAATTCTCTCTGGAGCCACCTGACCGGAGAGCCGGTCATCGGTCCTCTTGTGGGGAAAGGAAAGAAGCTGAGAGTTCTGCCGATGACGATCACCACATGGCGGGAGTGGCGCACGCGGCACCCCGGAACCGAAGTGCTGTCGCTCGATACCGGTCACATGCGCGATTACCGTCCAGGCGCCGCGTACGGAGCGTATTTCGCGAGCGAGGGGACGATGTTTCCGGTCTGGAAGCGGTCCGCGGCGCTGGAGGCCAAGGAGTGGATCTATGTCGTCGAGACGGCGAAGGGAAGAAAGATCTACCCGCTGCAGGCGCTCGTGGCCCGGCCTCTGCTGACTGATTCCATCCGCGGCGACGCGGTGTTGATCCTCACCGATCCGAAGAGTGAGTCGGTTCGAGCCTACGCGATCGGCTCCCGGCGATTCACGAGGGACGGTGATGCGCTCGTCGACTCATCGGCGGGTGAGCGGTTCATGACGGAGGAGGAAGCGCTCGTCTCGCCGGGTGGAACGCGTCTCGAGCGGCTGCCGGCCGTGCGGGCCTATTGGTTTGGGTGGTACGGAATCCATCCCGGGACGGAGATCTACAGAAGCGAGTGAGCGGCCATCTGAAACCGGAAAACCGACGCCTCCCTCCACCTTTTTGAATCCCGCGCAGGCCCGTCGTCGGTCACTTCCGGTCTCACTCGCGCTTCGGCGTCTTCACGTACGTCTCCAGCCAGCGGTCGATCTCCCAGAGCATGTGCATGACCGACTCGCGCGCTCGATAGCCGTGGGACTCGAACGGCAGCATGACCAGCCGCACCGTGCCGCCGAGGCCTTTCATGGCCGCGAAGAGACGCTCGCTCTGGATGGGGAACGTTCCCGTGTTGTTGTCGTCGACACCGTGCGTCATCAGCAGAGGCTCGTTGATCTTGTCCGCGTGTGTGAACGGCGACATCCGCATGTACGTGTCGGCGGCCTGCCAGAACGTCCGCTCCTCGGCCTGGAAGCTGAACGGCGTCAGCGTCCGGTTGTACGCGCCGCTGCGGGCGATGCCGGCGCGGAACAGATCGCTGTGCGCCAGCAGGTTGGCCGCCATGAACGCGCCGTACGAGTGGCCGCCGATGGCGATGCGGTCACGGTCACCGACGCCGCGGCGCACCACTTCGTCGATGGCCGCCTTCGCGCCGGCAACGAGTTGATCGACGTACGTGTCGTTCGGCTCCCGATCGCCCTCACCGACAATGGGGATCGACGGGTCATCGAGGATCGCGTAGCCGCGCACGAGCCACGGCAGAGGAGACATCGGGCTCACGCGCACGAAGCGATACGGCGAGTCGGTGACCTGCCCGGCCGCGCTCGCGCTCTTGAACTCGGTCGGATAGGCCCACATGAGGACGGGCAGGCGGCCGTCCCGCGCGGCGTCGTAGCCGGGAGGGAGATAGAGCGTCGCGGTCAGGTCGATTCCGTCGGCCCGCTTGTAGCGGATCAGCTCCTTCTGCACGGCGGCGAGCTGCGGCGTCGGGTGCGGAAAGCTCGTCAGCGCGCGCATTGACTTCGCGCGAAGGTCGCGCCGGAAATAGTTCGGCGGTGTGTTCACCGACTCCCGCCGCGTGATCACGGTCCTGTCGTCGCGCATCATGACCGGGAATTCGTAGTGCGGCGCTTCGGACTGCCAGAGCCGGGCCGCCCTCTTCGTCTTCAGGTTGAGACTGTCGACGAACGGGCGGTTGCCCTCCGGCGAAGCTCCCTGGCCGAACAGAAAGATCGTGTCCCTCGTGCGCCTGAGGACCAGAACGCCCTGCCCATTCGCCCGCACCACCGGGTTGCCCGGATCGGCGTACCGGTCCTCCGACGAGCGGTCGAAGATCAGCTCCGGTTTCGCATCCGGCTGGCCGGGACGCACGCGCCAGGTACGAGTCCGTCGCGTCTTCCACCACGATTCCTCGACGAGCGCCAGGTCGTCGCTTTCCCACTGGATGGCCCTGAAGCGGAGCGCGAGCGTGACGAGCTGCTGCGGTTCACCACGGAACGGCGAGGCGAGCGTCACGATGCGGTCACGCAGCGCCGCTTCGCTGCGGGCATTCCCCTTGTCGAGCGCCTCGACCCAGTACAACGTGGCGGGACGATCGGCGCGCCAGCCGGCGCTGCGCGGCCCCTCGCGGACCGCGTCGAAGTCGGTCGCCACCGCGTCCGCGAGCGGGAGGTCGGCCACCTCGCGCACCACGGTCCCCTCGCGGTCCCACACCTCGATGCGCCGCGGGAAGCGGAACTCCGGGACGACGTACGAGAACGGACGGTGCACGCTCTCCACAAGGAAGTAGTTCGCGTCGGGCGAAGGCTCGGCTCGAACGATCAGCGCCGGGGTGCCGAGGAGGCGGGTGGTGCCCTCGAGCGTGACCAGCGCGAGCTGCGACTGGACGTGGTGCTCGTACAGCGCGGCGTCGTACGGACCCTTGAGCAGATCCTGATACGTCCGGGCCGGAGTGCGGCGGCCCGCGTTCTCCTGAATCACCGGCCCGGCGGGAACGCGCGGTTCGACCGGCTCCGCGCCACGCTGAGAAGGCACCGTCCGCGCCAGGATGCTGGCGCTGTCGGAAAGCCAGTGGAACGGCCGCGACGGCGAACTGGCATTGAGGAGCAGCGAGCCCACTCGGCGCGCCGATGCGGTCGCAGCGTCGACCACCCAAAGCTCGACGCCCTCCGCGGTGGCGGCGCTGAACGCCAGACGGGCGCCGTCCGGAGACCACGTCACGTTGCGCGCCCGCAGCGGCGAGGGAAGCCCGGAGATCGCGCGCTGCTCCCCGCTCGAGAAACGGAGGAGCCGCAGATCACGCCCGTATGGTGCGCGGGTCTGCTCGTGACTGCGCGGATTGAAGCGCAGCCCGGCCAGCTTGAGCTCCGGCTGGGACAGATCGCTGACCGTCAACAGCAGCGGCGGCTCGTACAGGACCCCCCAGTCGCCCCACCCCGGGACGAGCGTCGGAGTCAGCGGCGCGTCGACGACGTCGATGATGTCTTTCGGAGGCACCTTGTACGAGTCGTCCTGGGAGAGGGCGGGGGTGGACGCGAGAGCGATCGCGAACAAGGTGATGAACAAGCGATGCATGAGAGACCTCCTGGCCCGTGGCCGGTTCGGCAGACCTTATCCCGCGTTCGGGCAATGTGGGAAGTCCCTCCCGGGCGCGTGATCTAGAATCCGGCGCGTGCGAGCCATCGCGGCGTTTCTGCTTCTCGTCTCGGCCGCCATTCCTGCGCGCGGGGAATGGACGCCGCTCGGCGACATGCCCGCGCCATCGCGCCAGGGGAGCTCGTTGCGGTTCGAGAATGCGCGGGCGGTCGCCCTCGTCACCGCGCTCTCGCCGGATGTGATCCGCGTCCGCGTCTCCCCCGGCGGCGAGGGCCGCGATCACTCTTACGCCGTGATCAATCGCGACCTCGGTGAGCCGGCCGCCGCCGCGTTCTCGAGCGAGGAAGGGCGCTCGACCCTCTCCACCAGCACGCTGCGCGTGACCGTGCAGCACGCCCCGTTCCGCGTCGCCTTCGCCTCGCGCCAGGGCCAGTCGCTCGACGAAGATGACTCTCAACGGGGGACCGTCATCGACGGCAAAGCCATCCGCGTCGCCAAACGCCTCCGCGACGATGAGAACATCTACGGCCTCGGCGAGAAGGTCGGGCCGCTCAACAAGCGCGGCTGGAAGCTGGGCGGCTACAGCTTCACGATGTGGAACAGCGATACCTACGGCTACGACGCGGGCACCGATCCGCTCTACGCCTCCGTGCCGTTCTACATCTCCATGCGCAGGGGAGTCGCGCACGGGATCTTTCTCGACAACACGTTCCGCAGCAACTTCGACATCGGGCATCAGACGGAAGGCGTGCTGTCGTTCGGCGCGGAGGGCGGCGCGCTCGACTACTACTTCATCTACGGTCCCGAGCCCAGGAAGGTCATCGAGCGCTACACGGCCCTGACCGGACGCATGCCGCTTCCGCCGCTGTGGGCGCTCGGCTATCACCAGTGCCGGTGGAGCTATTACCCGGAGAGCAGGGTCCGCTTCATCGCCGACAACTTCCGGATGCGCGCCATCCCCGCGGATGCCATCTGGCTCGACATTCACTACCAGGACCGATACAAGCCGTTCACGTGGGACGCGGCGCGGTTTCCCGATCCGGCCCGTCTCATCGGCGATCTGCGCAAGCAGGGTTTCCGCACCGTGACGATCGTCGATCCCCATCCCAAAAAAGAAGCGGGATATGCGCCGTACGACACCGGTCTGGCCGGCGATCACCTCGTGAAGAATCCCGACGGCTCGATCTACGAGGCGCCGGTGTGGCCTGCCCAGGCCGAGGGCGGCGGGCCCAGCGTGTTTCCCGACTTCAGCAGGCCGGCGGCGCGCGCGTGGTGGGGCGGCCTGCACGCAGGGCTGCTCAGCGCCGGCGTTGCCGGCATCTGGAATGACATGAACGAGCCGGCCATCTTCGATGTGCCGGGCGGGACGATGCCGCTGGACGTGCGGCACCACAACGAGGGACAGCCGTCGGATCACCGCGAGGTGCACAACGTCTATGGGATGCTGATGACGCGGTCGACGTACGAGGGGCTTCTCCGGCTGCGACCGGACGAGCGGCCCTTCATCCTGACGCGCGCGTCGTTCGCCGGCGGGCAGCGCTACGCCGCGCTCTGGCCGGGCGACAACGTCAGCGACTGGACCGCGCTCCGCTCCAGCATCCCCATGCTCCTGGGCATGGGGTTGTCGGGATTCCCCTTCGTCGGAGCGGACATCGGCGGATTCATCGAGGCGCCCAGCGCGGAGCTGTTTACGCGATGGCTGCAGGCCGGGGTGTTCTATCCGTTCATGCGCGCGCACACGGCGTTCGGCACGCCCGATCAGGAGCCGTGGTCGTACGGCGCGGCGCACGAGGCGCTCAACCGCCGCGCCATCGAGCTGCGCTACCAGCTCCTTCCCCACATCTACAGTGCGATGCGCGAGGCTGCCGAGACCGGGATCCCGGCCATGCGGCCGCTCATGCTCGAGTTCCCTGACGATCCGGTGCTGCACGGGATCGACGATCAGTTTCTGTTCGGTTCGGACCTTCTGATCGCGCCGGTCCTCCGCGAGGGAATCACCAGGCGCGGCGTGTACCTTCCGCGCGGCATCTGGTACGACTACTGGACCGGCGCGCCGCACGAAGGAGGGAAGTGGATCACCGTTCCGGTCACCCTGGCGTCGATTCCTCTGTTCGTGCGCGGCGGCGCGTTCGTGTTCGCGCAGCCGGTCGTGCAGCACACCGCCGAGATGCGGGGGAAGCCGCTCGAGGTCACGCTGTTCGCGGGCGGGACCACGGAACGGTGGCTGTATGAAGACGACGGCGGCAGTTTCCAGTACCGGACCGGCGTGTTCGCCCGGCGGCGGTTCGCGGCGCGGCAGGACGGGCCGGCACTGGTGATCGAGATCGCGGCGCCGGAGGGAAGCTATCGGCCGCAGGCGCGTGACATTCAGATCGCGGTGCGGTGGCCCGGGGCGGCGGAACGCGTCCTGGTCAACGGTGAAGAGAAGAGCTGGACGATGAAGGACGGCGCGATCGTCATCACCATGCCCGACCGCTTCGTGCGGACGGAGATCAGGATCACTGAGCAGTGACTCGTAACATGCTACCCCCAGTGGGAAAGTGCAAAAGGAAAGACCTGACCCCATGGGTCCTCCTGCTGGTTGCGGGGGTGGCGGAGGGGGCGAACTGGCCGGAGCGGCCTCGGCTCACGGCGGTGCGCGTGAGCGCGCCGCCGGTCATCGACGGCGACCTGTCCGATGCGGCGTGGCAGAGCGCGCCGGAGTTCACCGACTTCACGCAGCACGATCCCGACGACGGCCAGCCGGCCACGCTGCCGACCAGCGTCCGCATCGTGTACGACGACGACGCCATCTACTTCGGCGCGAAGATGACCGACACGCACCCGCCCAGCGCGCTGCTCTCGCGCCGCGACACGTTCACGCAGACCGACTTCCTCTCCATCAACCTCGACCCACAGCTCGACCGTCTCTCCGGAAACGCGTTCACCGTCACGCCGGCCGGCACGCAGCTCGACACGGTGCTCTACAACGACATCGGCGAGGACTCCAGCTGGGACGGCGTCTGGGAGTCGGCCACGAGGATCGTCGCCGACGGGTGGGTGGCGGAGGTCCGCGTGCCGTTCTCGCAGCTCCGCTTTCCGGACCGGCCGGAGCACGTCTGGGGCCTCAACATCACCCGCCGCACCGTGCGCCGCAACGAGTGGGTGCGCATCGTCAACACGCGCAAGGGCGAGACCGGCTTCGTCTCACACTTCGCCGACATCACCGGCATCAGCGGCATCCGCCGCGGACGGTCGCTCGAGCTCGTTCCCTACGCCGTGGCGCGATCCGACATCAGGACGCGCGCCGACCGCAGCAATCCGCTCCTGGAGCGCCGCGACATGCGCGCGGACGGCGGCCTCGACGTGAAGTACGCGCTCACGTCCAGCCTCACTCTCACAGGCACGATCAACCCCGACTTCGGCCAGGTGGAAGTCGACCCGGCCGTGGTGAACCTCAGCCAGTTCGAGACGTTCTATCCGGAGAAGCGCCCGTTCTTCACCGAGGGGACCGACATCTTCCGGTTCGGCGACACGCCGGCGCCCAGTCACTTCAGCTTCTTCTTCACGCCGAGCCAGTTCTACACGCGCCGCGTCGGACGGGCCCCCCAGCTCAGGCCCGACGCCCTCTACGTCTCCGCCCCCTCCGAGACCGCGATCCTCGGCGCCGCCAAGCTGACGGGCAAACTGCCCGGGGGCTGGTCCCTCGGTCTGCTCGACGCCCTCACCGACACCGAGCACGCCCACTTCGTCACGCCGGGAGTCGTATCGGGAAGACAGGCCGCCGAGCCGATGACGAACTACTTCGTGGCTCGGGCCACGAAGCAGATCGGCAGCGGGTCGCGAGTGGGCGTGCTCGTGACGTCGGTGCAGCGCCGCCTGCCGGCCGAGTTGTCGCTGCTCCGCCGCTCGGCGACGACAGCCGGGATCGACGCGTACACGAGCTTCCGCGACAAGTCGTGGATCCTGGAAGGCTTCGCCGTCGGCTCGCGCGTGGCAGGAAGCGCCGAGGCGATCGAGGCGACGCAGAGCTCACCGTCGCGCTATTACAACCGTCCCGACGCAACCCACGTCGTGTTCGATCCGGCGCGCACCTCGCTCTCGGGATGGGGCGGCAGCGCGATGATCTCGAAGGCCACG
Source organism: Thermoanaerobaculia bacterium (assembly GCA_035544675.1). Classification (GTDB taxonomy): domain Bacteria; phylum Acidobacteriota; class Thermoanaerobaculia; order Gp7-AA8; family Gp7-AA8; genus DATKCA01. The sequence continues at coordinate 4,797 of DATKCA010000227.1, read as the reverse complement.
GGCCTGTGGCGGCCCATCGTGCAGGTCCACGCGTATTCGCCCGGATACGAGACGAACGACGCCGGCTTCATGCAGCGCACCGACATCGTATCCGGCCACGCGCTCATGCAGTACGTGAATCAGAACGTGACGAAGCGCTTCCGCGAGCGCAACGTCTGGTTCGGAATGTGGCAGAACCGCAACTTCGACGGCGACACGCTGGAGCGTGGCTTCTTCGCCGACGCTTTCGCCACGCTTCAGAATTACTGGGAGGGGCGGGTGGCGCTCTTCGCTGGACCGGATGCCTTCTCCGATCAGAAGACGCGCGGCGGCCCCCTCGTTCGCTCGCCCGGCTTCACGAGCCTCCAGCTGAGCGTCTCGAGCGACCACCGCCGCAGGTTCGCATACGGAGCCCGCGGCAGATTCGACCGCTACGCCGATGGGTCTTACGCCCGGACCGCGGGAGTCTCGCTCCAGGCCCGGCCTTCATCGAGCCTTCAGATCACTCTCGAGCCGTCGTTCACGCGCTCGCACGATGACACCCAGTACGTCGACGACTTCGCGGACGCCGCGGCGGCGGCCACGTTCGGCAGGCGGTATCTCTTCGCCCGGCTGGACCAGCACTCCTTCGAGATCGGCACGCGCGCCGACTGGACGCTGAACGCGCGCTTCTCGATCCAGCTCTACGTGCAGCCGTTCGTCTCCGCCGGCAACTACCACGACTATCACACCCTCGCGGCGGCCAGGACGCGCCACTACACTCCGTACAGCGGCGCGGTGGGCTCGGACGACTTCAACTTCCGCAGCGTCCGCGGCAGCGCGGTGGCGCGCTGGGAGTTCCGTCCCGGCTCGGCGCTGTACATCGCCTGGAACGAGAACCGCGCCACCGTCGCCGGGGTCGGCGACTTCCGCTTCGGCCGCGACCTTCGCGCCATTCCGGGAGCGCCGTCGCACGACGTGTTTCTCGTGAAGCTCTCCTACTGGCTGCCGTTGTGAGGGCACGGGCGCGGGTTACCGGAGATCGAAGAGCAGGATCTCGGACTGGCCGTTGCTGCTGCCGATGCGGAGCTTCGTCTCGTCCTCGATGGCGGCGCCGTCGCCCGCGCCGATCGTCACGCCGTTCACGTCGATGCTGCCGCGGGCGACCTGGATCCAGGCGGCGCGGCCGGCAGCCAGTTCGTGCTCGACGCTCTGACCTTTGTCGAGGATCGATGTGTACAGCCGCGCATCCTGATGGATGTCGAGCGCGCCGTCGTTTCCTCCCGGCGCCACCAGAAGACGCAGCCTCCCGCGCCTCTCCTCCTCGGGGAAGAGCTTCTGCTCGTATCCGGGCGCGATGCCGTCCTTCCGGGGCATCAGCCAGATCTGGAAGAAGTGCACCGGCTCGCTCTCCGATCCGTTGAACTCGCTGTGCACGACACCGGTGCCGGCGCTCATGCGCTGCACTTCCCCGCGGCGGAGGACGCCGTCGCCTCCGGTGCTGTCGCGATGCGCAAGCGCGCCCTCCATCACGATGGAGATGATCTCCATGTTGTCGTGCTGGTGCGCGCCGAACCCGCGTCCGGGGGCGACGACGTCCTCGTTGATCACTCGCAGGTCGCGGAAGCCCATGTGCTGCGGGTCGTAGTAATTCGCGAACGAGAACGTATGCCGCGAGGTGAGCCAGCCATGACGGCCGGTTCCGCGGTCTTCCGATTTTCGAACGGTGATCATGGATCTCCTCCTGCTCACTCTCGGGATGACGTTACGCGGTGACGGGCGCCGCCTTCACGGCCTGCACTTCGATCTCGATGCGCACTTCGTTCGCCACGAGGATGCCGCCGGTCTCGAGCGCCTGATTCCACTTGAGCCCCCAGTCCCGCCGGTCGATCTTCGTGGTGGCGCGAGCGCCGCCTCGCGTGCCGCCCCACGGGTCCTTGCCCGTTCCCTCGTATCCGGCTTCGAGTGTGACTTCCATCTTCGTGCCGCGGATGGTGAGGTCGCCGGTGACTCGAAACTTGTCGCCTTCCTTCTTCATCGCCCCTTCCACGCGCCTGCTGCGAAACGTGATGGTGGGGTGATTCTCCACGTCCAGGAAGTCGGCCGAGCGCAGATGGGCGTCCCGATCGGCCACGCCGGTGTCGATGCTGGCCGCGGCGATCTCCACGTCGACGACGGAGCGGTCGGGGTTCTTCTCATCGACTTCGATGGTGCCCTTGAGGTCCTTGAAGCGTCCGCGGACGGTGGTGAACATCATGTGTTTGACCGCGAACTCCACGGCCGAGTGGGCCGGGTCGATCTGCCATGTGGTTGTGTCTGCCATGGTGTCTTTCTCCTTGCGTGATGACCATTCAAAGAATATGCCGCGGCACGTTATTCCTCGCAACGATTAATGTCAAGAGGAGTATAGTGCCTAGAGAGCGCGTTACCAGGGCCGATGAGGGAATCGATGGCCGGCAGGCTCAAGAGCGAGATCAAGCAGAAACGCCCCTTCACCAGCCTCCAGGAGGAGGTAGTCCTGGCAATGCTCCGCACCGCCGATCAGCTCGCCGTCCCCATGAACGAGGTCCTGCGCGAAGCCAACCTCAGCCTCTCCCAGTACAACGTCCTCCGCATCCTCCGCGGAGCAGGCCACGAGGGACTCCCGTGCGGCGAGATCTCCGAGCGGATGGTCCGGCGCGACCCCGATCTGACGCGCCTGCTCGACCGCCTGGAAGCGCGCGGCCTGGTCACGCGCTCGCGCGATACGGGCGACCGCCGTGTCGTCCGGTCCATCATCGCCAGGGATGGCCTGCGCGTCCTCGAGTCGCTCGACGACACGATCGACAAGACCGTGCGGAAGACGCTCGCCCACATGCCGGCCAGGCGGCTCGACGCGCTGTGTGAGCTGCTGGAGGAAGCACGCGGGGGAACGTAGGCTTCGGGTCGGTGTTTCTGTGGAACGCCGCCGACTCGGCGGCCGCCGGGTCGGCGGCGCTCCACCACGAGAGTCAAAGGCCGGGCTCGGGCACGGGCTCGGGCACGGGAAGACCGGCCCCACATCAGGCTCGTTCTCCCGAGGCCCGAGGCCCGAGGCCCGAGGCCCCAGGGCCCGATATAGTGCTGCGGATGCGCCACTGGCCCGCTCTCCCGCTCGAGCCCTGGTGGGACACGCAGCGCACTCTGCACCGCTGGACGCAGATCGTCGGCAAGATCCGTCTGGCCCGCACGCCGACGATCAATCACTGGTGGAACGTGCCGCTGTACGTCAGCGCGCGCGGGCTCACCACGTCGGAGATTCCCTACGGCGACCGCTGGTTCGACATGGAGTTCGACTTCATCGCCCACGTGCTGCGGATCCGCGTCAGCAGCGGCGCGGAGCACGACATTCCGCTGGGACCGCGCAGCGTGGCCGACCTGTACCGCGAGATCTTCAGCGTGCTCGAGGTGGCCGGCATCGAGTGCGTCATCTGGCCCACGCCCGTCGAGATCCCCGAGGACGCGTTCCCGCTCGACCGCGACGAGCACCATCGCGCATACGACCGCGACGCCGTCGAGCGCTTCTGGCGGATCCTGGCGCTCACGCACGAGGTGTTCACGAAGTTCCGGGCGCGCTTCACCGGGAAGTGCAGCCCGGTACACTTCTTCTGGGGCAGCTTCGATCTGGCCGTGACGCGGTTTTCCGGCCGGCCGGCGCCGCGGCGCGAAGGCGCGGACGCAATGACGCGCGAGGCATATTCACACGAGGTGAGCAGCGTCGGCTTCTGGCCCGGGGACAGCCGGCTGCCGCGTCCTTCGTTCTACAGCTACGCCGCGCCGGAGCCGCAGGGATTCCGCGAAGCGGTCGTGCGCCCCGCGCAGACCTCCTACCTTCCGGCTCTGGGCGGGTTTTACCTCGACTACGATGAAGTGCGCCGCGCCCCAGATCCGGAAGCGATGCTGCTCGACTACTGCCAGACGACATACGAGGCCGCGGCGAACGCCGGCCGGTGGGACCGCGCCGCGCTGGAGAGGAGCGCCTCCGTTACAGGCCACTAGATGCCCGATTCCTGCGAACACCTCCGCACCACCGATGACGCCGCCCCCCGCACGCCGGACGGCTGCGAGGAGTGTCTGCAGTCAGGCGACTCGTGGGTGCACCTCCGCCGCTGCCTGCGCTGCGGACACGTCGGCTGCTGCGACTCGTCGAAGAACAAGCACGCCACCAGGCACTACCACCGGAGCAAACATCCGGTGATCCAGTCTTTCCAGCCCGGCGAGGCGTGGAAGTGGTGTTACGTCGACGAGATCGGAATCGAGTGACATCGATCCACGCTGACAGGCTGGCCCGGCCCGTAGACCCGGACCGCGACCACATCCTCGGCAGTCCTCTGGCCGACATCACGCTGGTGGAGTACGGAAGCTATGCCTGCGGCTTCTGCCACACCGCGCACGAGGTCGTGGCCGGGCTTCGCGACCGTTTCGGCGACCGGATGCGCTATGTGTTCCGCCACCTCCCCATCAAGGGGAGCGAGGATGCGGTGCCGGCCGCGGAGGTGGCGGAGTACGCGTCGGAGACGAAGGGGAAGTTCTGGGAGATGCACGACGCGCTGATGAAGCGCGGGCCCACGTTTGCGCCGAACGAGCTGGACGAGATCGCCGCGGAATGGGGGCTCCCTCAGCGCCAGGAGTGGACGGCGGACGCCGCGGCGAACGCGGCGGCGAGAGTGAAGGAGGATGCGCGGGGCGCACTGCGCAGCGGCGCGCACGTCACACCGACATTTTTCATCAACGGGCGCCGCTACGAAGGGGCGTGGGACGAGGGCGCGCTGGCGGAGGCGATGCTCGGGTCGCTCGGCCATCGCGTGCAGGCCGCCGCGC
>DATKCA010000226.1:0-20962 GCA_035544675.1 Thermoanaerobaculia bacterium | reverse complement strand
CGCGGCGACCGCCTCGACCTGACCATCCTCACCCAGGATGGGTCGGACACCGTTCTGGTGCGCCTCAGCGTGGACGGCGAGGTGGCTGCGCGCAGCTTCGGAGAGCCGCGGAGAATTGCCTCGATGGCAAGGGATTGACGATCGCTGAGCCCCGGGCGCGCCGCCCATCGTCGCGGATGGGTCGCGAGGAACGTCTGTCCGTCACCGATTCCTCGTCATCACCACATCGATCTCGGTCGGCGTTGACGAGCCCCCGCGCGCGTCGACGACGATCGTCTCCAGCATGAAGCCCGGCGCCGTGATCACGATCTCGTGCCGTCCGGGTCGAAGCGTCATCGCCGATCCCGCCGCGAGCCCGCGGACGAGTCCGTCGATCTTCACCACCGCGCCTGCCGCCGCGTCCTCCGGCCTCACGCGGAACGTCACCATTCCGCCGACAATCCGCGGAGCGGGCCCCTGGTCGACCGGCTCGGGCCGCGCGTTCGTGATGGTTGCCTGAGACCGGTCGCCGGCCGGCGGCTCCTCCTTCGTCGCGACGTCGGCCGGCGGGACCGGCGTGCTGTCGGTCACGGGCTCCACCGGCATCTTGCGCTCGACGGAGGGCCGGTCCTTACCCGGGAATCCGAAGTGAATGATCGTCGCCGACACACCGCCTAACAGGACCAGCGTCGCGACGGCGGCAATGGCGACCGCTTTCCCTTTCCTGGCTGACTGCGGCTCCGATGCGTCGACCCGCAGCATCGGCGCCGCGCGGTCGAGCCGCGGCGTGGGCGCCGGCTCCGAAGCCGTGACCGCAGTCACCGCCGCGGGGGCGTCGTCGAGCCCCCTCTCAATCCTCGCCAGCTCGTCGCGAAGCTCTCCGGCGCTCGCGAACCTCCCGCCAGGATCCTTCTCGAGAAGCCGCATCACGGTGGCTGTCAGGCGCGGCGGCAGATCCGGCCGCAGCTCGCCGAGGTGTCGTGGCTCGGCCATCACGATCTCGTAGAGGAGCGCTGCGACCGATCCGCCCTCGAACGGGCGCTTTCCCCCGAGGAGCTCGTACAGCATGACTCCGAGCGAGAAGAGGTCGCTGCGGCCGTCGAGCGGGAGCTCGGATCGCACCTGCTCCGGCGAGAGGTACTGCGGCGTGCCGATGACCGAGCCCGTCTGTGTGAGGTGTGCGCCCTGCCCGGTGAGCGCCGCGATGCCGAAGTCGCCGACCTTGACCGCTCCGTCCCGCGTGAGCAGGATGTTCGCCGGCTTGATGTCGCGGTGGACGATCCCGACGCGATGCGCCGCGTCGAGCGCCGCAGCGGTCTCGCGGCCGATGCGGAGAATCTCGGCGAGCTCGAGCGCCGGCGGGCGCCGCATCCGACTCGCGAGATCCGTTCCCTCGATGTACTCGAAGACGAGGTAGTAGAGCCCCTCCGACTCTCCCGCCTCGAAGAGCGTCACGATGTTCGGGTGCACGAGGCGCCCGGCCGCCTTCGCTTCTCGCTGCAGCCGCAGGCGCAGATGCGTTCCGGCCGAGCCTTCGAGACTCTCGTGCTCGGCGAGCCTCACCGTCTTGATCGCGACCTGCCGCTCGATGTCGGGATCCTCGGCGAGGTAGACCTCGCCCATCGCCCCGGCGCCGAGCTGCCTGACGACCGAGAAGCGCCCGAGCTTCGTTCCCGGAGAAAGGCCCATCGTCAACTCGTGACCGGTGACGCGCTCCCGATCACGAGGTCCCCTTCGACTTCCGCTTCAGAATGATCACCAGCACGACGATCGCGATCAGGCCGAGGAGGCCGAGCCCGAGCAGGACCGCGCACGTGATCCGCCCTCCGGGGATCCTGTCGATGAGCGAGCTTTTCGATTCCGCCGCCTGAGCGGCCTTGGGCTCGCTTTCGGTCGCAGTGGGCAGCGGTCCGCCGGTCGCAGTGGGCGGCGGCCCGCCGGTCGCCGTGAGCTCGATCGAGTAGCGCACGGGGTTCAGGACCAGCCCTTTCATGTAATCGGGGTACGACAACGTGACGTAGACCCGTCCCGAGCGCGCCGGGCGGATGTTTTCCGCACGGACGGCAGCGCCTTCGTTGGGAGCCGTCGCTTCAGCCAGAGTCACTCGGTCATCGTCCGACACAGTCAGCTTCAGCGACTGCAGATCCGCCTCCGGCCGTGCGACGACGGCGTACGCTGTTCCCGCGACCGCGTCGAACCAGTAGGTGTCCTTCGAGTCCCCGGGCTGAAACCACGCGTCTTGCTTCCCTGGCTCGATCCTGACCGCGTCGCGGTCGCTGTCACCCGCATCCGTGCCGCTCCCCGCATCCGAGACGTCGATGAGCTCGATCGTGAAAGGCGACTCCTTGTGGATTCCTGCCGTCCGCCAGAAATGCTCGCCCCCCACCGCAACGTAGTACGTGCCTCCCCGACCCGCGCGCACCGAGCCTCCGACCTCCGCCTTCTTTCCGACTCCCCAGGCCCGGGCATCTCGGATCTTCGACTTGTCGGGTGCGTACAGGCCGATCGCGACGAACTGGTAGGTGTCCTGGCTGGTCTCCTTGAACGTGTCGCCCTTGATCTCCACGCCGAGCTCGAATGCAACCTGCCTGACGACGAGGAGATTGCCCGGCGTGACGTCCACCGCGAAGTAGTCGTACTCGCTCGGGCGCTGGTGATGGTCGAGCCGGTAGGTGCCGGGCGTCAGCTTCACGGCACTGTCAAACCCGTTGCCGCCGCGCACGACGTTGCCGCGACCCTCGCGCTCCTTCTCGATCAGCAGGCCCGCCTGCGTGAGCTGCCTGAGCGACTCGGCCAGTTCGCCCGCGTTCCTCGCGTCCCGATACTCGCCCCCCGTGCAGCTCGCGATCGCCTGCAGCTGCTTTCGCGCGACGTCGCCGACGTCGAACCCCACCGTGTGGACCGTCAGCTCGAGCCCCCTCTCGCGGAACGCGCACGCGACCCGCGCGGGATCGCCGCCACAGCTCTCCTCGCCGTCCGAGACGAGGATGACCGCCACCGGCTCGTCGCCGATCCCGCCGAAGTCCGCCGCCGCCTGCTCGAGCGCGTACGCGAGCGGCGTCTGTCCGAGCGGCTTCGCCGACTCGACGGCCGCGATGAATCGCTGCCGGTCGAGCGGCCCGAACGGGATGACGAGCTCGGTGTCCCGGCAGCTGGGGTCCTTCGGCTCGGACGGAAGGCGGTGGCCGTAGAGCCGCAGCGCGACGTTGCTCGACGAGTCGATCGCCTCGATGGTCGCCTTTACGGCACGTTGCGCCGCCTCCATACGGCTCATGTTGCCGGCGGAGGCGCGCATCGAGCCCGAGACGTCGAGCACGATCTCCACGCGCGCCGCCATGACTGCCTGCGCGAAAAGGACGGTCACAAGGAAAGCGAGAGAGCTCCTCATCGGTCACCTCCGGGGGCTCGTGGCAACAGGGTTGTTCCCCCGGGCTACGATTCAGGGTTTTCCTTCGATTGGGCCGTTCGTGAATCCACTGCGTATGTGTGTGTGTGGAGTATAGGATCCGACTTCGCCCGCGTGCAATCGTTGACAGCAGGGGCGGCGCGCCGGGGAGCACGATTTCATACGAGGACCTCGGCGGGATTCTGGCTCCGGAAATCACCGAAGCGCGCTGAATGTCGTGCATCGTGTGCGCGTCGAAGATCGCTCGCTCGACGCTCGGGATGACGTAGAATCGGGCCTCACGACAACCGCATGGCCCGGAACCCACAGCGCGACGAGAACTACGATCTCCTCAATCAGTATCTTCACGAGATCGCCCAGATTCCACGCCTCACGCCCGAGCGTGAGAAGGAACTGGGGCGGCGTGTCCAGCAGAACGACAAGGCGGCCCTCGAAGAGCTGGTCAAATCCAACCTGCGCTTCGTCGTCTCCTACGCCAAGCGGTATCGCAACCAGCACGTGCTGTTCCTCGACCTCATCAACGAGGGCAACATCGGCCTGATCCACGCGGCCAAGAAGTACGACCCCGAGAAGAACGTCAAATTCATCACCTACGCGGTGTGGTGGATCCGCCAGGCCATCCTGCACGCGCTGTCGGAGCAGGGCGGCGCGTTCCGCCTGCCGCCCAAGCGCGCCAACCTGATGTATCGCCTCGAAAAGGCCATCTCAGCGGCGATGGGGAAGGGTGACCACATCCCCACACCGGAGGAGCTGGCCACCGAGCTCGGCGTCACCGTCAAGGAAGTGCAGACGCTGATGGCGGCGAACACCGACAACTTCTCGCTGAACGCCGAGCTGGACGACGAGTCGCACACCGAGCTCGGCGATGTCATCGAGCAGACCAGCGTCCCGTCCGTCGAAGACGAGATGCAGGTGCAGTCGCGCCGCGCCGAGCTGCTCGCTCACATCTCCGAGCTCTCGCCGAAGGAGCGCCTGGTGATCACGCTGCGCCACGGCGTAAGCGACAACATCCCCAAGCGGATCTCCGACATCGCGGCGTTCCTCAACCGGCCGATGGACAACGTCGCCACGATCCTGGAGTCGGCCACGCGCGCCGTCTGCGGGAAGCTGGAGATCAGCGAGGGCGAGCTGGCCGCGCTCCTCCTTCCGACGAATCCCAACGAGCGTGCGGCCGACATCTTCTGGGAGAAGCTCGGCGATCTCACCCCCGGTCTGACTTCGCAGACGGACTCCCGGCGTTTCCCGCTCCTCGTCAATCTGACCAAGGCCGGCGCGGTCCAGAAAGTGGTCGACGACCTCTCTCTGGAAGAGAAGACGATCCTCAAGCTCCGTTACGGCGTGCTGCAGGACGAGGAGCTCACCCTCCGCGACATCGGCGAGATCCTCGGCCTCTCCCGCGAGCGCGTGCGCCAGATCGAGTCGCGGGCGGAAGCGAAGTGCCGCCGGAGCGTCAGGCGGAGCTGATGGCCGAGCCGGCGAGTCCGCCGATGGGACGTCTCGATGCCTTCGACGTCGGCACGAAGAAGCTCACCGTCCAGACCGAGTTTTTCCCACGCCCCAACTGGCGCATCGAGACCAAGGTGTATCTCGGCGGCGAGCTGAAGAAGATCTTCACGGCGGACCTCGACGGTTCCCCGGAAGACGAGCTGCAGAAGCTGGTCAACGAGTTCCACCAGTCGAAGATGGACGAGATCGTGGCCGGACTGCGCGCGCGTCAGCAATGACCGGCGTTCGCATTCGCGGCCTCCGGAAGTCGTTCCGCAGCCTCACCCGAAGGACCCACGTTCTCCAGGGCGTCGATCTCGACGTCGAGCCCGGCCAGGTGGTCGGGCTGATCGGCCCCAACGGAGCCGGCAAGACGACCCTGATGTCCTGCCTTCTCGGGTTTCTGCACGCTGATTCGGGCGAGGTCTCCATCGACGGCAGACCGGCCGATGACATCGACGTCCGCCGGCGCATCGGATTCGTTCCCGAGCGGATGAACTTCGGTCGCCGCGCCACCTCGCAGGCCTTTCTGAGGTACATGGCGCGCCTGTCGAAGGCCGATGTCGCGCGCGTCGAGGCGCTGCTCTCGAAGCTCGACGTCGCGCACGGCGCGCGCAAGCGGCTGTCCGAGCACTCCCGCGGCATGCTGCAGCGGGTGGGCATGGCGCAGGCGCTTCTGGGCGAGCCCGACTACCTCTTTCTCGACGAGCCGGCGTCCGGCCTCGATCCGAACGGCGTCCTTCTCGTGCGCGATCTCATCCTCGAACAGAAGGAGAGAGGCCGGGCCGTGCTTCTCAACTCGCACCAGCTCAGCGAAGTGGAGAAGGTCTGCGACCGCGTTTACTTCCTCGATCGCGGCGTCATCGGGCGCGAGGAGACGCTCCGGCACGACACGACCATTCCGATCGCCATCACGCTGCTGGACGGGCAGACGGTGGAGCTCGATGTTGGATCCGAGGAGGAGATCGCGGCGGTGGTGGGACGGATGGTGGGGGAGGGAGCGCGGATCATCGAAGTGCGGCGGCGCACCGCCGACCTCGAGGGGATGTTCCGGAGCGGGCGATGAGCGTCGTCATTCTCGAGACGCTGCGGCGCCACTTCACCAGCGGGGCTTACCTCGTCTTCGTGGCCTTCCTCGTCCTCGTAGCGGTGGGATCGACGTTCCTCAGCGGACAGCCGGGGCAATGGCGGTCATTTGTGGCACTGCTCACCCTCATCGCCGGGGCGCAGCTCATCGGGCCGGAGTTCTCGTCCGGAACGCTGCAGCTGATCCTGTCCAAGCCGATCAACAGGTCGGTGTATCTCCTGTCGCGCTGGGCCGGGGTGGTGCTGGCGATCTGGTGCGCGGTGGGGCTCGCCCTGGTGGCGGATTGGATGGCGCTGGTGGCCAGAGGCGCGCCCATCCCGTGGCGGAGAATGGGGGAGGGAGCATTCGGGCTTTCGTGGAGTGCGATGCTCGTGTGCGCCGTCCTGGCGTTCTTCGGCTCGTTCCTCCGCTCGTATTTCAATGTCGGTCTGTACCTCGTGCTCCAGGCCGTGCTGGGCATGGCGCTGGCGGCGATCGACGAGATCCGGCCGGACATGCCCGGGATCATCGGAGCGTCGGCGCGCTTCTTCGACGCGTATCCGGCCATGGGCTCGGCCATCGCGGCGTTGACACGGAACCTCTTTCCCGATGTTCCGCGCGCCGTCGCGGTGGACTGGGTCCTGTTGATCGCGTCGAACACGGCTGTGCTTCTGCTGCTGGCCTGTCTGCTTTTCCGCCGCCGGGAGGTGCCGTATGGCGCCGATTAGACTGCTCGACGCGCGCAGCCAGCGCAGCGTCCCGTGGTGGCTGTTCGCGATCGTGATCTTGCTCGTGGGCGCGCGGATTGCGGTGGCGCTCTACTGACATGCGTCTCGAACATCTCACCGAAGAGGAAGAGGACCACTGGCGCGGCGAGTTCGCGCAGGAGAACTGGATCTTCGGCGCGCTCACGCTCAGCGTCACCCTTCCGGAATTCGCCGGCGGCGTGCCGGCGCTGCGCCAGATGCACTTCGGCTACTACCTGCAGGCGCTGCACCTCAATGCCGACGACCGCGAGGATCTGCCGCGCAAGCTCGTGTACGTGCTGGCCAGGCGGAAGCCGCCGCTCGACTTCCTCGAGCTGAGCGGGGCGGGTCTGCGCATCCCGCATTGTTTTCCGGCCGGATTCACGCTCGGATCGGTGTTGCGGATTACTTTGCAGGAGCTGAAGCGTTTGCCGTTGCGTGACGCGTGATGCATCCAATCACGAATCGATGACCCCGGGGCGCCGCCTCCTCCTTTACTTTCAGAAGTACAGGATGCCGCTCCTTCTCGGCGCGGCCTGCGTGGTGGGCTCCTCGCTCTTCAAGCTGCTGCAGCCGCTCATCGTCGGCAACGCCGTGAATGAGCTGAGCACGGCCGCCACGCGTGGGGCGTTGATCCGGTTCGGCGCCCTCCTGGTCGGCGCGGCCGCCGTGGAAGGGGTCTTTCTCTACCTGCAGCGCTGGATCATCATCGGCGCGTCGCGGCGCATCGAGTTCGACATGCGCAACGACTTCTACCGGCACCTCCAGCGCCTGCCGCTCTCGTACTACCAGGGACAGCGGACCGGCGACCTGATGTCGCGCGCCACGAACGACCTCTCCTCCGTGCGGATGCTCATCGGACCGGCCGTCATGCATGCCTTCTCGTCGCTGCTGGTGGTCATCGGCGCGTTCGTGATGATGCTGCGCATCCAGCTGGGCATGGCGCTCATCGCTCTGATCGCCGTTCCAGTCGTAGCCGGGGCGGTGAGCTTCTTCGGCCAGCGGATCCACGACCGGTTCCGGCTCGTGCAGGACTACTTCGGCGACATCTCGGCGCGCGTGCAGGAGAACCTGGCCGGCGTGCGCGTGATCCGCGCCTTCACGCAGGAGGGCAACGAGGTCGAGACGTTCAAGCGGATGAACCGCGAATACGTGGAGCGCAACCGTTCCCTCATCCGGCTCACCGCCACGTTCTATCCGATGCTGCACGCCGTCATCGGAATCATGTTCGCCGTGATCTTCTTCCTCGGCAGCCGCCGCATCATCGCCGGCGAGCTTTCCCTCGGCGAATTCGTGGCCTTCCAGTTCTACCTCGGCCGTATGATCTGGCCCCTCATCGCTCTCGGCTGGGTCATCAACCTCTTTCAGCGCGGCATGGCCTCGATGAAGCGCCTCCACGAGGTCTGGAGTGTCGATGGTGGAGGACAGGCAATCCTGCCTGTCCAATCGTCGTTAGAAGGCGTCCGCGGCGATCTGCGTATTCACAACCTCACCTTCGCCTACTCCGAGCGTCCCGTCCTGCGCGACATCGACATGCACGTCCGGCCGGGGCAGACCGTCGGCATCGTCGGCCGCACAGGCAGCGGCAAGTCGACGCTGCTGGCCCTGATCACGCGGACGTTCGAGCCGCCGCCCGGAGCGATCTTCCTCGACGGCCGCCCGATCGAGACGATCCCGCTGCATCAGATCCGCGAGTGGGTCGGGATGGTGCCGCAGGAGACGTTCCTCTTCTCCGAGTCGATCGCCGAGAACATCCGCTTCGGAAAAGCGGAGGCGTCACAGCCGGAGGTCGACGCGGCGGCAGAGCTGGCGGGGCTGACCACGGACGTCGCCGCGTTCCCGCAGGGGATCGAGACGATCATCGGCGAGCGGGGCATCACCCTTTCGGGCGGCCAGAAACAGCGCACGGCCATCGCCCGCGCCCTCATCCGCGAACCGGCCATCCTCATCCTCGACGACTCGCTCAGCGCCGTCGACACGTCGACCGAGGAGCGAATCCTCTCGTCGCTGCGGCGGGTGAGGCAGGGGAGGACGGTGCTGATCGTGTCGCACCGCGTGTCGTCGGTCAAAGACGCCGACCACATCGTCGTGCTGGAGAGAGGCGCCATCGTGGAGCGCGGCACGCACGAACAGCTCGTGGACAAGGACGGCTACTACGCCGATCTCTACCGCCGCCAGACCATCGAGGCGGAGCTGGAGGAGATTGCTTGAGTGTCATCCCGAGCGTAGCGAGGGATCCGGGTGGGATGGGCGGTACGCGTACCACCCCTCCGCCCAGATTCCTCGCTCACGCTCGGCATGACGGTTGACCATGGCTGAAGCAATCGAGAAGCACGAGGACGAGGGCGCCAAGGCGTTCGACCGCCGCCTCACGTGGAGGCTGCTGCAGTACCTCCGCCCGTATCGCTGGCGGGCGGGGACGTCCGTCTTTCTGGTCATTCTCTCGTCGCTGTTCGAGCTCGCCGGCCCGGCCATCACGGCCATCGCCATCGACCTCTACGTGAAGCCGGCGCAGGATCCCGCCGTCCTGAGCGCCAGCGGCCGCATCGGGGAGTGGCTGACCTCGCACGGCCTCGCTCTCGATCCGATCTCGGGCATCAACCTCGCGGCCATGCTCTACATCGCCACGCTCGCAGGCGGTTTCGCGCTGCTCTACACCCAGATGGTCCTGATGAACCTGATGGGCCAGTACATCATGTACGACCTGCGCAAGCAGATCTTCGGGCACCTGCAGAAGCTCGATATCCAGTACTTCGACCGCAACCCGGTGGGCCGTCTCATGACGCGCGTGACGACGGACGTCGACGCGCTCAACGAGCTCTTCACAGCCGGGTTCGTGGCCATCTTCGGCGACATCTTCGTCCTGGTCGGGATCGTCGGCGTCCTGTTCTGGATGAACTGGAAGCTGGCGCTGGTCCTGTTCTCGATCACGCCTTTCATCATCCTCGTCTCGATCTGGTTCCGCCGCGGCGCGCGCATCACGTATCGCCAGGTGCGCGCGCGCATCGCCGCGATCAACGCCTTCCTCCAGGAGCACATCTCCGGGATGTCCACCGTCCAGCTCTTCAACCGGGAAGAGAGGGAGGCCGGCAAGTTCGACGGACTCAACGCGCGGCATCGCGACGCCAACATCGACTCCATCTTCTATTACGCGGTCTTCTACCCGGTGATCTCCCTGATCGAGACGTTCGGCATCGCCCTGATCGTCTGGTACGGCGGCGGCCAGGTCATCCAGGGCACCCTGTCGCTCGGCGCTCTCGTGGCGTTCTTCCAGTACGCGCAGCGGTTCTACGAGCCGATCTTCGACCTCTCCGAGAAGTACAACATCCTGCAGGCGGCCATGGCCGCCAGCGAGCGCATCTTCAAGCTGCTCGACACGCCGGTTCACATCCAGGACAGCGGCACGACCCGGGCCGTGGAGTTCCAGTCGCTCGAGCTCCGCAACGTCTGGTTCGCGTACAACGACGAGGAGTGGGTGCTGAAGAACGTCTCGTTCCGCGTCGCGCGCGGCGAGCGGCTCGCCCTCGTCGGTCACACCGGCGCGGGAAAGACGACGGTGACCGCCCTGCTGCTGCGATTCTACGAGGTGCAGCGCGGCCAGATCCTCATCAATGGCGCCGACATCCGCACGTACTCGCTGGCCTCGCTGCGGAGGATGTTCGCCATCGTGCAGCAGGACTTCTTCCTCTTCTCCGGCGACGTGACCCAGAACATCTCCCTCGGCGATCCGTCGATCACCGGGGAGTCGGTGCGTTCGGCGGCCAGCCGCGTGCAGGCCGACCGCTTCATCGCCAACCTGCCCGCGGGGTATGCGTCGGAGGTGAGGGAGCGGGGGGCGGGGTTCTCGGTCGGCGAGAAGCAGCTCCTCTCGTTCGCCCGCGCTCTGGCGTTCGATCCGCCGGTGCTCATCCTCGATGAAGCGACGTCATCGATTGACACCGAGACAGAGCGCCTGATTCAACAGGCCATCGAGACGCTGCTCAGCGGGAGAACGTCGATCGTGATCGCGCACCGGCTCTCGACGATCCGTTCGGCGGATGCGATCCTGGTCTTTCACCATGGCGAGATCCGCGAGCGGGGAACGCATGAGGAGTTGATGGAAGCGGGCGGGCTCTACCGCCGGCTGTACGAAATCCAGTACCGGGAAGGGCTTACGGCAGCGGTTATTTGACTTTTCTGCCGATTCAGGCTTACCGTTTGCCAATCCGGACAAACTGCATATGGTGATCCGTGGGAGGTGGGGAGTATGACCGTCAGGTTTTTCCCCGGAAGTAGAAAACAGAAGACGACGTTGATCGCAGGGCTCCTGCGGCAGTTCAAAGTCGCTCATGAGCTCGTCAAGCCCGAGGAGTACAAACACGGGTTTCATCTCGGGACCGACCCGGCGGTGGAAGTCGATGGGCGCCTGTTCGTCGATCCGAATGTCGACGCTCTGAAGAAGATTCTGGATATTAAATAGGGCTCCGGGCTCTGGGCTCTGGGGTACCGCAGAGTTAAAGCCCGTTCCCTGAGCCCGGAGCCCTGAGCCCTGCCTTCAGGCGAACATCGACTCCGCTTCCTTCTCGACGGCGGCGCGGATCTTCTTCTCGAACGGCAGCGCGATCAGCGGCAGCTTTCCGTCGATGATCACCTCGCTCTCGGTGATTTCCAGCGTGCCCTTCGCGGTGATGCCCTTTGCCTTCACCTTGACGCATAGCACGTCGGACTCCCACTCGCAGTCGAAGTCCGTGGCGAGATGGCCGTACTGCTTTTCGGCGTTCTTCACGCGCTTGTCGATGATCTTTCGGGCTTTGGCCCTGGTGGTGTGGTGTGGAACGGCAATGCGCATGGGTCCTCCATTTGCCAAGTGCGCGCCACCCGAGGTAGCCTCGGGCTCGGGACTTCCGCCGGGGTCACGCCTGCCATGCTTTCCAAAGTATGGAGTGCGGCAACACTCGGCATCGACGCGGTACGCATCATCATCGAAGTGGACGGCGGCGGCTACTCCGCCCAGCCGGGATTCACACTGGTAGGCCTTCCTGACGCCGCGGTGCGCGAGTCGTATTGCCGCGTGCGGTCGGCTCTGCACAACTGCGGACTGCACCTCCCTCCGCGGCACATCACCGTCAACCTCTCACCGGCCGACGTCCGCAAGGCCGGCTCGGGATTCGACCTGCCGATCGCAATCGGCATCCTCCACGCGCTGGAGTTTCTGCGCGACGAGCACATCTCCGGACGGGTGTTCGTCGGCGAGCTGTCGCTGGACGGGACACTGACGCCGGTGCGCGGCACGCTCTCGATCTCGGCCGCGCTGGCCGGCGATCAGGCCATCCGTGAGCTGATCGTTCCGGAAGCGAACGGCAACGAGGCCGCGGCGGTACGGTCGACGCCGGTCGTTGGCGCGCGGCATTTGCCGGGACTGCTCTCGCACCTCCGTGGCGAGACCCTCATCGAGGCCGCGGTCTCGCCTCCGCCGCCGGAGGCGAGTGACGACGGCGCCGACTTCGCGGACGTGCGCGGGCAGGGGCAGGCCAAGCGCGCGCTGGAAGTCGCGGCGGCGGGAGGTCACAACGTGATGATGATCGGGCCGCCGGGCTCGGGGAAGACGATGCTGGCCAAGCGGCTCGCGTCGATCCTGCCGCGGCTCTCCGTCGAGGAGGCCATCGTGACGACGAAGATCCATTCGGTGGCCGGGACGCTGCCGCCCGGAAGCGGGCTGCTCACGCGCCGCCCGTTCCGGGCACCGCATCACACGATCTCGACCGCCGGACTGGCCGGAGGGGGATCGCCGCCGCGGCCGGGCGAGGTGAGTCTGGCCCATCACGGCGTGCTGTTCCTCGACGAGCTGCCGGAGTTCCGGCGGGAGACGCTGGAGGTGATGCGCCAGCCGATGGAGGACGGCATCGTGACGATCGCCCGCGCGGCGCGCAGCGTCACCTATCCGTCGCGTTTCACGCTGGCCGCGGCGCTGAACCCTTGTCCGTGCGGGTTCTTCAACGACAGCCGGCGGGAGTGCCTCTGCTCGCCGCAGCAGATCGCGCGCTACCTGGCCAAGGTGTCGGGGCCGCTTCTGGACCGCATCGATCTGCAGGTCGAAGTGCCGGCGCTGACCAGCGACCAGATCACCGGGACCGGGAGCGGGGAGTCGTCGGCGCCGATCCGCGATCGGGTGGAGGCGGCGCGACAGATCCAGCGGGAGCGGTTCCGGAAGTCGCACACCCGCTCCAATGCCGAGATGAGCTCACGCCAGATGCGCCGGCACTGCGAGCTCGATCCGCCCTCCCGGCAGCTGCTCTCCGGCGCGATCGACCGCCTGGGTCTGTCCGCCCGGGCCCACGACCGCGTGCTGAAGGTGGCGCGGACGATTGCGGACCTGGATGGGCGGGAGGGCATCCAGGCGGCCGATGTGGCTGAGGCCGTCCAATATCGCGCGCTGGACCGGTCGTATTTCCGGAGCTGATGGGAAGGCGGACCCGGCACTAACGGCAAGTGGTTTCGTTGCCGTTCATTAGCCGTAATCCGCACGCCATTTGCGTATGGAAAGGGCGCTGAAAATAACGAGTTGGATTTGCACTTATTGAGAATGGAATGGGCCCGGCACATGTTTTTCCGAAGGCCAAACGAGACGATTAATTGTTGACAAAATGGTTCGGGATTTTATGATCTTTACACGCACGCCAGCGTGGGTCCGTGTTGGGTGAGGAGTCGGAGAATGGCTTTTGAAAAGTGGGAGCCGCAGCCTGAATTCGAGCGCTTTCCTGCATCCGCAACAATCGTTCAGTCGCGACTCATCCGCCTGCCCTCACCCGTGGCGAGCATGCTCCGGCTCCGTGGCAAAGTCAGTGCGAACCTCTACTACGACAAGAAGCGGAAGGTGATCGGCATCAAGCCTCTCGACCGCAAGGAAGAGGGCGCCGCGAAGATCCGCCAGTCCGACAAGTCGACCTCTCTGCACGTCCCGAGCTTTTTTCGCTTCTACGAGATCGACGTCCCCGGCATCAAGCGGTTTCACTGCTGGTACGACGAGAAGGAGCGGATGGCAATGATCGACATCTCGCGGCCCTCGCCCCGGGGCCGGCCGGCAGGGACGTAGCCCTGCAGGAATGGAGCGCGGGTGTCCTCACCCGCGCGCGCCGGTGAGGACACCGGCGCCTCCATTCCCTCGGTGCTCTATCTTGCCGCGCGCACCCGGCCGCGCGTTTGCGGCTGCGTTGCGTAGCGCAGAATCGAATCCGCGGCCTCGCGGCTCATTTCGAACTCCGGCGTGAAGATCAGCTGGCCGAAGAACGCGCCGTTGTCCTGGAAGAACTGCGCCAGCGATGCCACCGGGATGGCCGTGTCGAACTCGCGATTGATCGTCCGGATGTACTCGTTCGCGAAGAACATGTAGCCGATGTCGGTCAGGTGGAATCCATCGAAGCTGAACAGACCGCCGGTGATGTAGGCCGGCGAGAAGGTGAACGGACCGACCCGCATGCCGCCCGGAGTGGCGAAGCGGTCGAACAGGCCCTTGATGTCCGCGACCGGGATGTCGCGCTGCTGCGCGGCCTGCTGGATGACGCCGTTGTACTCCGCGGCGCGGGCGCCGATTGCGGCCAGCTCGTCGGGCGTCAGCACTTCGGCTCCGCTGAGCGGGGTGCCGACGTTGGGCAGCAGGTTGAACGGAGGCACGTTCCGCAGCGTGGGCGGGATTCCCACGCCGCTGGCGAGCCGCGCGGCCGCCGGAAGCAGGACCACGCTTCCCGGAGGCAGCTGCGCTACCAGGCCCGGGCCCGACTCATAGATGAAGAAGATCGGCTGGCCGTCCGGCCCGAGCACCGGCTGGCGCGTGGCGGGATCGACGATGAAGGGGGGGACGGTGTTCAGCAGCGGAAGGGCGTTCGGGTTCGTGGGAAGGTTGCCGACGATCATCCCCGCGCCGGGCGCTCCGGCCACGAGCTGATCGAGCATGGCGTTGTAGGCGGTGCGGAACGAGTCCGTCGGAGTGAGCGCGTCCGGCGTGCCCGAGAGAACCGCGCCGAGCAGGTCGTTGCCACCGATCCAGACCGCGACGAACGTCGGCTGCTGCGCGAGAGCCTGCTGCACCGGGGTGCCCAGGCCGCGAAGGATGAACTGCGCGGCCGACGGCCCCACGTTCGGAGACGCGCCGGTGATCCGCGTCATGTCCTGAACCGCCGCGCCCGGAACGCTGAGGTTGTTGTACGGCCGCGGGAAGTTGAGAAGGAGCGGCTGCCCTGAGCCGGCGGCCGGCTGGATCACCGGAGGAAAGCTGAGCACGTTGAGCAGCTGGAGCTCCGGTCCCAGTCCGGGGAAGCTCACCAGAGGCTGCACGAAATCGGGTGCGTTGGCCTGACGGGCCAGGATGGCCGGCCAGCTGAACGCCTGGTGTCTCTCATTGATCGAGGCGTTGGACACGCCGGCGCCGTAGCTGTCGCCGAGCGCGACGAATCGCGTGAAGTCCGCCTGGCCGCGCGCTGCGAATCCCGGAACCGCGAACAGCGACGCGATGAGCAGCGCCGCCGCAATCCTCGAGAGCATCTTGATGGACGTCATTCAGGTCTCCTTGTCTGGAAGCGCTAGAACTTCATGCCGAAGTTCGTGAACCACAGCGTGGCATTCGTCTCGTACGTGCCGTTCAGCTCGGCGCTGCGGCCTTCCGTGCTGCGGTCCGCGAGGGCGAGGTACATCAGTCCGGCATCGAGCGTCCACGGACCGCGCCGGTAGCCGACACCGAACGTGACGCCGGTGCGGTCGGCATCAGGAAGCAGCGGGGTGACCGACTCGACCCGCTGCGGATTCTCGTCCAGGAGCAGTCCGAAGCGCACATCCCACGTCTCGCTGACGCGATGGTTGGCGCCGAGGCGGTAGGTGATGGTGTCCTTCCAGTTCTGCGGGCGGACCAGGCTGGCCGCGGGCGTCGTCTCGAAGTCGACGAACAGCGTGTCGAACTCGCTCCATGTCGTCTGGTTGACGTCGAGACCGAACGTCCAGTTCTGCAGAGCCGTGCAGGAGATCCCGATGGTGGCGATGCCCGGGAACGGGAAGTCGACGCTGATCGGCTGATCGGGCGGAAGCTGCGAGGCGACCAGCGCGTCGAGCTGGGGGTTGCCGGTCGAGATCTGGGTGAAGTCGGCCATGCCGTCGAGCCCGACCTCCATCGGCGCGCGATACGACACTCCGATCCGGATGTTCTCGCTTACCTGGAAGAGACCCCCGGCGGTGAATCCGAGGGCGGCACCCCACTCACTGGTCAGATGAGCGTTGGCGATGTCGACGATACGTCCGGTGAACGGATTCACCCCGGAGCCGCTGAGGGGAATGTTGCTGTCGAGCGTGATCTTGAGCCGGCGGTACTCGAGGCCGGCCCCGAGCATCACGCGCTCGTTGCTGCTTCTCCACGCCAGGGACGGCTGCAGGGAGACCGTCTTCAGATTCGCGTCGCGCGATGAGAATCGGCCGATCCACGGATCATCCCAGTTCGTGCGCAGGCCGAAGGCGCTGAACAGGCCGACGCCGAAGGTCAGGTTCTCGCCGATCGGCAGAACGGCGTAACCGTTCGGCACCACAAAGAGGTGGCGCTTGTACACGCCGGTGGTCCCCGCGGAGAACTCGTCGTTGGGATCGCCGGTGAACTGGTTGTCGAACGTGATGAAGTCCGCTCCTCCGGTCATCTGCGCCTGGCGCAGCTGGGCGATGCCGGCGACGTTGAAGAACATCGCGCTGGCATCGTCCGCCGTCGCGGCGAACGCACCGGCCATCGAGCTGGCTTTCGCGCCCTGTTCCGGGATCATGAATCCCGATCCGAACGCCGCGCCGGTGGCCGCAACAGTGACCGTGATCAGAAGCAGAAGTCTGCTCGTAAAACGCAAGGTAGGCCTCCTCATGTGATGGATCGCAGAAGGAACAGGTCCAGGGGGCCGGCAAATCATACACGGAATTTACAGCGTTTGACCGCTGTCCTGCTGCGCATGAAACGTCTCATTTCTCTCGCTGTTCTGACCTTCGTCGCGCCATCGTTGTTCGCCGGCGCGACCTACCGATTCCGCAGCGTGACCACCGGCATGGCCAACCAGACCCTCGACGGAACGGTCAAGACCGAAGGCTCCAGCATCCGCATGGAGATGAAGGCCGGCGACGGTGTCCTGTTCAAGAACGGCTCGGTGGTCCTGTCCGCTGACGGTGGCAAGACGATGCTCGTCACCGAGCCCGGCACCAGGTCGTATTACCAGCTCGACCTCACCGACCTCCTCGGCGGCGCCAGCTCGGTGACCAAGCAGTTCGGCGATCTCGTCAAGTTCGAGGTCCGCAACTCCAGGGTGAACGTCCAGCACGCCGGCGACGGCGGAACGCTCCAGGGCTTCCCTTCCCAGCGCTCCACCATCGACAGCTCCTACGACCTCGTCGTCAACGCCATGGGTCAGGACATGACGATGAGCATGAAGAACGAGACCGAGGTGTGGTGGACGGAGAAGCTGCCGGTGGAGTACACGAATTTTCTGCAGCTCCGCGGCGTGCGCACCGGCATCGAGGCGGTCGACAAGATGCTGGAGACCCAGACCAGCAGCCTGAAGGGCTTCCCGCTCAAGCAGGTGACCACGACGACCGTGACGATGAACGGCCGGCCGATGAAGTCGACAACGACCTCGACGGTCTCCGCGGTCAGGAAGGCCAGATTCGACGCCGCCCAGTTCAAGGTTCCGGCCGGCTACACCCGCGTCGAGAACCCGATCGAGAAGATGATGAAGCGGTTCGAGACGAAGTAGAAGGTAGTCGTTGGGCCTTAGGGAACCTCTGCACAAGTCTGACCCACGGCGCCGAATGCGCTTGCCGCAACCGCCTTCGGCCCTTCGGGTTGCGGGCGGCGCCGGTCGGCTGCCACGCCGTCGCTCCTCAGCAATGAACCACATTGCCTGCGTCGCGCCGGGCTTGCATCCGACGGCGGCGGCGCACGCAACGCCGTGTGTCAGACTTGTGCAGAGGTTCCCTAGGCAAATCTCGCGTAACGAAAGAGCTCCGGCCCGAAAGGCCGGGGCTTTTTTCTCTGCGAATCACAGACAATTGGCCGTGCGCTGGAAAGTTCTCGCGCTGTTGCTCACAACCGCGTGCACGCGCCCTGAGGCGCCGCAGGCCGTCCATTCGAACGCGCCGGTCATCATCATCTCGATCGACACGCTGCGCGCGGACCGGCTCCCGGCCTACGGATACGGGGGCGTCGAGACTCCGCACATCGACGCCCTGCGCCGCGACTCGATTCTCTTCCGCAATGCGTACGCGCAGGTTCCGCTCACCCTGCCATCCCACGTGTCGTTGCTGACCGGACTGCTGCCTCCCGACCACGGAGTCCGCAACAATATCGGCTACGCCGTGGACACGGCATTGCCTTCGATTCCACGGCTGCTCCAGAGCCGCGGCTACCGGACCGGCGCTGCGGTCTCCGCGTATGTCCTGCGTGGCAGCACAGGCATCGCCAGCGGCTTCGACTTCTACGACGATGCAGTCTCCAGCCGGGGGAATGCCGCCATCGGATCGCTTCATCGGTCGGGACGGAGAACGGTGGAGATTGCCACGAGCTGGATTCGCGAGCAGGGCGACAGGCCGTTCTTCTTCATGCTGCACCTCTTCGAGCCGCACTCCCCGTACGAGCCGGAAGAGCCGTTCCGCTCGCGCTACAGCAGCGAGCCGTACGACGGCGAGATCGCCACGGCCGATGCCATCGCCGGCACGTTCATCGACTCGCTCAAGTCGAG
This sequence comes from Thermoanaerobaculia bacterium, assembly GCA_035544675.1. Classification (GTDB taxonomy): domain Bacteria; phylum Acidobacteriota; class Thermoanaerobaculia; order Gp7-AA8; family Gp7-AA8; genus DATKCA01. The sequence continues at coordinate 2,554 of DATKCA010000226.1, read as the reverse complement.
CGGCGTCTACGACCGCGCAATCGTCTTCCTGCTCTCTGACCACGGTGAAGGTCTCGGCGATCACGGGGAGCCCGAGCACGGTGTCTTCGTGTACCGGGAGGCGATCCATGTCCCGCTGCTGCTCAAGCTCCCGCACGGCGACCGGGGAGGCGAGGTCGTGAGCGGAGCGGTCGCCCTCACCGACGTGTTTCCGACGATCGCCTCTCTGGTGGGCGCTCCCGCGCCCTCGAACCGCGGCGCGCGATCGCTCCTCGCGCCTCCCGCTCCGAACCGGCGCATCTACTCCGAGTCGCTCTACGGGAGGATCCATCTCGGATGGAGCGAGCTGCTGTCACTGGTCGATGAGCGCTTCCATTTCATCGAGGCTCCCAGGCCCGAGCTGTACGACCTGGGAGGCGATCCCGGCGAGAAGACCAACGTGCTCGCTTCCGAGCGACGCGTCTTTGCCAGCATGCGTGAGGAGCTCGCCTCGTACGCCACCGCCGCGGAGACGCCCGCCGGAATCGATCCGGAGGAAGCGAGAAAGCTCGCCGCGCTCGGCTACCTCTCCTCCACTGCGGCGGCGTCTTCCGGTCCGCGGCCCGACCCGAAAGACCGCATCGGCGAGATCGCAGCGATGGTGCGTGCGTCCGACCTGCTGCGCCGCGGCGCCTACCCGGAGGCGATCACCGCGTTCCGGGAGATCGTCGAGGCGAATCCGCGACTGTCCGACGCCTGGAACCAGCTCGGCACCGCGCACGAGGAGGCCGGTCAGTACGAAGAGGCGGCGGAGGTGTACAGGCGCGCCATCGACGTCGCTCCCGAGCTTGCGGGTGAGCTCGGACTACGCCGCGGGGCGCTGCTATTGCGGCTGGAGCGGCCCGACGAGGCCGAGCGGCACGCTCGCCTGGCCGCGAAGACCAACGCCTCGGGCATGCACATGCTCCTGGCCCGGATCGCGCTGGCAGGCCAGGACTACGTCCGCGCGGAGACCGAAGCCCGCGCCGCGGCGGAAGACAGCGGCAGCCGCCTCGCCGCCAGGGTCCTGCTCGCGCAGGGTTTTACGCAGCAGGGGAAGTTGGGCGAGGCGCTGGCGTTGGTGGAGGCGGTCGAGAGAGAAGCGCAACGGGAGGGAATCGGCCCGGTCGAGTCGCTTCAGTATGTCCGCGGCGATGTCCTGGGACGGATGGAGCGCTACGACGAGGCGGTGGCCGCGTTTCGCAGGGAGATCGCGGCGTTTCCGCGCAATCGCCAGACGTACGCGAATCTCTACCTCGTGTACATGGTCACGGACAGGCCGGAAGAGGCGGAGGGGGCACTCGAGGAGATGGTGCGGGCGAATCCGGGCCGCGCGGCGCTGCTCTTCGCCGCGCGGACGGTCGAAGCGGTGGGGGACGCGCGCGGTGCCGCGAGATGGCGGCAGCGCGCGCGGTAAGGCATCGTCAGTTTCGCGAAGCGAGCATGTTCCAGTCGGCGTTGTCCCGGAGGTAGGCCGGCCGCTTGCCCTTGAGGTGATGCAGCTCCGAGGCGGTCTCCAGCATCAGCTGGAACTTGGCCACCATGGTTCTCAGCAGCGGCCGGGGCAGGGCACGCAGGTCGTCCATGAGGCGCGCCGTGGCGAACTCCTCGGAGTCCAGCTCCCACGGCGCAATCTCCTTCTCCACAGAGCGGCCGAAGAAGTCGGCCTCGGTCAGGCCGTACACGCCCAGAAGCTTCTTGAGCTGGGCGAGCTTGAGGGAGCCGATGCGCTGCCCCGTCTCGAACGAGCTGATGGTCTTTTCACCGACCCCGGAGAGACGGGAGACGTCTTTCTGACTCAGGCCGCGCAGGCGGCGGATTTCACGAAGTTTCAGTACGAGATCCATTGCCTTCCTCATTCGTTTTCAGAAGCGCCGCATCAATCCGACGACCACCCCCTGCACCGCCACGTCGCGGGCAGAGGCATAGATCGGGCTCATCATGGAGTTCGCCGGCTGCAGACGGACACGTTCGCCCTCCCTGTAGATCCGCTTGAGAGTGACTTCGCCGGAGACGTTCGCGACCACCATCTCGCCGTTGTCCGCGCGCTCGCGGCGGGCGATGATCACCAGGTCTCCGTCGAGAATCCCGTCCTCGATCATCGAGTCGCCTCGAACCTTCAGGACGTAATTCTCGCCACGCGAAGTGAGGTGCTCCGGAACGGCAATCGTCTCATCCGATACATCGACGTCGAGCGGCCGGCCCGCCGCGATGTACCCGAAGAGCGGCAGCTCGCGCATCGGCGCCGAGTCCCGCTCTTCCTGCTCGACCAGCTCCACCCCGCGCTTTTGGTTCCAGTCGCGCTTGATGAGGCCCTTTTTCTCGAGCAGGGACAGGTGTTTGTAGACCGTGCCGTACGAGGAGAATCCGAATCGATCACAGATTTCCCGGTGTGTCGGCGCGATCCCGCGCTCCTTCTGGAATTCGCGGATGAAGTTCAGGATGTCCCGCTGCCGTTCCGTTACGTACTTCATTTCACCCTCAGACCGTTCAATGTAGGCGGTAATAGGGCGAAAGTCAAGCGTAAATGAAGCGAATTGGGCCTCGGGGGGTACTG
>DATKCA010000225.1:0-8371 GCA_035544675.1 Thermoanaerobaculia bacterium | reverse complement strand
CTTGCCTTTTCCCTTTCTCCACGATGAGTGGAGAAAGGGAAAAGGCAAGACCTGACCCCCTATAATCGCGAGCCGATGTCGAAAGCCCGCCTCGTTCTCGAAGACAGCACCGTCTATGAAGGGGAATCCTTCGGCTCGCCGGAGCCCTCCATCGGCGAAGTCGTCTTCAACACTTCGCTGACCGGCTATCAGGAGATCTCCACCGATCCCTCGTACCGCTTTCAGATCGTGGTGATGACCTACCCGCACATCGGCAACTACGGCGTAGAGCACATCGTGGAGCAGAGCGCGGCGCCGCAGGTGGCGGGGTTCGTCGTCCGCGACATCATCCGCGAGCCGTCCAGCGCGCGTTCGGAAGGATCCCTCAGCGACTACTTCGCGAAGAACAGAATCCCGGCCATCGCCGGCATCGACACGCGCGCGCTCACCCGGAAGATCCGCAACGAGGGAGCGATGCGCGGGATGATCACCGCGGACGAGCGGCCGGTCGAGGAGCTCGTCGCGGAAGTGCGCCGTGCGCCGTCGATGAGCGGACTCGATCTGGTGCAGAAGGTAACGGCCGGGAAGTCCTACGGATTCGCGGCCGAGGTCGGGGGCGGCCAGCCGCGGCGCGTGGCCGTGTACGACTACGGGGTGAAGCGCGACATCCTGCGCCATCTCTCGCGGGTGGGATGTGACGTGACGGTCTTTCCGGCGAAGACTCCCGCCAGCGAGATTCTGAGCGGCGGCTTCGACGGCGTCCTCCTGTCGAACGGCCCAGGCGATCCCGAACCGGTCGACTACGCCCAGAACAACATCCGCCAGCTCCTCGGCAAGGTCCCCATCTTCGGCATCTGCCTCGGCCACCAGTTGCTGGGACTGGCCCTCGGCGGCCGCACCTACAAGCTCAAGTTCGGTCATCGCGGCGGCAATCATCCGGTGAAGGACCTGGCCACCGGCCGCGTCGAGATCACCGCGCAGAATCACGGTTTCTCGGTCGATGCCGACTCGCTCGATCAGAACGAGGTGGAGTTCACGCACATCAACCTGAACGATCAGACCCTGGAAGGCTTTCGTCACCGCAACGTGCCGGCGCTCGCGGTGCAGTACCACCCCGAGGCCGCGCCCGGCCCGCACGACTCGTTCTATCTGTTCGATTCGTTCGTCAAGTTGATGGACGAGTGGAAGGGGAAGTAGATGAGCGCGCCGATTCGCATCGGAGAATGGGAATTCACTGCCGATCTCCACAGCCTTCGCAAGGCGGACCTCGAGGTTCGTCTGGAGCGGAAACAGGCCGAAGTCCTGGCCATGCTGGTCCGCCGTCCCGGCGACGTGCTGACGCGTGATGAGATCATCGCAACGGTGTGGGGCGACGTGCATGTGACGGAGGAAGTCCTCACCACCACGATCTACGAGCTGCGCAGAGTGTTGGGGGACGACGCTCGGCGCCCGCGCTATATCGGGACGATTCCACGCAGGGGTTATCGTCTCGTCGCGCCGGTGAGGGACACGCAGGATGGCCCGGCGTCGCCGAAATGGCGCTTTGCTGCCGCCGCCGCAACGATCATCCTCGCGCTCATCGCCGTCGTCGTGATTGGTGCGCGGCCGGATTCCGCGAGGAAAGAGGCGGCCGCGCTGACGGCTCGCGCTGATGCCGAGCTCGATCTGGCGCGCGCGGCGTCTGCTGGTCGAGCGCTGGAATGGTTCGATCGAGCGCTGGCGCTCCACCCTGATTCCGCGGCTGCGCTTTCAGGACGGGCGTTCGCGCGGATCGTTCTGGTGAGCAGAGGGGAGATCTCGCATGCGCTCGCGGACGCTCTGATCGAACGCGACGCGCTCCGCGCCATCCGTCTCGATCCGGATCACGCCGGGGGCCATGCCGCGCTCGGAATGCTTCGCATGCTGCAGTGGGACTGGAAAGCGGCAGACGAGCATCTCGGTCGGGCCGTGGCGATCGCGCCGCCATCCGCACGGGCCCGCTCCGCGCGCGCCGAATTCCTCCTTCTGGCCGAACAGCCGGAAGAAGCGCGGCGGATGATCGCCGCGGCCAAAGAGTTCGCGCCGGACTCGGCCGGAGTGCTGATGGCGTCCGGCTTCATCCACACGATGCTTCGCGACGACGCAATCGCGATCGCGGACTACGAGCGAGTGCTGCGCCTCGATCCCGAGAACGACGACGCACAGCGCCAACTGGAGAAGCTGGCGCGCCGCGAGACAGCTGAAAGCAGCCTTGACCGCAGTCAACTGATTCAGCGCGTCGACGCGCTGCTGCGCAAGGGCGAGGTGAGGCCGGGCATCGTCGCCGGCATGTTCGCCGAGGCGGGCGAGACCGACCGCGCCCTGGAATGGCTCACACGAGCTCGCGAGCAGAAGGACCTCTCCCTTCTCCTGGTACGGCTCGACGACCGATGGAAGGGACTGCACTCCGATCCTCGCCTCCGCGCATTCCTCGCCGAAGTGAGTCCGCGGAGCTCCCTCGGCGCCCGCCGAAGCGATTCCTGATCTTTTCCTGATCCTCTCCTCAGGCTTCCGATGCCGCGATCCTTTAAAGGAGACGCATGCGCATCCTTCTTTTCATCCTCATGCTGACGACAACCCCGGCATCCGCTGCGGAAGGCATGCTCGAGACCGAACCTGGGGTCCGACTGTACTGGCGCACCCTGGGAGAAGGCTCGAAGACACTCATCGTGCCGGGTGGATTTCTCTTCGACGACGCGCTCGACGCCCTGGCAAAGACGCGGCGGCTCATCCTTTATGACATGCGGAATCGCGGACGATCCAGCCGCGTGACCGAACCCGGCCTGCTCACGATCGACGCAGACGTTCGTGATCTCGAAGCGGTACGCCGTCACTTCGCCATCGACCGGTTCGACACGATCGGCTACTCCTACCTCGGAAAGATGGTCGTGCTCTACGCGCTCGAGCACCCGGGGCGTGTGGAGCGGATCGTCCAGATCGGACCGGTAAGGATGCGTTTCGGATCGGCCCTCCCTCCGATGCAGGACAACAGCGGCGAAGACGTCATGGATGCCGCCGCCCTCGCTGAAGTGAGAGCGTTGCGAGCCCGCGGCTTCCATGAAACGAATCCGCAGGAGTATTGCGAAAAGGAGTGGCTGGTGACCCGCGTGCGACTGGTGGGCGATCGGGGAGCGGCCGCCGGCCTCAGATCGAACTGCGCGATGCCGAACGAGTGGCCCAGCCGCATGGCTTTCCACCTGGAACATCACTTCGCGTCGGCGCGCCGGAAGCACGTCGACGCGATCGACCTGGCCGCGCTCGACGTTCCCGTCCTCACTGTCCACGGCACGAAAGATCGGAATGCGCCTTACGGAGGCGGGAGGGAATGGGCGGCTGTACTACCGGTGGCGAGGTTGCTGACCGTCGAGGGTGCAGCGCATCAGGTCTGGGTGGACGACGACAACGTCATGCCGGCGATCGCACGGTTTCTCGACGGTCGATGGCCCGAAGGTTCGGAAGATCTGGAAATCGCATCGGAAAGCTGGCTCTCGCAATTGCGGGCGCACGAGCTCCTTGGACGGGCGCTCGCGAGTCACGGAGGGGCGGCCGTCGCGGCGATGCGATTCCGTTTCAAGGGAGCGGCGTATCCGCGCTCGCAATCGATGCGGTCCGCTCCTCCATTCGACGCCTTTCCGGCAGTCGACGAGGTCACCGTCGATGGGTCCGGCCGCATGTCCGTCAGCTCCGAGCTTCACTGGCCGAATTTCGTACAGAGGGTGACGAGAGTCGCGGACGGAGACTCCGAGCTGAGACTGCGTGTGTTGCGGCGATTGCCGGCGGCGCTCATCGCCGCCGCGATGAAGCAGCCCGGTTCGTTGCGAATCCTGGGAGCTCGCGACGGCTACTCGATCGTCGCGGCCGCGGTCGAGGGCTCGAGTGTGACGCTGTGGTTCGATTCGCAGAACCGGTTGCGCCGAATTGTGCGGACGATCTCCGATGAGCTGACCGGCGACGCAAGCGAGGAGACGCGCCTGGACGGAGATGCGACGTTCCGCGTGTTCGTCGACGGAGCTCTCTCCGCGGAGACGACGCTCGAGAGCGCAGTGCCGGTCAGTGAGTTGGAGGTGGCGGCGGCGTTCGCGGATCCCGCGCCGGAGGCGGCGCCCGCGGCTCCCGCCCTGTCGATCGAACAACTGGCCGAAAAGGTGTGGCTGATCTCGAACATCGGCGGGCGCGACTACCGGTCGCTCGTGGTGGATCGGGATGACGGGCTGTTGATAGGCGAGGCGCCTGTGGACTCCGCGTCCATGCGCGCGGTGCTCGAATTGCTCGAGAACAGGTTCCCGGGGAAGAAAGTGTCGTCGGTCGTGGTGACGCATCATCACTTCGATCATTCCGGCGGCGCAGTACCGCTGATTCGCGCGGGAGCGCGGATCGTGACCACGCCGGGCAATGCGGCGTTCTTCCGGCAGATCGCGAAGGCGCCGCGGACGCTCGCCGGTGAGGAGCCGATCGGTGCCGTCACGCTGGATCTCGTCTCCGGCGAGAAGCGGGTTCTCGAGGGTGGAGGTCCGCCGGTGGAAGTTCATCGCCTTCATGCCCCGACCCACGCGGATGAAATGCTCTTTCTATGGTTGCCGAATGAGCGGATTCTGTTTCAGGGTGATCTTTTTCGTTACGACCCTGCCAATCCGGAGCCGGCGCGTCCGCAGAGCCGCGCCCTCATCGAGCGGATCGAGTCAGCGAAGCTCAACGTCGGCCGGATCGCCGGCGTGCACGGCGCGATCGCAACGCTCCGGGATCTGAGGGAGGCGGCGCGAGCGGCGCGGTGATCACGCGTCTGCCGGCAGGATCCGGAAGTTCTTTCGCGGCATCGGACGAATCGCGCGAAAGTGCCGCTCGTCGAGCGTGAGCAGGTCGAGTGTTTCGTACCGCGCCGCCAGAACGGCGATGGAAGCATCGGTGAGTCCGATTCGCAACGACGCGTATTTCGTCACCAGTTGCCGTGCCTGATCGACGTCCGCAGCCCGGAAGTCCGGTAGCTCATACGCGCCGCGTGCGACGTCTTCGAGAAACAGAGCTTCCGTGGCCACGCCGCCGTATTTGTGGATGAGGTAATCCGTTTCGGCGAGGACAAACGGCGACAGAATGAGCGGCGGATCGGATTCCAGAAGGATGCGCGCGCAATCCTTGTGGCGATACTGATCGGGAAAGAGCGCAGACAGGATTCCGCTCGTATCGAGCAGGATCACTGTCCGAAGCCGTCGAGGAAGTCGTCGGCGTTTGCGGCGACCCGCGAGTTCCCGAGGCCGGCTGCAACGAGCGGGACGCGCGGCAGCGGAGCGGCTGAGCCGACGGCATTCGCGATCGCGTCGCGGATCAGGTCCGCCTCGGCGCGACCCTGCTCGCGAGCGGCCGCCTCCAGCCGCCGCTTCAGATCATCCGGCAGGTAGACCGTCGTCTTGCGCATGCCATACGTATACCATACGTTGGCATCGGAGCGTTGCGAATCTATCCGATCAGAAACCCGCGTCCTTGTGCTCCCCGAACGTCGTCTTCAGCGTGGCCACGATCTCGCCCACCGTGCACTCGTTGCGCACGGCGCCGACGATGAACGGCATCAGGTTCGCGCCCCCGCGCGCCGCCTCATCGAGTTGCTGCAGGGCGTCCTTCCAGCCGGCGCTCCGGCCTTCGCGGAACGCCTGGAGCCGCGCCACCTGGTCGCGCTCCACGCTCTCGTCGATGACCATGGTCGGGAGCGTCATCGCCCCTTCATCGGTGAAGTCGTTGACGCCGACGACGATGTCGCGTTTCTCCTCGATGGCGCGCTGGGCGAGGTAGGCGGCCTCGCCGATCTCGCCCTGCACGAATCCCGTCTCGATCGCCGCGAGCGCGCCGCCCATGGCGTCGATCTTCTCGATGATCTCGCGCGCGCCGCGCTCGATGTCCAGGGTCAGCGCCTCCACCGAATACGCTCCGGCCAGCGGGTCGGCGGTTTTTGCCACACCGGTCTCGTACGCCAGCACCTGCTGCGTGCGCAACGCGATCTTCACCGACTCTTCGGTCGGCAGCGCCAGCGCTTCATCCCGGCTGTTCGTGTGCAGCGACTGGCATCCGCCCAGCACCGCGGCCATGGCCTGGTAGGCCACGCGGATGACGTTGTTCTCCGGCTGCTGCGCGGTCAGCGTCGAGCCGGCCGTCTGGGCGTGGAAGCGGAGCGCCAGCGAGCGCGCGTCGCGCGGCGCATAGCGCTCACGCATCAGCGTCGCCCACAGCTTCCGCGCCGCGCGGAACTTCGCCACCTCCTCCAGCAGCTCGTTGTGCGCGTTGAAGAAGAAGGAGATGCGCGGCGCGAACGCGTCGACGTCGAGGCCGCGCGCCACCGCCGCCTTCACGTACTCCAGTCCATTGGCCAGCGTGAACGCCACCTCCTGCACCGCCGTCGATCCCGCTTCGCGGATGTGATAGCCCGACACCGAGATCGTGTTCCAGCGCGGCACCCGCTCGGCGCAGAACTGGAAGATGTCCGTCACGATCCGCATCGACGGCAGCGGCGGGAAGATGTACGTTCCGCGCGCCGCGTACTCCTTCAGGATGTCGTTCTGAATCGTTCCATTGAGCGCCGGCCAGTCGATGCCGCGGCGCTCCGCAACCACGAGCAGCTGAGCCAGAAGGATCGACGCCGGCGCGTTGATCGTCATCGAGATCGACACGCGGTCCAGCGGGATGCCGTCCAGCAGCGTCTCCATGTCCTCGATCGAGTCGATGGCCACCCCCACCTTGCCCACTTCGCCGCGCGCCCGCGCGTCGTCGGAGTCCATCCCGATCTGCGTCGGCAGGTCGAAGGCCACCGACAGCCCTGTCGTGCCACGCTCCAGCAGGTACCGGTACCGCCGGTTCGACTCCGAAGCCGTCGAGAATCCCGCGTATTGCCGCATCGTCCACAGCTTCCCGCGATACATTGAGGGCTGCGGACCGCGCGTGAACGGGAAGGAGCCGGCACTCCCGAGGTCGCGCTGCGGGTCGAAGCCGCGGCGGGTGAGTGAAGCGTGGTCGTAGGCCACCGGCACTTCGAAGCCGGACGACGTTCGCACCGTCTCTTTCCCGGTCATGTCTTTCATCACAGCGTTAAGCCTACCAGTAACGAGCAACGGCTATAATTCACAACCCTTTGCAATCATGGGCGTAAGCGGCAATCTCAAAACGATGCTCCCGGGCGACCTGCTCCAATGGCTCAGCCTGGGGCAGAAGACCGGAACGCTCGTGGTCAGCCGGGACGTGGTCGAGAAGAAAGTCTTCTTCAGGACCGGCCGCGTCATCTCCTCTGCCTCCAACGATCCCCGCGAGTACCTCGGACAGTTCCTCATGAGCCACGGTTTCCTCACCGAGCCGGAGCTCCGCAAAGCCATCGAAGTCCAGCAGCAGTCCGGCATCCTCCTCGGTAAGATCCTGGTGACGATCGGCCTCATCACCGAGGACGATCTGGTGCGGCTCATGCGCCTGAAGGCGGAGGAGGAGATCTACGACATCTTCCTCTGGAAGGAAGGGGAGTTTCACTTCATCGACAACGAGCTGCCGCAGATGGCCATGATCCCGCTGAAGATCGACGTCACCGGCATCATCATGGAGGGGACGCGGCGCGTGGACGAGTGGGTTCGCATGCGCGAGGTGATTCCCGACGACACGCTCATCCCGGCACTGATCAAGCCCCTCGAGCCGAACACGGAGCTCGACGACGTCGATCGCATGATCGTGGCGGCCATCAACGGGAAGCGTCGCATCGCCGAGCTGGTGCTGGAGACGCGCTCCTCGTCCTTCCATGTCTGCTCGACCGTGTACGGGCTGGCCCGTGAGGGCTACGTTCGCTTCGCCACCGGCACGACGGAGAGGGGAGCGACGCCGACGCCGGAGGTGGCGCCGTTCGCCGAGGGCTTCAGCGAGACCGACGAGATCGTGTCGATGCTGAACGCGGCGCAGTCCGCGCTCAAGAATCGCGACTTCGAGAAGACCCAGCGGCTTCTCCGCGCCGCTCAGAACCTCGACCCGCAGCATCCGAGGGTGCGCAGCGCCATCAAGGGCGCCGAAGCGGTCATCCTGGCCGAGCTGCGAAACCTCGGGGTCATCGAGGCGAAGGTGCCGAAGCTCATCAAGCCGATCGAGGAGATCACCACGATGAACTTCACGCCGAACGAGGGCTTCATCCTCTCCCGCATCAACGGCACGTGGGACCTGGGCTCGCTGATCAAGATCAGCCCGATCCGCGAGCCCGACGCCATGCTGATCTTCTACAAGCTGTTCAAGGACGGGATCATCGCGCTGGAGTAGGGGGTCAGGTCTTGCCTTTTCCCTTTCTCCACAACAAGTAGAGCCGTCACAGGTTGAGCTCTACTTGTTGTGGAGAAAGGGAAAAGGCAAGACCTGACCCCCTACTCCA
>DATKCA010000224.1:0-13366 GCA_035544675.1 Thermoanaerobaculia bacterium | reverse complement strand
TACGCGAAGCCGGCCGTGTAGTAGAGGTAGCTGATCGGCAGCAGCTCGCGGACCGTGTACTGGACGATCAGCGCCGCGATCAGCAGCGTCGTGACGACGATGACGCGGATCGCGATCAGCAGTCTCGCGTCGCGGGGAAGTTGTGCCATGGGCCTCAGTCGTTAGGCCATGCTATCCAACCTGTCCAATGAGGGTGAACATGGGCATGTACATCGCGATGACGATGCCGCCGATGGCGACGCCGAGGAACGCGATGAGCACCGGCTCGAGGAGCTTCATGAGGCCCGCCACGGCCGTATCCACCTCGTCTTCGTAGAAGTCGGCGATCTTCGAGAGCATGGTATCGAGTGCGCCGGTCTGCTCGCCCACCGCGATCATCTGCACGACCATCGGAGGGAAGACCTCCGTGTCGCCGAGAGGCTCGCTGATGGTCTTGCCTTCCTCGACCGACTTGCGCGTGGCCATGATCGCGTCTTCGACGACGGAGTTGCCGGCCGTCTTGGCCGTGATCTGCAGGCCGTCGAGAATCGGAACGCCCGAGGAGGTCAGCGTGGCCAGCGTGCGGCAGAAGCGCGCCACGGAGATCTTGCGCAGGAGCATTCCCAGCACCGGGAACTTCAGCAGAATTCCGTCCAGCACCCGCTTCCCCTTATAGGTCTGGTGATAGCGGCGCAGTGCGAAGACGATGAGGATGGAGCCGCCGAAGATCATCCACCAGAAGTCGGCGATGAAGTCCGACAGGGCGATGACGATCTTGGTGGGAGTCGGCAACTCCGCCCCCAGGCCGGTGAAGAGGGCCGCGAAGACCGGAATGACCTTCCAGAGAATGATCATCACGACGATGACCGCGATCGTGATGACGGCCACCGGATAGATCATGGCCGACTTGACCTGGCTGTTCAGCTTGACCGCCTTCTCGATGTAGGCGGCCAGACGCTGGAGGATCGTGTCGAGAATACCGCCCGCCTCACCGGCGGCGACCATGTTCGTGTAGAGGTCGTTGAAGGTCTTGGGGTGTTTGCGCATCGCGTCGGCCAGGCTCGAGCCCGACTCCACGTCCTGGCGGACCTGGATCAGCGAGCGCTTGAAGTTCTTGTGATCCTGCTGCGAGCCGAGGATCTCCAGGCACTGCACGAGCGGCAGGCCTGCGTCGATCATGACCGAGAACTGGCGGGTGAAGATCGCGATGTTCTGCGGCGGGACCTTGCCGCCCCACTTCGGTACAGCGATCTCCTTCCCCTTCTCCTTGACCGCTGTGACGACGACCTGCTGCCGCCGCAGCATGCCGATGACGGCATCTTTCGAGTCGGCCACCAGCATACCCGTCTGGTCCTGTCCGGACCGGTTCCTGCCCTTCCACTCGAATGTCGGCATTGCTTCCTCCTAAGCAGGGGCTCCGGGCTCAGGGCTCGGGGCTCAGGGTCGCATTCCCCTGAGCCCTGAGCCCCTGGCCCCGAGCCCCAGTTTCTACGCTGGACGTATGGGCCGTGCCGTGGCCGCCGAGGGCGTTCCCTGATGCAACGACCCGGCGCCGCGTGAAATCATTTCCTGAAGTTCATCTGGGTTCGACGAGCGGCTCAGCGCCACCTGGAGCGTGATCAGCTTCTTGAAGTACAGCGTGGCCAGCGACTGATTGAACGTCTGCATCCCGTACTTGGTCTGGCCGGTCTGCATCATCGAGTAGATCTGGTGGACCTTGTCCTCGCGGATGAGATTGCGGATGGCGGCGTTCGGCACGAGGATCTCCATGGCCATGACGCGGCCCTTGCCGTTGGCCTTGGGGAGGAGGGCCTGGCACATGATGCCCTCCAGAACGAACGAGAGCTGCGCGCGGATCTGCGGCTGCTGGTGCGCCGGAAAGACGTCCACGATACGGTTGATCGTCTGCGCGGCGGAGTTCGTGTGGAGGGTTCCGAACGTGAGGTGGCCCGTCTCGGCGATGCGCAGCGCGGACTCGATCGTCTCCAGGTCACGCATCTCACCGATGAGCACGACGTCGGGGTCCTGGCGGAGAGCCGAACGGAGCGAGTTGGCGAACGAGTGCGTGTCGGCGTGCAGCTCGCGCTGGTTGACCACGCAGTTCTTGTGCTGGTGGAGGAACTCCACCGGGTCTTCGATCGTGATGATGTGCTGATGCGTCTCGCGGTTGATCTTGTCGATCATCGCCGCCAGCGTCGTCGACTTGCCCGAGCCGGTCGGTCCGGTGACCAGCACCAGGCCGCGCGGCTTGGCGCAGATCTCTTCCACGACCGGCGGAAGACCCAGCTCGCGGAATCCGAGAATCTCGTACGGAATCTGGCGGTAGACGGCCGCGGTCGCGCCACGCTGGTTGAAGATGTTGGCCCGGAAACGCGCCAGCCCCTTGATGCCGAAGGAGATGTCGAGCTCGAGGTTCTCTTCGAACCGGTGCTTCTGCGCGTCGGTGAGCACCGAGTAGGCGAGCTGCTTGGTCTCCGGCGCGAGCAGTGGAGGCATGTCCAGCGGGACGAGCTTCCCGTCGATGCGGATCTGCGGAGGAGAGTTCGTCGTGACGTGAAGGTCCGAGCCGCCACGCTCGACCATGGTCTTCAGAAGCTGGTGCAGGGTAACGGCCATTAGGTTTCTCCGAGGGCTCAGGGCTCCGGGATCCGTGCTCTGGGGACCGTTTCCCCTGAGCCCGGAGCCCTGAGCCCCGGAGCCCGATTACAGTACGGTCTCCCGGACGACTTCTTCGATGGTGGTCACGCCGTCCATGATTTTAATCAAACCGGAACGGCGCAGACTAATCATGCCGCTCTCGGCGGCTTTCTTCTTGATGTCGATGGCCGTCCCGCCGGCCAGGATCAGCTCGCGCAGGTCGTCGTTGATCGTCATGACCTCGATGAGCGCCACGCGTCCCTTGTAGCCCGTGTTGTTGCACTTGTCGCAGCCGCGGCCTTTGTACACCTTGAAGGTCCCGACCTCTTCCTTCTTGTAGCCGAGGTTGACCAGCGCCTGGGGAGCGACGTCGACCTCTTCCTTGCAGCTCGAGCAGATGCGCCGCGCCAGCCGCTGCGCGGCAATCAGCTGAACCGAGGTCGCCACCAGGAACGGCTCGATGCCCATGTTCATGAGGCGGTTGATCGTCGACGGAGCGTCGTTGGTGTGAAGGGTCGAGAGCACGAGGTGGCCGGTGAGCGCGGCCTTGATCGCGATCTCGGCCGTTTCGAAGTCGCGGATCTCGCCGACCAGGATGATGTTCGGGTCCTGCCGCAGGAAGGATCGCAGCGTAGCCGCGAAGTTCAAGCCGATCGACTCCTTCATCTGCACCTGGTTGATGCCGGGCAGGTTGAACTCCACCGGGTCTTCGGCCGTCATGATGTTCACTTCCGGCGAATTGACCTTCGCCAGAGCTGAGTAAAGCGTATTGGTCTTGCCCGAGCCCGTGGGCCCCGTCACAAGAACCATTCCCCACGGCTTGAAAATCGCCTCCTCGAACCGGACCAGCGACTCCGCCTCGAAGCCGAGCTTGGTCATGTCCAGCTTGAGGTTGTCCTTGTCCAGCAGTCGCATGACGATCTTCTCGCCGAACAGCGTCGGCAGCACCGAGACGCGGAAGTCGAGCTCCTTGTTCTTGTCGTTGAGCTTCATCTTCAGCTTGATGCGCCCGTCCTGAGGCAGGCGCTTCTCGGAGATGTCCAGCTTGGCCAGAATCTTCATGCGCGAGGTGATCGAGTCGCGGAGCTTCAGAGGAGGATTCATGATCTCGTACAGCGTTCCGTCGATACGGAAGCGCACGCGATACTCCTTCTCGTACGGCTCGATGTGGATGTCCGACGCCCCACGCTTGATCGCGTCCGTCAGAATCAGATTGCAGAGCTTGACGACCGGCGCCTCTTCCGCCCCTTCCGCCAGCGCCTCGACATCGAGCTCTTCCTCTTCCTCCAGCACCTCCAGGTCGGCGCTCTCGGACTGCTGAAGGTCTTCCATGACCTTCTTCAGCTCCAGCGAGGAGGTCGATCCGTAGTAGTTGTCGATGGCCGCCTTGATCCCCAGCTCGGACGCCACCACCGGCTCGACGTTGTAGCCGGTCATGAACTTGATGTCGTCCATGGCGAACACGTTGGTCGGGTCGGCCATGGCGATCGTGATCGTCGCCCCGGTCTTGTTGACCGGAAGTATGTTGTACTTGCGCGCCACGTCGGCGGGGATCAGCTTGATCACGCTCGCGTCGATCTCGAAGTGCGCGAGGTTGATCGACGGCACACCGAACTGCTGCGAAAGGCACTCGGTGATGTCCTCCTCGGTGACGAAACCCAGCTTGATCAGGGTCTCACCGAGCTTCCCGCCCGTTTCCTTCTGGACCTTCAGGGCATCTTTGAGCTGATCCTGGTTGATCAGACTCGCTTTGGTCAGCAATTCACCGAGGCGAACGCTCATAGGTGGTGTTTACTCCGTTTCGGGACGATGGACAGCAGGCTCGCTCACTCGCTCCCGGTATGCTGCCAAAGCCTTGACCGGCGAGAGTTTCCGACCTTTTGTAGAGAGATGAGTTTACCACCCGAGGGACGAGTCTCGTGCCGGGAAAAGGTTATTTTACTTCAATTCAGCCACTCTCCGTGCAACTGCGTCCACTCCGATGGACGCCATCGACCGCTTTCCTCCATAGTCGCTCACCACACGATCCAGCTGCCCGTACGGCCCGTTGCGGCGCGGGTCCGTCGGGCCGTAGAGCCCGACCACCCTGGTTCCGAGCGCCGCGGCGAGATGAAGCGGCCCTGTGTCCGCTCCCACCACCACGCTGGCGTGCCGCAGCAGCCAGGCCAGCTCCCGCAGGTTCGTTTCCGGCGCGACCTCGGCGCCGATCTCCTCGGCCAGTCCCCGTTCGCCCGGCCCCCAGACCACCAGGGCCCGATCGCGATGCCGCGCCGCGAGATCGCGGAAGCGGTCCGCCGGCCACTGCTTGTGCGGCTTCCCCGCGCCGGGCAGGAGAACGACGCGGTCACCCAGCCGGGCCAGCCTCCCTGATGGATCGTCCGGAAAGGCCGTCCAGTCCACATCCACGGGCCGGATCGGGGCGACCGCTTCCGCAAGCTGGAGGTTCCACTCGATCACGTGGCGGCTCTGATCGACCGGGATGCGCCGGTTCGTGAACGCCACCGCCCCCCGTTCCCGGATGGCCTCAGGTGCGAACCCGTAGCGCTCGGGCGCGCGAGAAAGCCAGCCGATGCCGGCGGACTTCATGAGGCCTTGAAAGTCGACTGAGACGTCGCATCCTCGGATGGCCCGCGCCGCCCCGCGCATGTCGGCACGGAATGCGAACGGCTTCCGCGACCATCGCTTCAGCCGAACCGGGACGGCACGCACTCCGGCGACGATGCCGACCAGCTCCGCGTAGGGCGACTCGACCACCCACGAGAAATCGGCATCCGGCATGGCCTGCTTCAGCGCGACGACAGCCGGAATCGTGTGGATGACGTCACCGAGCGCCGACAGGCGAAGGATGAGAACGCGTTTCATCCTTCATCCTTCATCCTCTCGAGAATCTCCGTCGACGAATGATCCTTCGGATCGCCGACGATGACGACCTTGCCGCCGTACGAGCGGACGATGTCGCCCTCGGGGACGGACTCGGGGGTGTAATCCGTGCCTTTGCACTGGAAGTCAGGCTTCAACAATTCGATGAGCCGGATCGGGCTTTTCTCCCTGAAGATCGTGACGTAGGAGACGCCGCGGATCGCCGAGATCAACTCCGCGCGCTCTCTCTCGTTCATCACAGGACGTCCGGGTCCTTTGAGCTCGCGAACGGAGCGGTCGCCGTTGACCGCCACCACGAGCAGCTCGGCGACTTGCGCCGCGCTCTGCAGATAACGGATGTGGCCGACGTGCAGGAGGTCGAAGCAGCCATTGGCGAAGGCCACCCGCCTGCCGCTCGCCCGGGCCTCTTCGACGACCGCGAAGAGCTCAGACTCGGAAACGATGGGTGCGTTCATCACGGGCTACCCGTCCAACTCCTCGTCACGCTCGATGGCATGGCGCAGCTCTTCCTTCGATACCGTGGCCGTCCCCATCTTCATGACGACGATTCCGCCGGCGTAATTCGCCAGCTTCGACGCCTCCGCGTAGGAGGCGCCGGCCGCCAGTGCGAGCGTGAAGGTGGCGATCACCGTGTCGCCGGCGCCGGTGACGTCGGCCACCTGATCGGTTCCGTGGACCGGGATGAAGAGCGGCGAGCCCCCGTTCTTCTCGAACAGGGCCATCCCCCGGCTTCCACGAGTGATGAGGATCGCCTCGCAGTCGAGGCTCTGCTGCAGTGTCTGCGCGACGAACTCCACGTCATGGCCGTTGTCGTCTTCATACAGCGAGATCCCGGCAGCGGCGGCGGCCTCCTCTTCGTTGGGCGTGGCGGCGGTGACGTCAGGGAATTTGAGGAGGTCGTAGCGCGAGTCGAGCGTCACCGGCTTCCCTTTGGCGAAGCCGGTCAGGTTCGTGGCCAGACTGGGAGTGACGGTTCCATATCCGTAGTCGCTGATGAGCGCCGCGCTGCAGACCGCGAACTGGTCGCGCAGCAGCCACGCGAACCGCCCGGTCTCCTCCTCGGTCAGCTCGAAGTGGTCTTCGATGTCGTACCGGACGATCTGCTGGCGCGTCGAATGGGGCATGCCGCCGAGGATCCTGACTTTGGTGGGCGTGTTGTAGCGCGGAGCGCGGAGGATGCCGCCGCAATCGATTCCCTGAGCGGTCATCGTGTCCAGCAGAGCGCGACCGGCCGGGTCATCGCCGAGGACCGAGATCGGGACGGGGAGGCCTCCCAGAGAGAGAATGTTGTTGATGGCGTTGCCGGCGCCGCCGAGCAGGACGTCCTCGCGATACTGGCGGAGGATCAGCACGGGTGCCTCGCGCGAGATCCGCTTCGGCGTCCCGTACACGAACCGGTCCGCTACGATGTCGCCGTAGACGACGATGAGCTTCCCGGTCATCGCTTCCGTCAACTGCAGAAGCCTCGATCTGCCGAACATCGCGCGAAGAATACATGAGTGATGCACTCATCGAAGGTAAGGACTTCTATTACGAAGGGCCCTACATGGTCTTCACCGAAGACTATCTGCGCAGGCGGGGGTACTGCTGCGAATCAGGGTGCCGGCATTGTCCGTATGGGTATGTGCGGGGGGAGAAACCGGAGAGGAGCGATGAGTGATGAGGCGCTTCTCGTTCTATTCGGCATCGTGGGGCATGAACGTTTCAAGGATGAAGGATGAAGGATGAAGGACCATGACCGACGAGCCTTCATCCTTCATCCTTCATCCTTCATCCTTCATCGTTCCTTCTCTCGTTCATCGTTTCCCTGGCCTTTGAAAGCTCCCCCTTCTCCTCCTCGGTAAGCACTGCTTCCAGGTCGATGAGAAGAAACACCTCGTCTCCCGATGGGATGATGGCGATCAGCAGGTCGCCGCGCACGCCGCCGATCAGGGGAGGAGGAGGCAGCAGGCTGTCCGGCGAGGCGGTGATGATCCGCCGCACGTCGTCGACTCTGAGGCCGATCACGCCGCCCATGGAGCGGGTGATGAGGATCAGCGAGTGGGGTGAGTGAGACATCCGGGGGTAGAGGCGCGCGCGCAGGTCGACGACCGGAATGACCTCGTTGCGCGCGACGATGATGCCTTCCACGAAGTCCGGCGCGGTGGGCACGGAGGTCGTGCCGGCGTAGGGGATGATCTGCCGCACGGCCATGATGTCGAGGACGAACGTCTCGGGGCCGGCGCGGAATGTGATGAGACGCAAATCGCGCCTGGGCGCGGTCATCAGTGGATCCTGAATTTCTTCACTTCTTCGTCGAGGCTGCGGATGGCGTCGTTCAGCATCGAGATCGACTCGCTCATCTCCCCCGCCGACCGGCCGTTGCCTTCGGCGATCGTGCGCACCTGCTCCATCGTGTGGACGATTTTCTCGCTCTCGGTGGCCTGGCTGGCGGCGGCCTGGAAGATCTCGTGGATCATCTCGATCATGCGCTCGGCGGCGGCGGAGATCATGGCCGAGCCTGACTTCTGCTCGACCATGGCCTGGCGGACGTACTTCGTGACTTCGCGCATCGACTCCACGGCCTTGAGGATGTGATCCGATCCGGCGGCCTGCTGGGCGGTGGCCGAGCTGATCTGCTTCACCATCTCCTGAAGCCTGTTGATGGCCCTGGTCACGTTTTCGCTGCCGGCAGCCTGCTCGCGCGTGGCCCCGGCGATCTCCCGGCCCATGCCCGAGGCTTTGGTGGTCGAGTCGAGGATTCTGTTGAGGGCCTTGCCCGCGTCGTGCGAGAGCGCCACGCCGTGCTCGACGAGCGTGGAGCCGGAGGCCATGGTCTTCAGCGCGTTCGAGACCTCCTCCTGAACCGATCGGATGAGAGTGGCGATGTCGCGTGTCGAGGAGGCGGTCCTCTCGGACAGGTCGCGGATCTCGGCGGCGATGACCGAGAAGCCCTTCCCATGTTCGCCGGCCTGCGCGGCGAGGATGGCGGCGTTCAGCGCCAGGAGGTTGGTCTGCTCGGCGATGTCCTCGATGACGTTGAGAATGCGCCCGATGGAGACCGAGCGCTCGCCCAGCCGGGAGACGACGGTGTTGGACGCGGCGACCGCCTCACGGATCTCCTCCATGCCGTCGATCGTCTCGCGCACCGCCTTCATTCCGGACTCGGCGGCGTCGGCGACGGCCAGCGTGAGATCGTAGGACGTTGCGGCGTTGGTCTCCACCTGCGCGATCGACGCGCTCATCTGCACCATCGAAGACGACGTCTCGGTAACGAAGTTCGTCAGGAAGACGACGTTCTGGTCGACCTCGCTGATCGAGGTGACCATCTGGTGCGTCGCGGACGCCGTCTCCTCCACCGAGCCCCACAGCGTCTCGGTGTGGCGGCTGACTTCCTCCATCGACGCCACCATCTCCAGCATCGACGACGAGGTCTCCTCCGACGCGGCGGAGAGCGCCTCGACGTTGTCGGTGATCTTCCGGACGCCGCCGTTCAACTGGTCGATGGAGCGGTACGTGTCGTCGATGACGGCACGCTGCTCGTCGACCCGGTCGACGACCGTGCGCGCGCGGCTGTCCACCGCCTCGACCACGGCCTTCAGTTTGGCCTGAGACTGAACGACGCTGCGCACCGTCCGCTCCAGGTTCGCGGCCATCGAGTTGAATGCCTCAGCGAGCGTCCCCACTTCGTCACTTGTCTCGATCTCCACGCGCTGCGTGAGGTCCCCCTGCGACACCTGGCTGGCGGTTCCCGACAGCGCCTGGATCGGACGGACGAAGACACGGGCAAGCAGATACGCGAGCGGCATCGAGAACAACAGTGCGAGCGCGGCCAGCGCGATGGTCCACTTGCGCAGATCCGCGGAGGCGGCTCGGGCGCCCCGGTCGTTGGTGAGCAGACGGAAGTACCCCTTGGGCGGAGCGGCCGCGGCGGACTCCTCACGCGCCTCGTGAAACGGGACGATGAAGAGATGAAACCCGTCGCCGACGTCGGTGCCGTCCGTGGCCACGAGCGGCCGGTTGGTGGCGCTGAGCGCCCCGGGGAGAGCGGTCGAGCTCGCTGCCAGCGAGGTGCCGTCGGCGCCGACGAAGTCCGCGTACTCGATCGACGGATGGCGCCTCAGGTCCATGACGATGTTCTGCAGATCGCTGGTCAGGCCGAAGATTACGTAGTAAGGAGCGGTGGCCTCCACGGTGCGGGCGATGGCGCGGCCCTGCTCGAGCGTCTGCAGGATCATCGCGCGCCGGACCAGCCACTGCTGCACCACCACGATCAGAACGGCGACCGCCAGCGTCTGAAGAGCGAACGCTCCGATGAACTTCGATCGAAGACCCGCCCTCAGAAGCCCCGGCGCCTGCTGATCCGAAACGAGCATTACACCTACCTCGAAGTGTAGCGCAGTGTGCCGCCGCGCTATCATCGCGCCCATGCCGCTGATCCGCTGCAGCCGATGCAGCCAGGCGTACGACGTGCCCGGCGCGGTCGCGGTCCGGCTTCCCAACTCCATCGCCACCTGCCACTGCGGTGAGTGGCTGGCCGGCAGCAAGGCGGCCATCCTGGCCCGGATGCTGAGTCCGGACGAGATCCGCGAAGTGGACCTCCAGCCGTATCGCGTCGACGGCTCGCTCGCCGTGACGGCGGAGACAGCGCTGTCCGGCGCCGCCGCGGCCGCCGCGTCGAGGCCGCGGTCCGTGCGCATCATCGCCCGCGGCGCGCACCAGGCCATCGACTCCGTGTTCACCATCCGCGAGCATCCCCTCTGGATCGGCCGGCAGGGCTGCCATGTGGAGCTGACCGATGCCGAGCTGTCGATCCGGCATTGCTCGATCGTGGTGAGCGGCGAGAAGCTGATCGTCCGCGACGAGACCTCGCACACCGGCACGTTCATGGACGGGCAGGAGATCAGCGAGGCCGAGATCGGCGACGGCGTGCACCTCTTGCGCGTCGGATCGGCGCTCGTCACCATCGAGCCGACCGAGGGTCCGGGGATCGCAGTCGAGCCGATCGTCATCGGCGATGCGTCCGGCTCGGTGATCGATCTCTTCCAGACTCGCGCCCATCAGGCCGTCGCCGCGTCCTCCAGCCGCAGCGTGCTCGTCTGCGTGGAAGGGGCGCTGGCCGGCCAGGAGTTCGAGATTCCGCCGGGCGGCCTGGTGGTCGGGCGCGAAGGTCACGTGAAGGTGCCGGACGAGTTCCTCTCGCGCAAGCACTTCGAAGTCACCGCCGACGCTGACGGCACCGTTCGAGTACGCGACCTGGGCAGCCGCAACGGGACATTTCTGAATACGCTCCCGGCCCGGAACACCAGAGTCCACACCGGCGACGAGATCAAGGCCGGCGTGAACCGGTTCCGGGTCGAGCTGCGGTGATCTGTCATATACTCGGCCCCCTCCCGGAGACGACAACCATGCGCCAGATCGACGCCGCTGCCGAGCGGATTCTCGGACCGTTTTCTGCGCTTCTGAAGAAACCGCTTCGTATCGTGGAGAGCGTGACCGACGATGCGGATGAGTACTCGATGCCCCTGCCGGCGGGAAATCTCCGCCTGGTGTCCACCAGCGGAGGGCTGAACGAGCACGAGCGCGCAGTCCTGGGTGAGGTCTTCACGCTCATACGCGACGCCGCCGACAGCATTCACCGGATGTCCGACCTGGAGAGGCGCATGGTGTTCCTCGAGCGCGACAACCTCGACCTGATGGTGAAGAACCGCGTGCTCTCGGAGGTCTCGGCCCGCGACGCGCTGACCGGCCTCTACAACCGCTGGTTCGTGATGGAGAAAATCGAGTCGGAGATCAACCGCTCGCTGCGCAGCGGCTCGGCGCTGACCCTGATGCTGCTGGACATCGACAACTTCAAGCGGATCAACGACACCTACGGCCAGACGGCCGGCGATCACGTGCTGCAGTCCTTCGGCAGATTGCTCAAGGAGAGCTGCCGGGTCTACGACGTGCCCGGACGCTACGGCGGGGAGGAATTCTGCGTCATCCTCCCTGACACCAGGGTCGGCAGCACTCCCAAGGTGGCCGAACGGATCCGCGGGCGGCTGGAAGGGACGGCCATGGACGTGGGCGACAGCTCGCTGATCGTGACGGCATCGATCGGAATCGCCGGGCTGGAAGCAGGAGAGGGTGATACGGTGTTGAGTCCGTCAGCGCTGATCGATCGGGCCGATCGCGCGCTTGATGCCGCGAAACGCCGGGGGCGCAACCGCGTCGAAATGTGGGACGCCACCCTCGTCGACTCCCGGCCGGCAGGCACTGATCATTGAATACTTGAGGTCGCTCACGGCAGCCCGAGGCGGCCGGGCATAAATCAAAAGCCGGTATAAAATAACCGGCAATCGTCCACGGGAACCCCAAACAACCAGAGGAGCCACATGCGTAAATTCGTCCTTGTTTCTCTTGCTGCCCTTCTCCTTTCCACTTCCGCTTTCGCGGCCGACCCGGCCATCGCCGTATCCGAGTTCACGAACGACACCTCCGCGGCCTGGTGGTACGGGGGCGTAGGCCGTGACCTGGCGGGGATGCTGAGCAACGAGCTGGCCGCCACAGAGAAGTTCCGCGTCATCGAGCGCTCCAAGATCGAGGCGGTTCTCGACGAGCAGGACCTCGCCGAGGCCGGCCGCGTCAACAAGGCCACGCGCGCGAAGATCGGAAAACTGACCGGAGCGAAGTACCTCGTGTTCGCGACCGTCAGCGCCTTCGAGATGGATACGAAGGGCGGCGGCGGCGGACTCCGCTTCGGCGGCATTAGTGTCGGCGGCAAGAAGGAAGAGGCCTACATGGCCGTCGACCTGCGCGTCGTCGACACCACCACGGGCGACATCGAGTTCACCCGCACGGTGGAGGCTCGCGCCGGCAGCGGTGGCCTCGCCCTCGGCCTCTACCGCGGCGGCTTCGGCGGAAACCTCAACAAGTACGAGAAGACGCCGACCGGAAAGGCCATCCGCGCCGTCATCATCGAGATCGCCGAGTACCTCAGCTGCGCCATGGTCGACAAAGGCTCGTGCATGGACGATTACTCGGCCAAGGAGTCTTCCCGCAAGGAGAAGACGAAGAAGGCGATCAAGCTCGACTGATCACGCCCCGCAGATTCGACGAGAAGAGGCCGGCCGGCGAGGCCGGCCTTTTTTATCGCCGCCGCAGCCGCAGGGTCTCGTCGTCGGGGCCGATGGAGCGGCCCGCGGTCTGCTCGGCGCGGCCGCGGAGCTCCCGGAGCTTGTCGATGAGCTCCGTGGTCGTCTTGCCGTTTTCGAGATCGTTGATCTGACCGTCGAGCGCGTCGCGGCGCCTCTTGAGGTCCTGGATCAGGTGCTCTAGTTCTTTGGCCACGCCGCAGGATCGCAGCAAAGGATTTGCCATTGCCGGGCCTCGGGCCTCGGGCCTCGGGCCTCGGGGGGAGCCTCCCGCGAAGAGTTGTGGGGGGCTCCCCGAGGCCTCGCGCTCACGATGGTGTACTACAACTTCTGCCGCAAGCATCGCTCGCTGAAGGGTCAGACTCCGGCGATGGCGGCGGGCCTCACGAACTGCGTGTGGACCGCGAGTGATCTGCTCTCGCTCGATCTGTGGTTCAACGAGAGCGCGGCCGCCTAAGCCGCCCGGATGTGGAAAGTACAACGGACCCGTAGCCTATTGAGGCACTTAAACGTATACAGAGGCGACACTTAGGTGGAATTCGGAAGCGTCGAAAATGTTGACGTATCCGGAACATCAACCTATATTGCAGTCATCAACACCGGCGAGATGCCGGTCAGTTTACTGATTGGGTCCGGCGGCCACCCTCGGGTTACGATCCGAGGGTTTTTTTATGTCTGGACGTACCGCGTTCGTTATCGACGGCTTCAATCTCTACCATTCGCTCGTTGAAGCGAGCGCATCACTCGGATTCCCT
>DATKCA010000223.1:0-5247 GCA_035544675.1 Thermoanaerobaculia bacterium | reverse complement strand
GAGCCGAGTCGTCTCCGTCACGCCGGCTCTCGTAGAAGTCGTCGTGCTGCGGGTCCGCGTTCCCCTTCTGGCTGTTGACCTCCTGACCGGTCTTGCCGGTCAGCCAGTCCTTCCCACTTCCGTAGCTTTGCGGTTCGTCTTTCGCCATGCACCGGTTCGGTGCACACCGGCTGCCATGGTGGAACCGGGACGAACTACCACCCCCGCGCCGGCCGCCACTCCGCGGTGACTCGTCCACTCTCGACCACGTGATAGCGGTCGTCCATCGCGGCAGTCAGGCAGGAGTGGTTGGGGAGGATGCGCAGGCGCGTACCGACGGGCACGACCTTCTCCGCGCTCACCTTTCCATGCTCCTGCGACAGCGCAACGATTCTCATGGGCAGCGGCTGGAGAGCCGTATCGCAGACGATGCCGTAGCCGAACTCGGGGTCGAGGTGACGCGGTCCGGAGTCTTTGGAGAGCGCGAGTGCACCGGCGTCGACGATCAGCGTCTTCCGCTCGGGATACGAGCCGACGACCGTCGTCAGAACCGAGACCGCCACGTCTTCGCGCCGGCACGAGCCGAGCGTCGCCTGGAAAGCGTCGAAGAAGACGTAGTTGCCGGGGCGGACTTCGTCGACGCCCTCGAACGTCTCGAGGGCGGTCAGCGTCGGCGTCGACCCGACGCTGCGGATGAGATCCAGTTCCACGCGCCGCCGGAGCCGATCGACGGCATCGCGCTCCTGTGCGGCGATGGCGCGAATCTCCTCGATCGTCCGCGCGTCATAGGAGTGCCCCGCGTGCGTGAGCAGTCCGCGGAACCGGATCACCGGCGACGCGGCCATGCTCCGCGCCAGGTTCACGCTCTCCTCGGAATCGGGGTCGACTCCGGCACGGTGGTAGCCGCAGTCGACCTTGAGGAACACGTCGAAGGGATGGCCGAACGACTCTAACGCCTGTAGAGCGTCGCGCGAGTCGATCAATAAATTCAGCGTCTCGACACGTTTCGCCAGCGCCGCCGCGCGCTCCAGTTTCTCCGGCGCCACCGGCACCCCATACGTCAGATCGCTGAACCCGGCCGCGGCAAACAGCTCCGCCTCGGCCAGCGTGGACACGGTGATCGGCCCGATTGCGCCGCCGTGCTGCATGTGGCCGATCTCGACGACCTTGTGTGTCTTCACGTGAGGTCGGAAAATCACATGCGACGCGGCCGCCTTCTCGCGCATCCGATCGCAGTTCCGCTGCAGGGCGGTCCGGTCCACGAGAAACGCCGGCGTATTCAGGTGCGAAAGATCATCCATATCGATATGGACGCATTTTATGCGTCCGTCGAGCAGCGCGACGACCCGTCGCTGCGCGGCCGGCCGGTCATCGTCGGATGGCCGGGGATGCGCAGCGTGGTCTGCGCGGCGTCGTACGAGGCGCGCAAGTTCGGAGTCCACTCCGCCATGCCGGCCATGCGCGCCAAGAAGCTCTGCCCGGACGGCGTGTTCGTCCATCCCGACTTCGAGCGATACCGAGCCGTGTCGAAACACATCCGCGAGATCTTCGAGCGGCACACGCCGCTCGTCGAGCCTCTGTCGCTCGACGAGGCCTATCTCGATGTGACCGAGGAGCTGACGGGGATCCCCACTGCGACGGAGACCGCGCAGACGATCCGCCGCGAGATCCGCGACGAGACGCAGCTCACCGCATCGGCCGGGGTCGCACCGAACAAGTTCCTGGCCAAGATCGCGTCGGACTGGAAGAAGCCGGACGGCTGCTTCGTGATCCGCCCGCATCAGGTCGAGGAGTTCCTCACGCCGCTTCCCGTGCGCAAGATCCCGGGCGTGGGGAAGGCAACCGAGGCGGTGCTGCACGGGTTCGGAATTCAGACGGTCGGCGACGTGCGGCAGTACGAAGAGAAGGAGCTTGTCGAGCGATTCGGCAAATGGGGCACGCGACTGTGGGAGCTGGCGCGCGGCATCGACGAGAGTCCGGTCGTGCCGTCGCGGAAGCGCAAGTCGTGGTCGAACGAGAATACGTTCGCGACCGACATCACGCGCGAGGAAGTGGCGGACTATCTCCGGAAAGCGTCGCAGGATCTCTGGGCGGCCATGGACGGCCGCTCGATGCGCGGGCGCACCGTGACGGTGAAGCTGCGCACACCCGATTTCAAGACCGCCACGCGCCGGCTCACCCCCGACCACCCGCCCGAGTCGGCCGAGGAGCTGACGGCGGTCGCCGTGTCGCTGCTGGAGCGGTTCGAGTTCGGAGCGGAGGCGCGGTACCGCCTGGCGGGAGTGGGAGTTTCGAACTTTGTCGGGGAAGAGGAAAACGACGAGGGCGAACAGGAACAGCCGGCGCTGTTCGAGCAGCGATGAATGATGCGAACTACGTTGCGAAACCGTTTCGGCACTCTCGTTCTCATCGCCACATCGCCTCCTCACACGTTTGAAGGATGAAGGATGAAGGATCAACGCTCGAACCACGTTCATCCTTCATCCTTCATCCTTCGAACGCTGTGAATCGTGATGCCGCCGTGAGCGAGTCCCTTGCACGGTTCCGCGCTGCTCATCCCTCCGCATTCATCTCTCAACATTCGCGTACAATCCGCGCCGAATTTGACGAACGAGGTCTCCACCAGCAATGAACGTCCCGACCATCTCCGTCGCGCAGTATGGAATCGGCCCGATCGGCGCCGAGATCGCGCGGCTCCTCCTCACCAAGCCGTGGGTCAGGCTCGTCGCCGCGGTCGACATCGACCCGAAGAAAATCGGCAAGGACCTCGGCGAAGTCATCGGCCTGGGCCGCGAGACGGGCGTCAAAGTGACGGCCGGGCTGGCCGGCAAGGTGGACGTCGTCTGCCACTCCACCGGCTCGCGGCTGCGCGAGGTCTCCTCGCAGCTCAGGTCGCTGCTCGAGCGCGGCTCGCACGTCGTCTCGACCTGTGAGGAGCTTTCGTTCCCGCTGGACAAGAAGATCCGCGAGGAGCTGCAGCAGGCGGCCCGCTCCGCAAACGTGAACCTCCTCGGCACGGGCGTGAATCCCGGCTTCGTCATGGACAAGCTGCCGCTGACGATCACGTCGGTGTGCCAGGAAGTGAGGTCGGTGGAGATCGTCCGCATCCAGAATGCATCGACGCGCCGCGAGCCGTTGCAGCGCAAGGTCGGCGCGGGGATGACCACCGGGGAGTTCCGCGCCGCCGTCGATGCCGGCAAGATCAAGCACATGGGCCTTCGCGAGTCGCTCATGCTCGTCGGGGCCGGCCTGGGCGTCGACTTCGAATCGGTGAGCGAGGAGAAGATCGAGCCGATCGTGGCCGACCGCGAGATCACCACGCAGTATCTGAAGGTGGCACCCGGCCAGGTCGCCGGCGTCCACCAGACGATCTACGGCAAGGGCCGCATCAACGTCAGCCTCGAGCTGCGGATGTACGTCGGAGCGGAGGCGGTGGCTGCCGACCGCGTCATTATCAAAGGAGTGCCCGATCTGGAGATGGTGATCCCGGGCGGCACGCACGGCGACCGCGCCACGGCGGCCATGGTCGTGAATGCGATCCCGCGCGTCGTCAAGGCACGCCCGGGCGTGCTGACGATGGACGACATCCCGATCAGCTTCCGCTGAAGAACCAGGGGCCCCCTTCGCTCTCCTCTGTGATCTCTGTGACTCTGCGGTTGCCTTCTCGAGAATCGAAGAAGCAAACCACAGAGTCACAGAGGACACAGAGGATCACAGAGAACTAACGTCTCGACACCTTTTTCTGCATGGAGGCGATGACGTTCTTGCTCACGCCGGCCTTTGCCAGCGAGATGAGCGCGTTGGGCGAGGTGTCGAAGTCCACTTCGCTGGCCTCGTTGATGGCCAGGATCAGGTTCTCTTCCGCCAGGCCGGCTTTCGACATCTCGATGAGAGTCTGGTTCGAGAGCGCCGGAACGGAGGTCGTCGAGGCGGTCCTCACCGCGGCCGTCCTCGATGACGGTGCGCCAGCGGACCACTCCTCGAACGCGGTCAGGCTGGCCTGCGCGCGCGGAAGCGGCGCCCCGGCGCCTCGCGAGAAGAGGCTCGAATACGCCTCGCGGAAGATCTTCTCGGCAGGATTGCCAGTGATGGCGTTGTCGTAGTGACCGACCGCCTCGCGCAGCAGCTCGATGGTGCGGGCGCGGTCGTCGACCGAGTACGCCAGCCCCTCTTTTCCCACCGCGAGGGCGTACTGCCGATACGCTTCCTGCCGCGCGTCTTTCTTCGGCTTCACGGCCTCGACCGACGCGAGGTAGCGGTCCCACGTGTTCGACTCGGCGAAGGGAATGTAGGACTCGAAGCTGCCTTTGGGGACCAGGACCGCGACCCGTCCCCTGGTCGGGACGAGGCGCGCCGCGACGGCCAGCGCGGCATCGCTCATCAGGTCGTCTTCGATCTCCGTGGGCGTGGCGGCGTTCGTTCCCTTGTCGTACTTCTGCCGGAACTCCTGCGAGAGGCTGCCGGAGTCGACGACCTTGCCGCTGCGGTCGGCGATGTCGTAGGCGCCGCTGAGGCTGCCGGTGACGACCTTGATCTGCACGGTGCGAGGGACGTTGCCGTAGACGTCCTTGGTCTCGTTCTTTTTCTTCTTTTCGTTGTAGACCTGTTTCTCGCCGATCTTCTCGTAGCTGGACTCGGTCTTCGTCTCCCAGCTCTCGTGCGACTCGATGCGGTCGAGGGCGAGCTTGATGACGACGTCGCCGCGGTCCTTCTCCCCCGCAATCGTCCCGCCTCCGTTGAGAATCAGCTCCTCGGTCAGGCGCATGAGGGCGCGGGCGTCGTCCTTGTCGGCAGACCGCTCGCTCTCGACGACGACCTTCACGCGCCGCGCGCCGAGGTTGAGAGCGGGCGGGTTGCGGACGTCCATGACGACTGACTTTTTGGTAAAGCCGAAGCCTTCGCGGGCTTCGGCCGAGGCGGCGATGCAGAGCGAGAGGAGGACGACGAGGGTTCTGGACATAGCGACAGATTTTATCCGCGCCGCCGTACCGCCGTGAAGCCCAGAGCCACCACCCCCGCCACCCCCCACCCGGCCACCCACCCCACCGGCGCCGAGCGCATCCAGTTCCACATCGCCAGCGTCACCGCCCACAACCCGTACACGACGAGAAACATCCGCCGATGCTGGCGGTCGTCGTCGATCCCCGCGGCCATGCTGCCGCCAAGAATCAACGTGGGTATGATGCCGAGCAGGGCGTTGAAGAGAAGATGGCGCACTCGTATGCGTGAGGGTAACCGGTATCGGGCCGGTAACCGGTATCGGGCCGG
>DATKCA010000222.1:0-7954 GCA_035544675.1 Thermoanaerobaculia bacterium | reverse complement strand
GGATCGTCATAAGGCAGCGGACGCAGAAGCACGCCGTTGACGACGCTGAAAATGGCCGTGTTCGCGCCGATACCGAGAGCCAGGGTCAGCGTGGCGATGAATGCGAACGACGGATTTCGGAGCAGTGAGCGCAACGCAAGCCTGAGATCGTCCATGACTCAATCCCTCATTGTCATCCCGAGCGTAGCGAGGGATCTGGGTGGGTGGGTGGTACGCCTTGCGTACCGCCCGTGCCCCCCGATTCCTCGCTACGCTCGGAGACTCACTCATAACGCAGCGCCATCATCGGCTCCACGCGCATGGCCCGGCGTGCCGGGATCCACGTCGCGATGAGGGCGATCGCTGCCAGCACGAAGGCCACCGCCACATACGTCGGCGGGTCGTTCGGACTCAGTTGGTAGAGCAGTCCGCCGAGGAATCGGAGGACGCTGAGACCGCCCAGCACTCCGGCGGCGATGCCGATGGCGGTCAAACCCAGGCCCTCCGCCAGGACCTGACGCAGGACGTCGCGCGGACGCGCGCCGAGGGCCAGGCGGATGCCGATCTCCCGCGTGCGCTGGTCGACGGAGAACGCGATGACGCCGTAGATGCCGATGGCCGCCAGGAGCACCGCGATGGTGCCGAAGATCGCCACGAGGCTCATGTAGAAACGCGGCGAAGAGACGGAGTCCGCCGCGAGATCAGCCATCGTGCGCGGCTCCGAGATCGGAAGCTCCGGATCGAGCTGCCGCAACCGCAGGCGCGCCGGCTCGACGAGCGCCATCGGATTGCTCCTGGTGCGGAGCACGACAGTGAGGTAGTCCGCGCCGGTCTGCTTGTGCGGAAAGAAAATCTCGGCCGGCGCCGGCGCCGCCAACCCGAACGTGCGGACGTCGCGGACGACGCCGACCACCGTCCCGCCGAGCCTCTCCGGCATTCCGAAGCGCGTGCCGAGCGTGACGGAGTGGCCGAGCGGATTCTCTCCCGGCCACAACATCGCCGCCGCCGACTCATTGACCACGACGACGCGCGGCGAAGCCATGTCGTCGCGCTCCTCGAACCAGCGGCCGCCCATCAGCGGGATGCTGAGCGCGCGGTTGTAGTCCGGTGTGGCGATGCGAACCTGGGTGCGGAGATGGTCACGGTCGCTCGCCGGCACGCCGTCGACCTCGTTGAAGGAGATGCTGTAGCTCACGCCGCTCAGCGGCAGACCGAAGACCGCGGCGGCGTTCTCCACGCCGGGCAGTGCGCTCAGCTCCTCGAGGTAGCGGCTGACGAGCGCCTGGACCTGCTCCGGTTTGGGGTAGCGGGATTCCGGCAGCGAGAGCTCGAACGTGAGGATGTTCGCGGTCGAGAATCCGGGGTCGACATCCTGCAGGCGGGCGAAGCTCTTCATCAGAAGCCCCGCTCCCGCCAGCAGCGTCACCGCCAGCGCCACCTCGGACACAACCAGGAGGCGCCGCAGTCTCCGCGCCGAGGCCGCTCCTGCCGCTCCGCGGCTCCCCTCTTTCAGACGCTCGGTCAGATCGGGCGCCGTGATCTGCAGCGCGGGAAGGAGGCCGAAGACGATGCCACACAGCGTCGAGACGACGGCGGTGAAGAGCAGCACGGGCAGGTTGACGGCGGCCTCCTCGAGCCGCGGGATCCGCTCGAGCGGGAACGTCTTCAGAAGCCGCACGCCGATGTCGGCGAGCAGTGCGCCGGCCGCGCCGCCGATCAGCGCGATGAGGATGCTCTCCGTCATCAGCTCGCGGATCAGCCGTGGGCGCCGCGCGCCGATCGCGCTGCGGATGGCCAGATCGCGCTCGCGCCCGTGCGCCCGCGACAGCGTCAGGTTGATGACGTTGACGCACGCGATCAGAAGGACGAGGAAGACCGCGCCGAGAAGCACCTGCAGCGGCTGCCGGACTTTTCCGACCACCGATTCGTGCAGGCTGACGACCTCTGCGCTCCATCCGCGGTTCTTGTCCGGGTACTCCTTTTCGAGCTGCGCCGCGATCGTCACGACCTCGGCGTTGGCCGATTTCACCGTTGCTTCGGGACGAAGGCGCGCGATCACATCGAGGTAGTGCGCGCCCCGCTGCGTCAGCAGATCATCGGCCGTGAACGCCAGCGGAGCCCACAGCTCCGTCTTCTTCGGATAATCGAAGCGCGGCGGCAGCACGCCGAGGACGGTCCAGTTCTCACCCTCCAGCCGGATGGCCGACCCGACGATCGACTTCGCCCCGCCGTAGCGCCGCGTCCAGAGCCCGTGGCTCAGGAGGACGACTTTCTGGTGGCCGGGCCGCTCGTCGTCCGGGGTGAAGCCGCGACCGAGAATCGGAGCGACCCGCAGGACGGACAGGAACGACGACGTGACGTACGCGCCCGACAACCTCTCGGCATCTACTTCGCCGCCCGCGGCCTCGAACGGGGCGTCGTACGACGCGGCCATGCTCTCGAAGGAGCGGTTACCGCCGCGGATGTCGACGAAGTTCGGCGGGGTGGACGTCCGCTGCCTGCCGCCCTTCGTCGCGTAAACGCGCACGAGCGACTCCGGGTCGTCGAACGGGAGCGGGCGGATCAGCACCGCGTACACCACGCTGAAGATCGCGGTCGTGGCGCCGATGCCGAGCGCCACGGTCAGCAGCACCGGCAGCGAGTAGGACGGCCGGCGGACCAACGAGCGCAGGGCCAGGCGAAACTCGCGAATTTCCATCGGCGTCCTCACTCGTATCGAAGTGCGGTCATGGGGTCGGCGCGCAGCGTGCGTCGCGCGGGAATGTAGCTGGCCATCACGGCGACGAATCCCAGCAGCGCGGAGACGGCCACGAAGGTCAGCAGGTCACGCGAGCCGACGCCGAACAGGAGTGCGCTGAGGTAATGAGTCACCAGGACTCCGCAGGCGACGCCGACCGCCACGCCGGCCAGGGCCAGGAGCGATCCTTCGCCGACGATCATGCGGACGATCTGCTCGTGCCGCGCGCCGAGAGCCAGCCGCACGCCGATCTCCTTCGTCCGTTGACTGACGCGATAGGAGATGACGCCGTAGACGCCGACGGCCGCCAGAACCAACGCCATCGCGCCGAACATGGCCAGGAGAATCACCTGGAAGCGCGGCGTGCCCATCGACTCGTCGCGCAACTCCTCGAGCGTGCTCACGTTGAAGATGGCCAGCTCGCGATCGACCGACCAGACCGCATCGCGGACTGCCGGGACCACCGACATCGGCTGCACCGCCGTATGCACGACGACCGTCAGGTCGCTCATCGGGATCTGCAGGATCGACGGATAGACAGCCGGCTCCGCGGGGCGGTTCAGCCCCGTGAAGCGGACGTCGCCGGCCAGCCCGACGATCTGCCGCTCCGTTCCCCAGAACCGTACCGACCTGCCGAGCGGCTCTTCATTCGGGAAGTACTTGCGGGCGAAAGCCTCGTTGACCAGAACGACGGGCGGCGTTTCGAAGCGGTCGCGCGCGTCGATGTCACGCCCTTTCTTCAGCGGAATGCCGGCGGTCTGAAAGTAGCCGGGGCTGACGGGGCGGAGGCGGACCTCGTCCGCCGGTCCTTCCGTCTCCGGACGTCCCACGATCGCCATCTGCGAGGTCCACCCCGCGCGCAGCGGATGGTTGAGCGCGATCGCGGCCGAGCGAACGCCGGGCACCCGCCGTACGCTCTCCAGCGTTTCATCGATGAACCGCACCGCCTCCGGCCACCGCGGATAGACCGCTCGCGAAGGCACGGGGTACTTCGCCTCGGGCAGCTTGACGTCGAGAACGAGCACGTTCCCGGCGCGGAATCCGGTGTCGACCTGCAGCAGCTTCCAGAAGCTCCGGATGAGGAGTCCGGCGCTGACCACCAGCACGACGGCGAGAGCGATCTCGGAGACGACCAGAAGCGCGCGCGCGTCGCCGCGCACTCGCGTGGAAGACTGCCGGCTTCCCGCCTTCAGCGTCTCGGTGAGCGGAGTGCGCGAGGCCCCGATGGCTGGAGCGAGGCCGAAGAGGAGTCCGGCGATGATGGAGACGGCAGCGGTGAACGCGAGCACCGGCAGATCGATGCTGATCGCGTCCGTGCGCACGAGATTCCCGGGCGCGAGCGCGACCAGCAGGTCGACGCCCCAGAATGCGAAGGCCAGTCCGGCCAGCCCTCCCGCCGCGCCGAGGAGAACGCTTTCCGTGAGCAGCTGGCGGACGAGGCGCGATTTCGTCGCGCCGAGGCTCGTCCTGATCGCCATCTCCCGGCTGCGCGCGGTCGCGCGTGACAGAAGCAGTCCCGCCACGTTCGTGCACGCGATGAGCAGCACGATGACGACGGCGGCGAGAAGCACGAGCAGCGCCCGCCGGCTGTTGCCGACCATCGCCTCGTGCAGCGGCTCGATCGAGACCCCGCGACCGCGGTTGTCCCGTGGATACTTTTTCTCCAGACGCGCCGCGATGCCGGTCATCTCCGCCTGCGCCTCTTCGATGGAGACCGACGGCGCGAGACGGCCGATCACACGCACGTTGTGCATCCCGCGGATTTCACGGAAGCCGCCCAGGACGTTCGACATCGTCAGCCAGACGTCGGGCTGGCCCGGATAGTCGAACGACTGCGGCATCACGCCCACCACGAGGTGCGGATTCCCGTCGATGACCACCTCGGTGTCGAGCACTCGCGGGTCGCGGTTGTAGCGGTTCTGCCACAGCCCGTCGGAAAGGATGACGGCGCGGCGTCCCTGGAAGCGATCCTCGGTCTCCGTGAAGGCGCGGCCGCGCTGCGGCGCGACGCCGAGCAACGCGAAGAAATTGTGAGTGACGCCGGCCACGCCGATGCGTTGCGGCGGCCGGGTCGCGTCGGTGAGGTTCAGCTGCGCGCCCGCCCATCCGGCCAGCCCTTCGAAGCTGCGGCTCTGCGACTGGAAGTCGAAGAAGTCGGGCCCGGACGCGGCTTCGCGAAAGCTGTTGTTGTGCGCGTCGGTCTCCCAGACCCTCACGAGCCGAGCGGGATCGTGGAAGGGGAGGGGCCTGAGCAGGATTCCGTAGACGACGCTGAAGATGGCCGTGTTCGCGCCGATGCCGAGGGCGAGCGTGATGACGGCGATGGCGGTGAAGGAGCGGTTCTTCGAGAGACTGCGTAGCGCGTAGCGGATGTCATGGGCCAGCATCGATGACTCCTTGGTGTCATCCCGAGCGTAGCGAGGGATCCGGGTGGAGGGGCGGCACGAAGCGCGTGCCCCCCCGGCCGCCCAGATTCCTCGCTGACGCTCGGAATGACTCATTCATAACGAAGTGCCACCACCGGATCGACGCGCGTCGCGCGCAGCGCCGGGATGAAGCTGGAGAACATCGCCACGAGCGCGAGCGCGGAAGGCACCACGATGAATGTCAGCGGATCGATGGCGCTGACGTCGTGAAGCAGACTGCCGAGCGAGGGCGTCAAGGTCATGGCTCCAGCCAGACCGAGGGCGACGCCCAGACCGGTCAGGCCTGCCGCGCCGCGGAGTACGCTCCAGAGCACCTCATGCTGCTGCGCTCCGAGCGCCATGAGCACGCCGAATTCCTGCGTGCGCGAGGTGACGGAATATGACATCACGCCGTAGATGCCGGTCGCCGCGAGCATGAGCGCGAGAATCGCGAACGCGACGACCAACACAGTGCGGAAGCGGGAGCGGGCCAGCGATTTCGCGATCAGATCCTCCATCAGCGCGATCCGGTTCAGCGGCAGGTTGCGGTCGACGCTCCAGATGGCTTCGCGAATGAACGGCAGCGCCACTTCCGGCTCCACCGACGTCCGGACGACGATCGCCCTCACGGCGCTGCCTGACCGGCGCACCTGCGCCGCCGCGGTGTAGATCTCCGGCATCGGCTCGTTCTCCATCCCGAAGTGGCGGATGTCGTGGGCCACGCCGACCACCGTGCGCCACGTTTCACTGGAGGCGACCGTCCCCCACTTGATCTTCTTCCCCAGCGCGTCGCCGCCGGGAAACCTGCGGGCCATCGACTCCGTGACCACTACCACCGGCTCGGTCGTCGCGTCGTCGCTGTCCAGGATCGGACGTCCTCTCAGGACGCGGATTCCCATCGTCTCGAAGTAGCCGCCGGAAACGATGCGCGCTTCCGCGCATGGCAGCAGGGAGCCGGCCACCGGTTGATCGCCTTCGATGCTGTAGCCATCACAGGAATGACTGGGCCCGAAGGGGACCATGTTCGCTGCCGCGACCGATCGAACGCCGGGCACGGCGGTGAGCCGTTCCGCGACCTGGTCGAAGAACCTGACGACGTTCTCGTGCTCCGGATAGCGAGCCGACGGAAGATTGACGTCGATGACGACGAGCCGCCGCGGGTCGATTCCGGGATCGGCTTCGCGAAGGCCCGAGAAGCTCCTGATCATCAGCCCGGCCCCGATCAGGAGAATCAGCGAAAGTGCGATCTCGGCCACGACGAGCGCCTTGGCGATCCGCTTGCCGCCGCGGCCGTGGGTCGAGGAACGGCCTCCTTCCTTGAGTGCATCCGTCACGTTCGTCCTCGAGGCCAGGAGGGAAGGGAGGAAGCCGAAGAGAAGCGTGGCCACCAGGGCCGCCGCGGCGGTGAAGAGGAGGACGCTCGGGTCGGTTCGTACTTCCTCGAGACGGGGAAGCTGCGATCCCGCCAGCGCGGTCAGGATGTTCTCCAGCCAGACGCTGAGCGCCAGGCCGAGAGCGCCGCCGCAGGAGGCCAGGACCATGCTCTCCGTGAGGAGCTGACCGAACAGCCGTTTTCGTCGCGCGCCGAGAGCGAGACGGATGGACAGCTCGCGTTTGCGAACGCTGGAGCGGGAGAGGAAGAGATTGGCCACGTTCACGCAGGCGATGAGAAGGACGAAGCCGGCCGCGGCCAGAAGAATCAGCAGCGGCCGCCGGGCCGGGCCGGCAATGGAGTCGTACAGCAACTCCACCCGTCCCGAGACGCCGCTGTTCGTGCCAGGAAAGCGCTCGGCCAGACCCGCCGCGATGGCATCGATGTCCGATTGGGCCTGAGCCACGGTCACGCCTGGTCTGAGCCGCGCGAACGCATACATGAAATGCCCGCCCCGCCCTTGGGTCTGGCGATCGATGGCGATGGGCCGAAAGAGGTCAGGATTGCCGGCGCTTCCGGGCTGCACGCTCCGGAAATGCTCCGGCAGAACTCCGATGATCGTATAGGGCCTTTCATAAAGCAGGACGGTTTGACCGAGGACTGATGAATCTGCTCCGAACCTGCGCTGCCAGAAACCGTGGGAGAGGACGACAACGCGGTCGTTTCCCGGCTGCTCATGGCCAGGGTCGAAGAGACGCCCGAGCTGCGGCTGGACCCCGAGCATGGGAAAGAAGTTCGCCGTCACCCGCGTGATGGGGAGCTCCAGAGGCTCGCTCGATCCGCTGCGGAGGGTTGCCGTACTGTTGTGAAGAAGGGCCAGCGACTGGAAGGTGCGATTCTCATCCCGCCAGTCGAGGGCATCGACGGGGTTCACGTTCCCGCTCCGCTGCGGTTCCAGCGTGGCGTCCGAGGGATTCCACGTTCCCCAGATCCGAACGAGCCGCTCCGGATCGCGATAAGGCAGCGGCTCGAACAGCACGCCGTTGACCACGCTGAAGATGGCGGTGTTCGCACCGATGGCCAGGCCGAGCGTCAGAATGACGACTGCGGAGAATGACGGGTTACGCGCGATCAGTCGGAGCCCGTAGCGAAGATCGGCGATGAAAGTGCGCATCGTCTCACCTCACTTCGAATCCGCTCTCGCGCAGCTCTTCTTGCGCTTCCTCGCTCTGCGTGTCCTCCACGACACGGCCGTCGAAGAGATGGATGTTCCGCTCCGCGTAGCGCGCGAAGCGCGGATCGTGCGTGACCATGCAGATTGTCGCCCCGCCCTGGTGCAGCTCGCGCAGGAGGTCCATCACCGCCTGGCCGTTCTTGGAGTCGAGATTGCCGGTCGGCTCGTCGGCGAGGAGGATGGCCGGGTCGCCGCCGAGCGCGCGTGCCACGGCCACGCGCTGCTGC
>DATKCA010000221.1:0-5837 GCA_035544675.1 Thermoanaerobaculia bacterium | reverse complement strand
GATCGTGATCTGCGACGAGGGCGACGAAGAAATGAAGAAGCTCGCCGACGACGTGATCGAGATCCCCTGGACGATCGAGCCGCTGCAGCCGATCCTCGCGGTGATCCCGCAGCAGCTGCTGGCGTACTACATCGCGCTCCGTCGCGGATGCGACGTCGACCAGCCGCGCAACCTGGCCAAGAGCGTCACGGTCGAGTAACCATACCGAGTGGCCTGGCTCGACCGCATCCCGTACGCCCTCCTGGTGCCGCTCGCGGTGATCTTCGCACTCATTCCGTTCGGTGCGCCTCACCTGCTCGAGAAGCTGCGGATGCTTTTCGACGGCACGCTGCGCCGCCCGCTGGACTGGTTCGACCTGATCATGCATGGCGCGCCGCTGCTGCTGCTGGCGATCAAGCTGATCCGTTCCGCGAAACGTTTCGTCCCACCCTCGTGACGCGCGCGCTCCCGCGGGCGGGCAGCAGCCTTGCGCGGATGATCCGAACGTTATAAACCGGCTTCGCCGTGAGGAGACCCCGATGATCGTCTGTGGCACCGACTTTTCCGATCGTTCCGACGCGGCGGCCGACGTGGCCGCGGCCATCGCAGCCCGCCGCGGAGAGGAGCTGCTTCTCGTTCATGTCTACGATTCCGACCGGCAGTGGTCCGCTGCCATCGATGAGGCGCGCCGCTCGCGGTTGAACGAGGTCGCCACGCGCCTTCGGCGAAGGGACCTGGTCGTGGAGGAGCACGTCGCGCCCGGCAACCCCGCGGCGGTGTTGCTCGAGCTGGCGCACGCGCGCCACGCATCGATGGTGGTCCTGGCCGCGGTCGGTCAACGCTTCACCGTCCGTCTGCGCGTGGGGTCGGTGACGGAGCGTGTCGCCCGTTCCCTCCGCCTCCCCCTGCTCATCGTCCGGGCCGAGGCAGCCGGCCTTCTGCGCTGGGCACGGGACGGCGAGCCGCTCGGCGTCATGATCGCGATCGACCGCCCGGAAGATTTTCCGGCGATCGCCCAGGGCATCGCCGACCTCGCCCGCATCGGCCCCTGCTCGACGGTCACGGCTCACGCCCGCGTGGACGATTCGAGCCACGCGGAAGGGGTGGACGAGGAGTTCCGCCAGCGGATCGAGCCACAACTTCGCAACAGCGGCATCGATGCTCCGCTCCTGGTGCGCTCCGGCGACGCCCCCGTGATCGAGCAGATCGTGGAGCTGGCCGAGCTCGAAGAAGCGGATCTCGTCGTCCTGAGAAATCACCCCCGCTCCGAGGTCTCGGCTCTCTGGCGCGCCTCCGTCTCCCGCGGCGTACTGAGGCTGGCATCGATGTCGGTGCTGATGCTGCCGGCGCCCGCGGGCGAGCCGCTGGATACGAAGGTGCCGCGGTTCCGATCCGTGCTCATCCCCACCGATCTCTCGCCGGTCAGTCAGGAATCGGTGCGCTACGGCTTCGGGCTGGTCGCGCCCGGATGCATCGTCTACCTGCTGCACGTCGTCCCACCCGGATTGTCCGAACAGGAGCGTCACGAGCTTCTGAGGAGAACACAGGCGCTCGTACCCGATCGGGCCGAGTTCCGCGAGATCAGCGCTTACGCCGAGCTCGCCGTCAGCGACGATCCGGCTGCCGCCATCTGTGAGGCTGCCGACCGTTTCAACACCGACGTGATCTGCATCGGGTCGCGCGGCGCGTCGGACGTACGGGACGGTGCCGGATCGGTCACGCGCGCGGTGATGAAGGATACGCGCCGGCCCCTGCTGGTGATCCAGCCGCCCCGGCCCGCATGAGACGGTGACGCAACGACTGCTGGAGGCAAGCGTGCAAACGGGTGCTGGCCGGGCTTTTCTGGATCCTGCTCTACATCGCCATCGTGCTCTCGCCGCTCGCGGTGATGTCGCGCCAGCCCGTCCCCGCGGGCCGCTCATTCCTGATCGAGCTGTCTGTAGCGATCGGCTTCGTCGCCTTCATATGAGCACCTCTCTGACGATAGGATCGCAGCAACCTTGAATCACCTGATCGACGGAACGTTCGAGGCTGACGTCGAGGCCAGGCGGTGAGATGACCGGCGGCCGCAGGAACCTGGTCAGCTCTTGCCTGGCATGGCTCGACGCCCGCTCATCGTGGACCGTGAACCTGCTCGCACTCCTTCTGCTCATCCTCATCAGCGCCGTCGACTATCTGACCCCTCCACAGATCAGCACGTTCGTCTTCTACATCGCTCCAATCGGTTTTACGGCGTGGTTCGGTGGGAGAGCCGGCGGCCAGACGATGGCGCTGCTCTCAACCGCCACCTGGATTGCCAAGGACGTCGTCTTCCGAGGAGAGCTGTACGCAGAGCCGTGGATCCTTCTATGGAATGGAGCGGCGAGACTGATCACCTTTTCCTTCGTGGCCTGGCTGATCACCGAGGTCCGCCTGCGGCTCCGCCGGGAACAGCGGCTCGCGCGCACCGACGCCCTCACCGGGCTCCTGAACGTACGAGCGTTCCGCGAGGAGCTGGAGCTCGAGCTCGTTCGTGCAACGCGAGCCGATCAGGCCCTCACCTTCGTTTTCCTCGATCTCGACAACTTCAAGGCGATCAACGATGCGAAAGGGCATCCGGAAGGCGATCGCGCTCTGCAGAGCGTGGCGCGAATCCTCCAGGACGAAGTGCGGCGCAGCGACGTCCTGGGCCGCCTCGGCGGCGACGAGTTTGCCGTCGTCCTGCCGGCCACGGACACCGCGGAGGCGTCCACCGTCGTGGAGAAGCTGCGCCGGAGCCTGAAGGAGGAGATGACCCTCCAGGCCTGGCCCGTCACATTCAGCATCGGCGTGATCACCTGCCCCACACCGTCCGTTCCCTCCGCCGACGCGCTGATCCAGGCGGCCGACCGCCTGATGTATGCGGTCAAAGCTGCCGGGAAGGACGCCGTCCTGCATCGGGTCTGGCCGGTCGCGGCGTGAAGCTCCTGGAGGCTCAGCCGATCGGTCGCCCGAGGCGGCGATTGCGCCATTTGTCGAGCTCGCCCCCGAAGATCACCGTCGTCGCCACGGCGAAGATCACCACCCAGTATTCCGCCGAGATCGGCACGGTCCGGAAGACGATCTGCAGCGGCGGCACGTAGAGCACGGCCAGATGGGCGGCGGCTGCTGCGAGTACGCTGGCGAACAGGAAGCGATTCGAGAAGAACGGCACCTTCACGATCGATCGGTCGAGAGAGCGGCAGTTGAAGACATGGAAGAACTGGAAGACGACCATCTGCGTCATGGCCACGGTGCGTGCGAGCACGAGGTCGTCAGTGCGGTTCAGTGTCCACCAGAAGACGGCCAGCGTGCCGGCGGCCAGGACGATGCCGACGCCGCCCAGCCGTTCGAGCAGCCGCAGGGTGAGCACCCCTTCTTTGCGCGGCCGCGGCCGGCGCCGCAACAGGCCGGGCTCGCCCGGCTCGAAGGCGAGGGCCACGTCCTGCACTCCGTTCGTGACCAGATTGATCCAGAGAATCTGCGCCGCGACGAACGGCAGCGGCGAGCCGAGGCCGAGGGAAACCATGATCGCCAGCACCTCTCCCACCGCGGTCGACAGGAGGAAGAACGTCACTTTCCGGATGTTCGAGAATACGACGCGCCCCTCTTCCACCGCGGCGGTGATGGTGGCGAAGTTGTCGTCGGCCAGCACCATGGCCGATGCTTCGCGCGCGACATCCGTTCCTGAGCGTCCCATGGCGATGCCGATGTGGGCGGCACGCAACGCCGGTGCGTCGTTGACTCCGTCGCCGGTCACCGCAACGATGTGATCCTGCCGCTTCAGACTTTTCACGATGCGGAGCTTGTGATCGGGGGCCACACGTGCGAAGACGCTCGTCTTCGCCACCACCTGGTCCAGATCGGCATCGTTCATCGGTTCGAGCTCGGCACCCGATACGGCCTTCGTCTCGGCGTCGCCCAGACCGAGCTGGCGCCCGATCGCGGCCGCCGTCGCGACATGATCGCCGGTGATCATGACCGTGCGGATCCCCGCCTGCTTCGCGTCGGCTACCGCGGCCACGGCCTCGGGTCGCACCGGATCTTCCATCCCCTGAAGTCCAGCCAGCAGAAACCCGCCGCTCAGGTCCTCCTCCGAGATCTTCTCCCGCGCGGACGGCTTCAGCGCCATCGCCAGGACGCGTAGCCCCACGGCAGCCATCGCACCGGCGGCGCTCTCCACCGCTTCGCGATCGAGATCGCGCTCGCCGTCGTCCGTGAGTTGCCGGTCACAGCGGGCGAGCACTGCCTCGGGCGCGCCCTTCATGTAGATCACTCTTTCCGACCCTCTCTGCCGGAGCGACGCCATGAAGCGAAGGTCCGGCTCGAAAGGAACGACATCGACCTCCGGCTCCTGCAGGCGAAGCTCGGCGGGGGCGATGCCACCCTTGGCCGCCGCGGTCAGCAGGGCCAGCTCGGTGGGATCGCCGGAGCTT
Source organism: Thermoanaerobaculia bacterium (assembly GCA_035544675.1). Lineage (GTDB taxonomy): Bacteria > Acidobacteriota > Thermoanaerobaculia > Gp7-AA8 > Gp7-AA8 > DATKCA01. The sequence goes on along the minus strand of DATKCA010000221.1, from coordinate 1,425 downwards.
CGACCGTCGAAGAGAGCATCGGCTTCATTCGCATGCACGCCGGCGCGAAGAGTTTCCATGAGCGCGCGGTCGTCCCGATCCGCCGCCGCATCGTCGCGCACGATCTGCCCGGCGGGATCGTAGCCGCCGCCGGTCACCTCGTAGCGACGGCCACCGGCCCAGATTGCTTTGACCGTCATCTCGTTTTTCGTGAGTGTGCCGGTCTTGTCCGACCCGATGACGCTGGTACTGCCGAGGGTCTCCACCGCGGGAAGCGAACGGATGATGGCGTTGCGGCGTGCCATCCGCCGCACGCCGATCGCAAGCGTGATCGTGAGGACGACCGGCAGTCCTTCGGGGATTGCGGAGACGGCCAGGGCGACGGCGACGATGAAGATCTCGCCGGGCGGGGTTCCCCGGAACAGTCCCTCGATCACCACCACCACGGCCATGACGGCGATGACCAGCCCGACCATCCGGCCGAAGCGCATCATGTGCTGCTGCAGCGGCGTCGCGGTGGGGCCGATCCTCCGGACGGCGAGCGCGATCTGCCCCAGCTCGGTCGCGAGCCCCGTTCGGATCACGTAGCCGCGTCCGCGCCCGCGCGTGACGATGGTGCCGGCGAAGGCGACGTTCAACTGATCGCCCGGTACGAGGAACTCTTTGCTCAGCGGTCCCGTGTCCTTCCGGACGGGAACGGACTCGCCGGTCAATGCCGACTCGTCGACTTCGAAATCGCGAGCGACGGTCAGGCGAAGGTCGGCTGGAACCCGCGAACCCGACGCCAGCAGCACCACGTCGCCCGGTACCAGCTCACGCGATGGAATCGTCTGCTGTCTTCCCTCGCGGAGAGCCTCGGCCTTGGCCGCGGAGAGACGAGTGAGCGCGCGCATCTCATGCTGCGCACGCAACTCCTGCGCGAATCCGATCACGGAGTTCACCAGGACGGTGAAGAGAATGACGCCGCTGTCGATGAATTCGCGAAGAACCAGCGTGACCACGGCCGCAACGAGGAGAATGTAGATCAGCGGATCCTGAAACTGATGGAGGAACAGGCGCCAGGCCGGCGTTTCCTTCTCCGCCTCCACTTCATTGGGGCCGTAGCGCGCCAGGCGGCGCTCAGCCTCCGCATCGGTGAGACCATCCCGCGCTGCATCGAGACGGGATGCAACCTCCTCGATCGGAAGGGTGTGCCAGGCGATGCGTTCCTGATGCGTCGTCACCACGCCACCATTTCATGCGAGGGCCCTGGCGGCCAAGCGCCGAGATCACATCAGGCGGGGTCGCGGTAGCGCGTGACAACGTGTGCGCAGGTCACGATGCCGGCATTTTTCCCAGGATGTACTCGACCATGGCGTGTGCCAGCTCGCTCTCGCCCATGAAGACCATCCCGAGATTCTCCTTCCGCAGCAAATCGGCTTCGTCCTCGCTGTACGTGCGCAGAAC
>DATKCA010000220.1:0-3629 GCA_035544675.1 Thermoanaerobaculia bacterium | reverse complement strand
AGCATTGGCAAGTTGCGAAAAAGCGCTCAGCCTTCCGCTCGATGACCTAGTTCTCAGCTACTGCGGTCAGGTCTACTTCCATCTCGATCGAGAGCCGCAGGCTCGAGGCATACTCGATCGGTTGGTCGGCGGCTCGCGCCCATCGTCGTTTTACGTCGCTCGCCTCTACGATGCTTTCGGAGACGTCGATGACGCGCTTCGCTGGCTCGAGCGAGCCATCCATGAGCGAGCCCCGGAGAGTTGCTTGATCAAAATCTATCCGTGGTCGTCAGAGCTGCGCGCCACCACGGGATTTCAAGACCTCGTGCGGCGGATGAACTTCCCGGCCGCTGCCGGCGAGACATCAGTTCGAAAGGAACGCCTGTAACTATTCTCCCGGGTGTACCGCTCGCAGCGCGTGATCACAACGACAAACACGTCGAGGTGATCTCAATGCTGCGGTCGGCTCACGTCCGCCGCATCGTGCCCATGACTGCGGCCGAAGCCAAACTCTCCAGTCCACTCCACCCGCCCTCCCGCCTCCGGCTGGTACGCGCAATACGCGCCTGTGCGAATGGTCCGGTCCAGATGCTCCGAGCGCGGCGTTCTCCTTGCGGAGCCGCGAGAGGGCCTGACGGATCGTGCGCGTGACTGCGCTCCGGGCGCGGCCTGTTCGAAGTCCTCCTCGATTTCACCGAGCCGGCGCCGGTACGCTGCCTTGGCGCGCCACCGGTTGTTCATGACGCCGCCATTATGAATGGACGATGGCGATCCGTCGCCGGTGCCTCAGTGATGGAGAAGAAAACCGGCGCAGTCGCACGTGACTCGCGCGTCTCGGACGCGGTAGGCTCCTCCCCAACGCTGGCGCAGCTCGATCTCGACCTGATGGTCGCCGCCTCGCTGCCCGTCGCGCTCGAGGTGCGCAAGGCGATGCCGGCGATGCCGATGGTGATCGCGCTTTCGCTCGTCAATCGCAAACTGATCGTTGAGTTCGCGGCGAAGCACCACATGCCCGCGATCTATCAGGCACCGCTATTCGCGGAAGCGGGAGGACTTGTCGGCGTAGCGCGCTGCAACGCGATCAGCAAGAGTGCGGCAAGGGCCATCGGGTTATCTCTGCCCGCCGATCTGCTCGCGCACGCAGACCGCATCCTGGAGTAAGACGACGGCGGGAGGGACGCCAAACGCGCTTCGCTCATGTTCTTCACCGCTGCGACTCCGACGGCGGCGGAAGTTGCCGGACGCGCTCGAGTAGCTGAACACCCGCATCGATGACGTCTCGAAGCAGCCGTTCGTCGATCTCTCCCGCGCCTTCATAATCTCGCTTGTTCCGTTGTTCGTGACTGCGGGCGAGCATTCTCCAAACGCCGGCCGGCGTCTTCAGCGTGTGGGCGAGGGCCTGGAAGACGATCTGGCGATTGCGGGGACGATAGCCATGCCACCGCAGCGCGGCGAGAGCGATCGAATGCGCGGCGCTGTATGCGAGCCGGAAGCGGCTCTCTAACGAAACGGTCTGGTTCTGCGCATCGGCCAGCGTCACCCCGGCTTCGCGGATGAGCCCCTCGAATTCCGACCGGATGGGAACCTCATGAGCCAGGACCCCGGTCGTGACGAGGCGGTCCAGCTCAGGTGACGGCACGCTCGTCTCCGATGACAAAGAGCTTCGGTTGCGCTGCCACTCGCCTTGCGAACGAATCGGCACCGCCCCGCTTTCGCCGCCACTCCGCGCGCGTCATGACGGTGGGATTGATCGCTCTCGCAAGCAGCCCTTCGGCTTCCTGCAGCGCCTCGTATGCGTCCGGATAGGTCACCTGATCGCTGACGATCATCAGATCGATATCGCTGTCGGGGCGCTCGTTCCCTTTCGCAACCGAACCGAAGACGAACGCCAGGTCGATTCGGGCGGCGAGTGGAGCCAGTGCCGCGCGCAGAGGTTCGACGACACCTACAGTCTTCACGATGAGTCCGTGGAGCTCCGGAAAGACCGGAGTATTCCGGCTCGCTTCGTAGTACTTCTGGTTGCCATCGCGGGAGACCTTGACGAGCCCGGCCTTCTCGAGGCGCTGAAGCTGACGGTGCACGGCGCCGGTCCCGCTCCCTGCGAGGCGGATCAGCTCAGCGCTCTGAAACCGCCGCTCCGGCTGAGCGAATAGTAGGCCGAGCACGCGCTGCTGCACCGGCGTGAAGAGCGCAGAAGCGACCGCACTTCCGGCTCTGGATTTCGGTCGCGTTCCCATTTCGGGAATGATCCTACCCGATTTGGGAACGCGCGCCTAGGGACCATCGATTCTCCCCGCGACAACACGCGTTCGAATCCCGTTGGGGACGCCCAGATCAGCCCTACCATAACGCTGTGGATGAACCGCGTCCTCTCTTCATGGGTTTCGTCATCGTCGTGGTGACGATCGTCTTCGGGTTGCTCTACGTCTCGCTGCCCGACACGTCCGAGGCGGTGGACACCGGATACCACAGGCGCGCGGTGACCTTCGGTCGCGAGCCCAAATTTCTTGGGAAGCAGGTCAAGCAGTGGCCTCTCCTGCTGGGTACATGGCTGGCGATCGTCGTGCCGCTCGCCGGATGGACGATCGTCGTGGCACGTCGTCGATCACGCGAATCGTGATCCGGCAGCGACGTCTCGATGGCTGCGGACGCCATCAGCGTCGGCCCGCCAACCCGCTTTCGGAAGCCGTCTCAAGAGAGGTTTTCGATCCCGACTGTTTTCAGCAGCCGTTGAAACCTCGCATCGCCTCGTAGCGATCGGAGCATCGGATCCACTCCCATCAGCGGGATGTTCGTGCTGCGCGACTGGATGGCTCGTTCCAGATGAGCCAGAGCTCGGTCGGCGTTTCCGAGCAGCGCATGCTCCGCCGCCACTGAGTAGGGATCGACCCAGCCGCTTGCGGCCCGCTCCTCGAAACGGCGCAGATTCATGTTTCGAAGCTCCAGCATGGCGTGCCGCGGAGGCAATGCCTCGAGTGCCGCCAGATCGCCGGTCCGGCCCAGTGCCGTCATCCGATGGCGCGCGGCCTCCAGCGCACCGGCGTAGTCCTCTTTCATCAGGTAGGCGTGTTCGATGCAGCGATAGGCTTCTTCGAAGTCAGGTTGGCCCGCTCCGGCCGCCTCCCTCGACGGTCGTGAATCATGTCAGCGCGCGGCCATAGCACATCCAACATGTTGAATCAGTAGTCCGCGCGCGGGTACGCCCGGCCACGCTGGTACACCGTGACCACGCTGCGGATGGCGCGGATGTCCTGGAGCGGGTTGCCGCTCAGCACCACGAGGTTGGCGACCTTGCCTGCTTCGATGGTGCCGTGGCTCTCCTCGAGGCCGGTTGCGCGCGCGCCGTTCAGCGTCGCCGCGGTGATCGCCTCGGCCGGCGTCAGGATGCCCCCCTCGACCAACCGCTCGACTTCCACGATCACCGATGGGAACGGGTCCGTGTCCTCGGTGAACCAGTCGGTGCCGGTCGACAACGGGACGCCGGCCCGGTGCGCGGCCTTTGCGATCTCGGTCATGAGCGACGGCGCGCAGTTGCGGCCTTCCGGGCCGCGGTAGAGCGAATACCCGGCGTCGATGATGGTGCCGCGGCGGGCCATCTCGGCGAATAGTTCGGTCATTTCGGGACTGTCTGCCTCGACCAGTGCGGGGTC
>DATKCA010000219.1:0-7952 GCA_035544675.1 Thermoanaerobaculia bacterium | reverse complement strand
CGCGGGCGTTTGGGCGAGGTGGTGCACGAGGCGAACGTCAACAACTTCGCGGCCGCGGCCGAGCGGGCCACGGTCTTTTTCAACGGCCTCAGCGCCGCGGTCAACAGCCCGCAGCTCGGGTCCGGCCCCCGCCGGGCCGTGATCGAAACGAGTCTGGCCCGCCGCGATGAGATCTCCGCCGACCTGGCCCGTGCCGATCCCGGAGTGAAGGCCAAACTGGCCGAGATGTACATCCAGTTCGGCGCGGCCGTGCCCTGATCCGTCACAGCTGCGACCGCAGCAGCCCCGCGGCGTGCTCCATCAGTTTCTCCGCCAGCGGGCGATTCCGCCACTCCTGGAGCGAGATGCGCCGCGAGCGCGCTTTGTCGGCCTCGAAGATCGCGGACTGACGTTTCGCGAACTCCTGGTCGTGGATGTTGAGGTTGGCCTCGTCGTTCAGGCGGAAGGAGCGGCTGTCGAAATTCGTCGAGCCCACCGAGACCAATGTGCCGTCCACGATCACGGTCTTGCAGTGAAACATCGTCGGCTGGAACTCATAGATCTCTACGCCGGCCTCCAGCAATTTTCCCCATCGCGACCGCGACGCCTTCCGCGTGATCTCGGTGTCGATCTCCTTTCCGGGCACGATGATCTCGATGTGCACGCCGCGGTTCGCCGCGGCCACGATCGTTTCCACCGAGAGGTCGTCCGGGACGAAGTAGGAATTCGCCAGCAGGATGCTCGTCTCGGCACTGGCGATGGTGAGCAGGTACATGAGACGGACGCTCTCGCTTCCCTCCGTCGACGAGCTCTTGAACATCTGCGCGACGTGCTCTCCGCGTGAGGCGAGCGGAGGGAAGTAGTCGTCGCCGTGGAGCACTTCGCCGCGCGACTTCATCCAGTTGTCCATGAACGCGGCCTGCATGTGCGCCACCACCGGCCCTTCCACCCGGTAATGGGAGTCGCGCCATTCGTCGCGATTGCGCGCCGCCCCGTTCCACTTGTCGGCGATGCCGACGCCCCCGGTGAATCCGATGCTCCCGTCGACGACGAGCAGCTTGCGGTGAGTGCGGTTGTTGACGCGCCCGAGGCTGTACCAGCGCAGGGGGTGGTATTTCTCGACTTCGACGCCTGCCTCGCGCATCAGGTCGACAGCCTCGTCTTCCAGCTTGCTCGTTCCCACCCAGTCCAGCAGCACGTGCACCTTCACCCCAGCCCGGGCCCGCTCCGCCAGGGCCTCGGCGAATTGCCGCCCGATCCGGCCCGACCAGTAGATGAACGTCTCGAACGTGATGGTCCGCCTGGCCGAGCGCACCGCGTCCAGCATGGCCGGGAAGATCTGCTCCCCGTTGACCAGCTCGCGGACGTCATTGCCTTCGATCACCGGAGGTCCGAGGAGGCTTCCCATGGCGCGGAGAAAGCGGCCGTCGCGCACGCCGTAGAGATGCGTGATGCGCCGCTCGGTCTTCTTCTCGCCGGTGACCAGGTTCTGGATGATGAGCGTGACGAAAACGGTGGCCAGGACGATCCACAGATACGACATCGGTTGAGACCGGTAAGCGCAAGAACGGTGCCTTGGGGTCCGTTGGCTCGTCCCCGTTAACCCGGGCCCCTCCGGCGACGTATTGAGAAGCAAGGGGGAACCATGCGCCGCTTGATCACAACCACTCTCGTCTTCCTCGTCGCCGCCAGCGCATTCGCGGCCGGCGATACGATCCGCCGCGGCTTCAGCGTGGGAGAGGGCGGGACTCTGCGGCTCGACGCAGACACCGGGAGCATCACCATCGTCACCGGCGGCACCGGCGTCGCGGTGGAGGTCGTCCGAAGGGCCAGTGGAATGAGGGCGGAGGAAGTGCTGCGCGATCACGACATCGAGTTCGAGCAGCGCGGCGATGACGTCGTCATCACGAGCAGGGTGAAGAACGATCTAGGCCGCTGGTTCTCCACCCACCGCGTCAGGTGGAACATCCGCGTTCCGGCCCGGTACAACGTGGACGTTCGCACCTCGGGAGGAAGCATCGATCTGACCGGCATCAGCGGCACCGTCGAAGCGCGCACGTCCGGAGGCGCCATCAAGGCCGGTGGTCTCGGCGGCACAGCCGTTATGAAGACGTCGGGAGGCTCGATCACCGTCGACGGCGCCGCGGCGGATCTCTCCGTGCGCACTTCAGGAGGCTCGATCCGCATCGCCCGCGCCGGCGGCGATCTGAAGGCGCACACCTCGGGCGGCGGTATCCATATAGAGGATGCTCTCGGCCGGGTGGACGCGACGACGTCGGGTGGCTCGATTTACGCGCGGCTCTCCGGCCAGCCCACGGGCGACTCCCGTCTGTCGACGTCGGGTGGAGGGTTGAAGGTCTCCCTGCCGGGGGATGTGAAGCTCGACCTCGACGCCCGGGCCAGCGGCGGCGGCGTCCGGTCCGACTTCCCCGTGACGATCACGGTTCGGGGAAGTCCCAGCAGGAGTTCGCTGCGCGGCCAGATCAACGGGGGCGGGCCGAAGCTCGTTCTGCGCGCGTCGGGCGGCGGGATCCGGCTCTCGGAGCTCTAGCAGCGCCATGTCGGAGGCGTTCCCGGCACTAAGATAGGACGCTCATGACGCTCAGATTCCTCAGAATCGTTCCCCTGGCGGTGTTCCTCGTGGGAGGCGGTCTGGCCGGCCAGACGGCGGAGGATCACAGGAGCCATGGCCGTCACTCCGACCCGGCCGCGTACATCGCGGCGCTCGAGGATCCGGATCGCGATGCGCGCCAGAAGCCGAAGGAAGTCATCGCGGCGCTCGCGTTGAAGCAGGGTGAAGTGGTGGCCGACATCGGCGCGGGCTCGGGCTACTTCACGTTGCGTCTGGCACAGGCCGTCGGGCCCCGGGGTCACATCTACGCCGTCGACGTCAGCCCGGAGATGGTCGTTCACCTGAACCGGCGCGTCCGGGATGCCGGCCTGCTGAATGTCTCGACCATCCTGGCTCCTCCCGACGATCCTCTGCTCCCTCGAGCCGTCGACCGTTTCTTCTTCGTCAACGTCTGGCACCACATCGAGGATCAGGCCGGATACCTGAACCTGATGAAGAGGCTCCTCGAGCCGGGTGGGCAGGTGGTGATGATCGACTTCCACAAGAAGGATCTGCCGTTTGGCCCGCCGGTGTCCGAGAAGATCGCGCGTGAGGACCTGATCGCGCAGATGCAGGAGCACGGCTTCCGGCTCGTGCGCGAGCACGCGTTCCTGCCGTATCAATATTTCCTGGTGTTCAGGCAGAAGTAGCGCGTCACTCCTGGATTCGCTGCAGAACGACCGCCGTCCAGTCATCGGCGTGCGCGCCCGGCGCGCTCGTACGGTGGTGTGCACGGAATCGCGGCGATCTGTTCTAATCGGGCCGGGAGGTGGCTGTGGAGAACCCCGACCTCGTCGCCGCCGTGCGTGATTCGCTGGCCGATCTGGAAGCCTGGCTTCGCCTCCATCAGGTGAAGCTGCTGGGCGCCGTGGCGCTCCTGGCGCTCGGCTGGCTGCTGGGGCTGTTCCTGCGGGCCGTCGTCTCCAGGCTGATCCGTGCTCTGGGGCGGATGGTGCCCGAGCGCCTGCTGCGGCACGGACTTCCTCGTCCCGGCAAGCGCGAACTCTCGGACATCGTCGGACTGATCGTGTTCTGGGCGGTGGTCCTGTTCTTCGCTGCCGCGGCGGCCAACGTGCTGGGCCTGCCGCTGCTCGGATCGTCGCTGGCCGGGATCGGCGCGTACGTGCCGCGCCTCGTCGGCGCCGCGCTGATCATGCTGGCCGGACTCGTCATCGGCAATCTGGCGCGAGACGCCGCCGCCGCCGCGGCCGCGGCGGCCGGCTCGCCGTTCGCCGCCGCCATCGGGCAGATCGTTCGCGCGGCAATCCTCCTGGCGGCGGGGCTGATCGCGGTTGCCGAGCTGGGCATCGACATCACGCTGCTGACCGCCCTCCTCTCGGTCACGCTGCTGGCCATGCTCGGCGCCTTCTCTCTCGCTTTCGGGCTGGGGGCGCGCGACGCCGTCAGCAACATCATCGGCGCGCACTACGTCAGGCAGACATTCGAGATCGGCCGGCAACTGCGGATCGGCGACGTCGAAGGCACGATCGCCGCGATCACCGCCACGTCGGTGATCCTGCAGTCTGCCGGCGGTCAGGTGGTGATCCCCGCGAAGTTGTTCAACGAGACCATCGCGGTGATGGTGACACCGGGAGGTGCCCGATGACGCTGGAGCGGAGTCTGGCACGCGCCTTCCTCGAGGAGCATCCGCGCGAGGCGGCTCTCGCGCTCGAGCGCATGCCCGCCGCGGAGCGCGCGGCGGTCGTCCGCGCCGCCCCGGAGGAAGCCGGCGGCGCGCTCGGCGAGATGGTCTCGACCGCCGCGGCGGAGTCTCTGGCCATGCTCGTGCCCGCGGAGGCCGCGCCCGCTCTCGATCGGCTGGAGCCCGACGTGGCCATCGCGCTGCTGCGGCGGATGCCGCCCCAGACCGCCAGTGCACTCATCGCCGCTCTTCCCGAGGCGAAGCAGGAGCCGCTGCGCGGCGCTCTCCGCTATCCCGAGGGGACCGCGGGCGCAGTGATGGATCCGATGGTGCTCGCCATTCCCGACGACATCCTGGTCGGAGAAGCGCGTGTGCGTCTGCGTCGCGAGCCGCGCGGCCTCCTCTACTATCTCTACGTCGTCGAACGTCGAGGCGTGCTCGTCGGAGTGCTGGACATCCCCGAGCTGATGCGCGCCCGGGTCCGTGACCCGATCGGCAGCGTCATGCATTCCCCCGTCTCGCATGTCCCGGCCTGGACGCCTGCCGCCGCCGTCCGTGCGCATCCGGCCTGGCGATCGTTTCACGCCATGCCGGTCACCGACGAGGCGGGCCGTTTTGCAGGCGCCATCCGTTATCAAACCCTGCGCCGGCTCGAGCATGAAGCCGATACCGCCGGCGCGGCCGCCCCCACCGGCCTCACCGTGGGCGCGCTCGGCGAGCTGTTCCATCTCGGCATCGCTGGATTCGTGGAGGGCGTGGCCGGTGCGGCGGCGCCTCGTGAGCCGCTTTCTCCACGCCCTGCGGCCGTCGACGATCGAGAAACAGGAGGCGGCCGATGACGGCATCCACGGTCAGCGGTGTGGACAGGCTGGCGCGGGTCTATCTGCACCAGTTTCCCGATGAGGCGGCCAGACATCTGGAGTCGGCGCGGCTGACCGACGTCGTGGCGCTCCTGGAGTCGGAGCCGACGCCATACGCGGTGGCGGTGGAAGAGCGCCTGGCGTCGAACGTCGCGGCCGACATCCTGCAGGCCGCCTCGCCTGGATTCGCCAGGCGGGTGCTCGCCACGATGGATCCCGTGCGGGCGGCTGCCGCCGTCGCGTGGCTCGGCGAAGAGCAGCAGCAGACCCTGCTGGCAGGCCTGGACGAGCGTGCCGCCGTCGAGCTGCGCGCCATGGCCGAGTACCCGCCCGAGACTGCCGGCCGCCTCATGGATCCGCGAGTGATGGCGTTCCGGCGAGGCACCACCGTGCAGCAGGCGCTGACCCGGCTGCGCGGTGTGCGGCGACGCGTGATCTCCGACGTCTTCATCACCGAGGAGGAAGGGCGGCTGGCCGGTCGTGTGCCGCTGCAGGATCTGGCCATCGCCCAACCGGACGACCCGCTCGACGCGCTCGCGCTGCCGGCCATCTCGGTCGGAGGCATGGCCAGCCTCGACGAGGTCGTCGAGCAGTTGACGAGCTACCATCTGACCAATCTCCCCGTCGTCGATTTCGAGGGACGCCTCCTCGGCGTCATCCGTCAGGATGTGCTCATGACGGCGGCACGGCAGGAGGTCGCCGCCGACATCCAGGCCATGGTCGGCGCCAGCCGCGACGAACGCGCGCTCTCGCGTGTCTCTTTCGCCGTGCGGGCCCGGCTGCCCTGGCTGCAGATCAATCTGCTCACCGCGTTCCTGGCTTCGGCCGTCGTGGGGCTCTTCGAGTCGACCATCGCCACGTTCACGGCGCTGGCGGTGCTGCTCCCGGTGGTGGCCGGGCAGTCGGGGAACACCGGCGCGCAGGCGCTGGCGGTGACCATGCGCGGCCTGGCACTGCGCGAGATCAGGGTGTCGCAGTGGGCACGGGTGGTGCGCAAGGAGACGGCGGTGGCATTCATCAATGGGTGGGCCGTCGCGCTGACGACCGCCCTCGGCGTCTACGTCTGGAGCCGCTCGCCCGGCCTGGCGCTGGTGATCGGCAGCTCGATGGTGATCTCCATGGTGTCGGCCGGTCTGGCCGGCGCGGCCATCCCGATCGTGCTGACTTCGATCGGCCGCGACCCCGCGCAGTCGTCATCGATCATCCTCACGACCGTCACCGACGTGGTCGGTTTCCTCAGTTTCCTCGGCATCGCCACGCTTCTGTCTGGAATGCTGTAGACCGGGAAACGGCGAGATGCGCGGGTGAGGACACCCGCGCTCCATTCCGTGACCGCCCCAGCCGCCGCGACGGATAGCGCCGGTGTCCTCAAACAAAAAGGCCCCGGCGCGCCGCCGGGGCCTTTCCTGCCAGTGACTGGAAGAGAGGTTAGAGCGAGACGGAGACGTTGCCCGAGCAGGCGCTTCCGTCGCTGTTGCAGACTTTGTACGTGTAGCTGCCCTTGCTGAGTGGACCATCGCGGTGCGCCCCGTCGTTCTCCGTGGAGAACGTCGTGGTGTTGCGATGGACCGTGACGTTGCTCGTCGTCGCGCCGCTCCACGCCAGATCGGCGTAGTTCTGGCCGCGCACCTTGACCTTGCTCACCGTCAACGTGATCCCGCTGGGAGGAGGAGGTTCCGTCCCGCTGCCGGCCAGGAAGTCGTAGGCTGCCCTGGCCTTGACGATCCCGTAGCCGTACGCGTTGTCCTTGCCGGCAGAGCCTTTGTCCTCGGCTGATTTCTGAAGGCCGTCGCGGATCTCGGCGTTGCTCTTCGTGAGGTAGTGGCTCCACACCAGAGCGGCGACGCCCGAGACGTGCGGCGTGGCCATGGACGTCCCGTCGTAATACTCGTAGCCGTTGTAGCTCTGACCGGCCACGCCGGCGGAATTGTCGAGGTTCGACGCTCCACCGACGGCATTGAGGGCAGCCAGACCGTCCGCGCGGGCCATGCTGATGGCCGGGATCGTGCTCGTGCCGTTCAGCGTGCCGAGGAATCCGCCGTCGACATTGTTGTAGATCGCCGCGCCGGCGCCGCCGCCGTTCTGCACGTTCGCGACCTTCTGCGCGAAGCTGATGACGCCGCGCTCGCAGAGCACGACTTGTCCGCCCCAAACCCCGACTGAGTCGCAGAGGCTGCCGTTGGCCAGCGTCCCGCTGACCGACGTCCGCGCCGAGCCGTCGATGTTCGAGCCGAGATACGAAGACCCGCCCGCCGTCAGCGTGGAGGCCTTGAACGGCGTCGTCGAGAGAACTCCGACACCGGGCGCTGCCAGCTCCACCGCGTCGTTCTGCTGGGAGAAGCTGGCCACCACGCCCGCGCTGTCGACGGCCGCGACCGAGATCACCGAGCTGTACGAAGCGGGATACGACTTACGCGTGTTTCCTGCATTGCCTGCGGCGGCGACGGAGAGGACGCCGGCGTTGTAGGCGTTCTGGAAGGCGTTGTTCTCGGTCGTGCTCGAGAACGAGCCGCCCAGGCTCATGCTCACCACCAGCTTCCCGCTCGGGGTGTTGTTCCGGCAGCGGTTCAGGGCCGTGATCAGGTCGGATGAATACGACCAGCCGCAGTTCGACCCGTCGAACACTTTCTCGATGTGAATCCGCAGAGAGCCGTTGGAGTTCACTCCGAGGACGCCGACGCTATTGCCGCCGAGCGCGGCAACCGTTCCCGCGACGTGGCTTCCGTGGCCGCAGGAGTCCTCGTACCAGTTGCCGGTGCCGGAATCGTTCGTGCCGTTGACGTTCGTGTCCTGCAGATCCTCATGACCGCGGTAGTAGCCGGAATCGATGATGCAGACCGTGCAGCCGGAGGAGTTGTTG
>DATKCA010000218.1:0-4239 GCA_035544675.1 Thermoanaerobaculia bacterium | reverse complement strand
CGCGGGCGTTTGGGCGAGGTGGTGCACGAGGCGAACGTCAACAACTTCGCGGCCGCGGCCGAGCGGGCCACGGTCTTTTTCAACGGCCTCAGCGCCGCGGTCAACAGCCCGCAGCTCGGGTCCGGCCCCCGCCGGGCCGTGCTCGAAACGAGTCTGGCCCGCCGCGATGAGATCTCCGCCGACCTGGCCCGTGCCGATTCCGGAGTGAAGGCCAAACTGGCCGAGATGTATATCCAGTTCGGCGCGGCCGTGCCCTGACCAGGGGCCGCTGGTCCCGCGTCGCGTATTCGTTCCGCCGTCATGACGTCACAGCTGCGACCGCAGCAGCCCTGCGGCGTGCTCCATCAGTCTCTCCGCCAGCGGGCGATTCCGCCACTCCTGGAGCGAGATGCGCCGCGATCGCGCTTGGTCGGCCTCGAAGATCGCGGACTGACGCTTCGCGAACTCCCGGTCGTGGATGTTGAGCGTGACGAAAACGGTGGCCAGGACGATCCACAGATACGACATCGGTTGAGACCGGTAAGCGCAAGAACGGTGCCCTGGGGTCCGTTGGCTCGTCCCCGTGAACCCGGGCTCCTCCGGCGACGTATAAAGAATCAAGGGGGAACCATGCGCCGCTTGATCACAACCACTCTCGTCTTCCTCGTCGCCGCCAGCGCGTTTGCCGCCGGCGATACGGTCCGCCGCGGCTTCAGCGTGGGAGAGGGCGGGACTCTGCGGCTCGCCGCTGCCACCGGGAGCATCACCATCGTCACCGGCGGCACCGGCGTCGCGGTGGAGGTCGTCCGAAGCGCCAGTGGAATGAGGGCGGAGGAAGTGCTGCGCGATCACGACATCGAGTTCGAGCAGCGAGGCGATGACGTCGTCATCACGAGCAGGCTGAGAAACGACTTCGGCCGCTGGTTCTCCACCTACCGCGTCAGGTGGAACATCCGCGTTCCGGCCCGGTACAACGTGGACGTTCGCACCTCGGGAGGAAGCATCGATCTGACCGGCATCAGCGGCACCGTCGAAGCGCGCACGTCCGGAGGCGCCATCAAGGCCGGTGCTCTCGGAGGCACAGCCGTCATGAAGACGTCAGGAGGCTCGATCACCGTCGACGGCGCCGCGGCGGATCTCTCCGTGCGCACCTCAGGAGGCTCGATCCGCATCGCCCGCGCCGGCGGCGATCTGAAGGCGCACACCTCGGGCGGCGGCATCCATATAGAGGATGCTCTCGGCCGGGTGGACGCGACGACGTCGGGCGGCTCGATTTACGCGCGGCTCTCGGGCCAGCCCACGGGAGACTCCCGTCTGTCGACCTCGGGTGGAGGGATGACGGTCTTGCTGGCGAGCGATGTGAAACTCGACCTCGACGCCCGGGCCAGCGGCGGCGGCGTCCGGTCCGACGTGCCCGTGACGATGACGGTTCGCGGAAGCGGCAGCGGGAATTCGCTGCGCGGCCAGATCAACGGTGGCGGCCCGAAGCTCGTCCTGCGCACCTCGGGCGGCGGGATCCGGCTCTCGGAGCTCTAGCAGGTTTCACGTCCTCCTCGACGGCTGCGGCGGAAAGCCCGCTTGCGCTCGTTACCCCGCCACCGGCTGCAGCGCGCCTTCCTCGAGCCAGTGCGCCAGGAGCTTGCGCACGCGATAGACATCTGCTGCGATCTGGCCTTCCCACTCGGCCACGCGCGTGCCGCCGCTCGCCTTCAACCACACCTCACGGATGATGGCAGGGTCGGCCTCCTCGCCGTCAGATGTGGGCTTGACCGATGTGGCCCGCAGCATCACGTCGGCGGGGACGAGAATCGAGGTCTGCGACAGCTCGTCGTGACGTCTGATCCCCTCGAGAAGCAGCGGCAGGACGTCACGTGGTTCGTTTTTGCTCCGCACGGCCGCCTCCGGTTGCGGGACGAAGGCAAAGCTCCCGACCACCGGCCGCTCCAGGAGCTGATACACCGCATCGGCCGCGCGAAGGTGGCCGGCCTGAGCCTCGAGAAACTTCCCCTGCAGAAAAAGAAGCTTTCCCACTGTCTGGCCGATCTTGTTGCTGAGCGTGAGGATGCCGGTCGCCTGCGAATCGGCCAGCGACTGCATCACTGAAGTGAGCCCGAAGAACTGAAGGTCGCCTGTCAGCGTGGCGGCGCGCGTCTCACCGGGCTGCACCTGCTTGCCTGCCGCCGCCAGATTCGTCAGGGCCATCGACGCGGCTCGGCCGATGTCCTGATCGGCGAATCGTTCCGCGATCTCGGCGAAGAGCGACTCGACACCCTCCGAACGGGTGCTGGAAAGCGCTTCGATCAGTTTCACCGGCGGCGGTTGACGCTTCGGAAGGATCTTGCCGAAGAGCTTTCCGGGAAGCTCTTCGCGAATCGTCTTGATGAGGAGCGCCACGGTCTGGTCATCGAATGAGAGGTCGTGCTGCGACAGAGCTGCGAGTCTCGACCTGCTGTCGCCCAGAAGTGGATTCGGCTTCATGCCGTGACGAGCGACGGTGAGGAGAGCGGGCGGTGTGCCGATGCGCGCCAATGCCGCCACGATCCGATCCAACAGCTTCTGCACCTCCTCGGCCGGATAAAACTGATCGCTGCGAAGGAGCATGGCCTCGAATTCCGCCAGCCGCGTGGTCAGCAGCCTCACGGAAGCATCCGTCTTGATCTGCCCGAGCGGAACGACCGCTTCCTTGATGACGTAGATGGACTGCCCGCGAGCCGATGCCCGCGTCAGCAGCTCCACTTCCTTGTCCACCGGCGTGTCGGCCTCGCGCACGATCCGGTGCAGCAGATAGATGAGGTTGCGGAAGTAGTAGGTGTCGATCTCTTCCGCGGGGCGTTTGAGCTCCGCTTCCAGCTCGGCCAGCGCGGCCTCCCGGGCAGCCGGCCCATATGCCTCGAGGAGGCCGAGCAGCGAGCGCCTGCGCTCCGGACGCTCTTCGCCCCGAAGCTCCTTGAGCAGCGTCTCTTTCGTCAGGGCCGGAAAGAACGTCAGCGCCTTGCGCAGCAGCGCGTGCCTGGTCTTGTTCTCGGTGTACTTCTTGAGCTGCTCCGAGCTGATGGCGTCCACGGCGTCGGCGCGGATTCGATCGAGCGTCAGCGCATCGATCTTCTTCTCCACGATCACGACCTCGGCGAGCTCCAGCATCGAGACGGCCGGAGACAGCGACCCCGCGTTGAACTGCTCGATCGCCGTCATCAGCAGCTCCCGAAATCGCTTTGCGCTCTCCATCGCGCCAGGCGTCAGCGTGATGATCTTGTGCATGGCTTGCACCGGCGCGGATGGCTGGAGCTTCGTGTTGCCCGCAGGGGTGATCTCCCACCCCGGGACGCTTGACGCCAGAAGGCGCATCAGGTTCCCAGCCTGCGCCTCTCCTCCCGTGTAGGGCTTCAACGTTTCGAGATAGGTCTCCAGCTCCTGCTCAGAGCGCGCGCTGGCGGCGGCCATCGTCACCAGCTGAGCAGCCGGCTGCTCAGCCGGCACCTCGGGCTGAGGCTCCGCGCTCGCGTTGGCTGCAGCGGCAGGCTTGCCCGGCAGGAAACGGGAGAGGCGATCGATCACCAGTGAGAGCCGGCGCGCGCTGCGCGCAACGATGCTGTCGGGCGCCCCCGGCTTGGCTGCAGCTGGTGAAGCACCGCCCCTGGTCAGGTTCACCGCGGACACTGTGATCGTCCGCGCTTCCTTCATGGCCTCGAGGTTCGATCGCAGCACTTCCCGGTCGCCGGCCGGACACAGCTGTAGCGCGAGGGGGATCAGCCGCGCCAGATAACCGTCGATCAACGGACGCTCCAACAGCTTCAGCGCGCCCATGACGTGAATTTTGTTGATCGCGTGAAAGAGGCAGTCCACGAGAGCCGCGGATTGGATGCGGCTCTGCTCGACGGCCCATGCGTTGATCTGCCGCATGACCAGTTCGGGCGGCTGCTGCGCAAGGGTCTCGATCGCGTCACAGACCGTAAGAGGCGGAATCTGATCCAGCAGATAGCGCTGGAAGTCGCCGAGAGCTGCCTGGACCTCTTCCTGATGCACTCCCGTATCCGCCTCCAAACAGGGAAGGTATTGTAGGGCGCCATCGCCTTGTCACGAAGGCTTACCGGAACGGTCGAAAACGGCACCCGCTCGGGTCCTCTAAGATAGGACGCTCATGACGCCCAGATTCCTCAGACTCGTTCCCCTGGCGGTGTTCCTCGTGGGAGGTGGTCTCGCCGGCCAGACGGCGGAGGATCACAGGAGCCACGGCCGTCACTCCGACCCGGCCGCGTACAT
>DATKCA010000217.1:0-63811 GCA_035544675.1 Thermoanaerobaculia bacterium | reverse complement strand
CCGATCTCCGTGATCACCGACTTCGGATCGTTCGATCCGGTGTGGACACCGACTCTCTTGGCGATGCCGAAGTCGAGCACCTTGACGCGATGGCCGGAGATCAGAACGTTGTCGGGCTTGATGTCGCGATGGACGATCCCTTTCTGATGAGCCTCGGCCAGCGCTTCGGCGACGCCGCGGCCGGCGCGGAAAATCTCCGCTTCGCTCATGCCGCGCTGGATGAGTGCCGAGAGGGGCTCACCTTCGACGAACTCCATGGCGATGAAGAGACGCTCACCCTCCTCCTCGAAAGCGTAGATCTGAGCGATGTTGGGATGATTGAGCTGCGCGGCCGTACGCGCCTCGCGGCGCATCCTGGCGATGGCTTCCGCATCGGAGGCGATGCCGGACGGAAGCACCTTGATGGCCACGATGCGGCCCAGACGCGTGTCCTCTGCTTTCCAGACCTCACCCATCCCGCCTGAGCCGATCTGCTCGACGAGACGATAAATGCCCAGGCGGGTTCCGGCGGAAAGCACGGGTGTGATTGTAAGTGCGACAATCCAATCTTATGCGCGACATACTCATCGCCGGTCTGGGACTCATCGGCGGATCCATCGGAAAAGCGCTGCGGCGGCGCGGCTGGCGAGTGAGGTTTCTCGACCCGGCAGTCTCGAGCGAAGAGGCGCGCCAATCGGGCGCAGCCGACGAGAAGGCGGAGTCATTCGACCTGGCCGAACTGATCCTCCTGGCCACTCCGATCGACGTCGCCCTCGATCAGCTGGAGCGACTTCAGAGCTCTCGAGCGCTGGTCACGACCACGTGCAGCGTCATGAGGCCGGTGCGCGAGCACGCGGGCCGCCTTCGTCTCGTGGCCGGACATCCTTTCGCCGGATCGGAGCAGAGCGGACTACCCGTCGCTGACGTCGCGCTCTTCGAAGGCCGGCCCTGGTTCATCGATCGCCCCGATGAGCAGATCAGCCAGGTCATTCGCGAATGCGGAGCGCAGCCGGTGACCGTCGATCCGTTTCATCATGACGAGACTCTGGCGCTCACCAGTCACCTGCCGCAGGTCATCGCCACCGCTCTGGGGTCGATCCTGGCCGGCGCCGATCCGACGTTCGTCGGCAGCGGAGCGCACTCGCTCCTGCGACTCTCCGGAAGCTCTCACGAGTTGTGGGGGCCGACGCTCGAGCACAACCGCGCCAACGTGGAGCGGGCCATCGAGCAGCTCTGCGTGACGATGCGCGGGCTGAGCGAGCCGGAGTTCGAGCGCGCCCAGCGGTTCTACCGCACTATCCCAGCGTCCGCCTCACGGCCGGAACGATGATGCGCAGCTCATCCATCAGCGTGTCGAACTGTTCCGGATAGAGCGACTGCGGCCCGTCGCACAGCGCCTTGTCCGGCTCGACGTGCACCTCGATCAGGAGGCCGTCCGCGCCCGCCGCGACACTGGCCCGCGCCATCGGCATCACTTTGTCACGGCGTCCCGTGGCGTGCGAGGGATCGACGATGATGGGGAGATGCGAGAGCTTGTGCACGGCCGGGATGGCCGAGATGTCCAGTGTGTTGCGCGTATAGGTCTCGAAGGTCCGGATGCCCCGCTCGCAGAGGATGACCTGGTAGTTGCCACCGGACATGATGTACTCCGATGCCAGCAGCCACTCCTGAACCGTGGCTGACATGCCGCGCTTGAGCAGGATCGGCTTCCTCACCTGCCCCACCGCCGCGAGCAGATTGAAGTTCTGCATGTTGCGCGCGCCGATCTGCAGGATGTCCACGTAGTCGAGCATCGCCTCGATCTGGCTGATCTCCATCACTTCCGAGATCGTGGCCAGGCCGAACTCGCGGCCCGCCGCCTTCAGCAGCTTGAGGCCCTCCACTCCCATCCCCTGGAACGAGTAGGGCGACGTGCGCGGCTTGTACGCGCCGCCGCGCAGCACCTTGGCACCGGCCCGCGCCACGGCGCGCGCGGTCTCGAAGAGCTGCGGCTCGTTCTCGATCGTGCACGGCCCGGCCATGACGATCACTTCCTTGCCGCCGATCGTGCACCCGCCCACGTCGATGGTCGTGTCCTCGCGCCGGAACGTCCGGCTGGAGAGCTTGTACGGCTCGCTGACCCGAACCACTTCCTGCACACCGTCGAAGAGCTCGAACTCCCGCTGATCGAGCGTGGCCACGTCGCCGACGACGCCGAGCACCGTCTGGCCGGAGCCGGTGGAGCGGTGCACGTCGAACCCGCGCCGGCTGAGCTCGGCAACGACCTTCTCGATCTTCGACTCGTCCGTGCTTTTCTGCATCACGATGACCATGAAGCTCTACCTTTCTGATGCCTCGCGCTCCACGCGGCGCGACTCGTCGATGATTCGCTCGAACAGGCGACGCATCGCCAGCAGCTCGAGCGGGCCATCCGACCAGCGCTCGACATTCTCCAGCACCTGCTTCTCCCGCTCCGCCGAATAGATGGGCATGCTGAGAACGCCTTTGATCTGTCCGACTTCGACGGCGTACTTGGCGCGCTGGTTGAGCAGGCGCACGAGCACTTCGTCGATGTGATCGATGGCCTCGCGCAGTCTGGCGAGCTCGCGTGGCGCCTTCTCCTCCGAGACGGCGAAGCGGCTGTCACTCATCGATCCTCCTCCCGTCCTGTCCATCGGACGCGGCCGTCCACAATACAGGGCAAATCGCTGAATAGAAATAGCTTACTGCACTCAAACCGTTCCCCTTCCCATGCGGACGATCCTCTTCGCGATTGCGGTCATGCTCGTCGTGCCGGCCGGCGCGGCCGAGATCGCGTTCCTCTCGCCGCTGGATGGGTCGCAGGTGATCGGCCCCCAGGCCATCGAAGTCACGACCACCGCGACGAACGTCGACCGCGTCGAGTTCTACGTCGACGGCACTCTGGCCGGCGTGGCCCGGACGGCTCCTTACCGCATCGCCTTCGACTTCGGCACCGACCTGGATGCCAGAACGATCGTGGCCAGGGTGCTGTCGAACGGCTATCGCACGACCGAGCAGGCCGGCGTCACGACGGCCGCGCTGACGGCGGGAGAGAGCATCGCCGTCGATCTGGTCGAGGTGCCCCTGCGCATCCGGTCCTCGAAGACAGTGACAGCCGCCGACATCGGCGTCCGCGAGAACTCCGTCCGCCAGACCATCCGCGAGATCACACCGCGCAGAGGCGCGGCGCACTTCGCTTTCGTCGTCGATCGCTCGCTGAGCATGGCGGAAGGCCGTCTGGAGGCGGCTCTTCGCGCCGTCGACGTGGCGGTAGGGATGCTGCGACCGGGCGACACCGCGTCGCTCGTGCTCTTCAACCACACCGTCAGCCGGCCCCGCGCGATCGACTCGTTGCATCCGGCAGCGGAGTCCGCGATGCAGCTCGTCGCGTCGGGCGGCACATCGCTTCGCGATGCGGTCAGCTCGGTGCCGGCCAGAGGACGCACGTACGCAATCGTGATCACCGACGGCGGCGACCGGAACAGCGCGATCAGCGAGGAAGGAGCGCTGCGGAAGGTGAGCGGCACGAAGACTGTAGTGGCCGCCGTCGTGCTGGGAACGCGCAGCAGCTTCCTCGAGAAGGCCGCGCGCAACACGGGCGGGACCATCAGGTCCGCAACGCGTCTGAGCGTCGGCCGCGCCGTCAGCGAGATCCTCGCGGACATCAACAGCCGCTACACGCTCGTCTACCAGAGCGCCGGGACCGCTCCCGGCTGGCGCGCCATCGACGTCGCGCCGCTGCGGCGCGGAGTGGAGATCTCCGACTCGCGGAGAGGGTACTTCGCCGAATGAAGACCCTCTGCCTGTTGCTCCTTCTTCTCGGACCGCCGGCGATCGCGCAGCAGCGCATCGCCTCGGACTTCGAGATCACGCGCATGAGAGAGCAGGCCGCCCGCTCCCGCTCCTTCTCCGCGCTCGTCTCCGCCCACCTGAATCTCGGTGACGCATGGTCGGGCCGCGGCGAGCGCTCGGCGGCGGCCGCGGAGTACCGGCTCGCGCATGAGACGGCCATGAAGGAGCGAACGGAATCGCGGCGCCAGTCCGACCTCACTCGTTACGCGCGGGCCGCCTCGCTCGGCGGCCTGGCCGCGGCGAAGCTCGGGGAAGAACGCCAGGCATTCGAGCTGCTCGAGGAATCGATCCGCTACTCCGCCCGCAATGCAGAGGCGTGGAATGTCTACGCCTCGGCGATGAGCGTGCTCCGGAGGCCGGCCAAGGCCGTGAGCGCGGCGCGCAATGCGGTGTTCATCGCCTCTCACGAGCTGTCGAGAGAGCCCTCCATCGCCAACCGGCTCGACGTCGCGGTCTATCGGTACTCGCTGGCATCGGCGCTCATCGAGGCCGGGGAGATGGACGAGGCAGCGAGCCTCCTGGAGGGCGTGACCGCGACGCTGAGAGGGCGCGCGTTCGACGCCTTGCGCAGCGGCATCGCCCGCACCGAGTCATTCGAGATCTACTCCTCGGTCCGCGGCGATGCGGCCGCGTATCTGTCGCTCCAGAACCGCGCCCAGTTGAGACTGGCGGCGTTGTCCGAGCGGCGGGGAGATGCCGCCGCCGCGCGCGCGCAGTACGAGCGCGTCCTGGAATCGCGCACCGATGACGCCACGGCACTCGCTGCTCTGGCCAGGCTGACCCGGCGCGATGACTACTTCAACGCCGCTTTCGATGCGAATCCATTTTCGCTGCCGCTCATCCGCGAGTACCAGCGATCGATCACTCCGTCCACGAGCGTGGATGCCACAACGCTGGGCGGCCGCGTGAGGGGTGCGCTGGTGCACGGCGTGCGCGGCGAGGGGCGGGCGGCACGGGAAGCGCTCGATGCGCTGCTGGTCGAGTTCCCGGACAACGACACGCTGCGGCTCCTGCGCAGCGAATCGGATGGAGACGCCGCTCTTCCCCCGTTTCTCGTCGAAGGCGCCGCTGATCACACCGGCGCTCCGTCGAGCGCTGATCTGCGGCGACTCATCGTGCTCGTGCGCAACGAACGGCTCACCGCGGAGCAGCGTTCGATGCTCGATCATGCCACGTTCACGAGCGACGCCCTCTTCGCGAACGGGACCTTCGAGTCGGGATCGATCGGCCACGTTCCGTTCCGCTTCACCGAGCCGGTGCTCTTCCTCGGCTCGTTCGACCCCGCCGCTGCGCTCCGCCTCACCTACCGGATCCTCGGCGCCACGGCGGTGGCCGGAGCGGACGGGCTGCTCCTCGAGCCTCTGCGGCTGGAGAATGCGCCATGAAGCGATGGATCGTCATGGTGTTGCTCGCCGCGGCGTCGGCGCAGGCGCAGATCGTGGCGGAGATCGATGGCGGGATCGCCGTGGCGCGCGAAGGACGGCTCGACGTCTACGACGCGACGGCGTCGCGTGTCGTGGCTTCGTTCGAAGGCGTCCGTCATCCGTCGAGGATCGTTGCCGGCGATGGTGTCGTGGCCTTGCTGGACACCTGGTCCAACGAGGCGCGCATCATCGACATCAGGACCGGCCAGTCGAAGTCCATCCAGACGCTGGAGTCACCGATCGACGGTCTCTTCTCCGGGCCAACCCTCTTTGTCCTCGCGCGCGACGCGGCGACGCTGCAGCGATTCGCATCCGACGGCTCCAAGTCGTCGCTCGCCGTCGCCGCCGATCCGGCCTTCATGCGCGAGCGGGCCGGGAAGCTCATCGTCTATTCGCGGCGTGAAGGATCGGTGCAGGAGGTCTCGCTCGACCCGTTTACGGTGACCCGGCGCGTCGCCGTCGCGGCTGGAGCCTCCGATCTGGAAGTCGATCGGAACAGCGGTTATCTCGTGTATCCCGACGAAGGGGTCGTGAGGACGTTCTCGCTGTCATCCTTCGAGACGACAGGCGAGGTTCGGACCGGCGCGGTCCCGGTCGACATCAGCGTGGTCCGCGAGAGCAGCGCGCTGTCGCCGGCGCGGCTCGCCGTGGCCGATCCCTCCTCGAAGCGCATCTGGTCGGTCGAGGGACGGCAGTCGCAGGCCGCGGCGTTCGCTCGCGGATTCGTCCGCGGCTTCATCGGGCTCGGCTTCCGTCCCGGCCCAGACCCCGGGTTTTCGACAGGAGTGGACCGAGTGGTGACCGCTCACGGCCTCACGGCCGCCTACGACACCTCGACAGGCACTGTCTATCGCATTGACAAATCGAAACCTACGGCGATCGCCGGCGGAGTCGCGCCGGGCGGGTTCGCCATCGTCTCCGGCGGGCTCGCCTTCTGGGAAAATGGCCGCCTGACGGTACGCCGGTTGCAGAACTGAAGGGACAATGACCGAGCAGACACGCTGCCTCCGCTGCGAGCGGGCCATCGACGCATACGCGCGCATCTGTCCCTACTGCAACTGGGATCAGAACGATGCCGCCGTGCCGCCGCCACAGCCGTCCGCGGCCGCCGACTATGTCCCTCCCCCCGACAAGAGCTGGCGCAAGCCGATCCCTCTGGCCGCCGGCGTGCTCCTTCTTCTGGTGGGGTCGTTCGCCATCGGAGCATTCGTCCACGGCAACGATCCTCCCAAAAATGCTCCCGAGCCGGTGACGAGTAAGAAGGAAGGACCGGCGGCGACACCGTCGCCGCGCGCCGACATCACGCTCGTGCCGGTCACCGACGGAGGATTCGACATTCCGATCACGAGCGCGCCGGTCTCGGATCCGGCCGAGGGAGTCCCGAACGAGTATCAGCGAAGTGATGCCACGGCAGTATCGAGCGTGGAATACGCGCAGCTTGCCGCGCGCGCGACCGCGGAGCAGAAAAAGACCAAGGCCCTGGTCGATCCGCGCTCGATCACCGGACGCGCCTACGCCCAGGCTCCGAAACCGGCGCCCGCGCCGGCGCCGCCACCGTCTCAGGTCTCTGCAGGCGCCGGCCGCGCGGAAGACGAGGTTCCTCAGGAGACCGGAAGGTCGCGGATCCTCATCACCACACGTCCGGTTGCGCAGTATCAGCCGCTCCCCGACATCACCGTGTCAGAGACCACCACGGCGCGGCTCGAGCTGCTCATTGGTGCCGACGGCCGGGTCAAGTCGGTCCATCTCCGCGAGGGGATTCCCGGACAGACCGCGAAGCTGATCGCGACGGTTCAGCGCTGGAGATTCAAGCCGGCGACCGAGAACGGCCGTCCGGTCGAGGCGCCGTTCACCGTGGACATTTCATTCCGTGGACGCGAATAGCACTTCATGCGTCGCGTGCGGCCGGAACATCGATGCCGCTGCGAAGGTCTGCCCGTACTGCGGCGCAGACCCCTCCACGGGTCAGAAGCTCGACACCCAGGCCATGCTCCAGGAGGTGTTCCGGCCGAAGGAGATGACCACCGGGGAGAGCGTCCTCGAGTACGCGAGGCAGAGGCAGGGAATCGTCGTCGCGATCAGCGCGATCGTTCTGTTCCTGATCCTCGCTCTTCTCCACCAGTTCGTGACCGCGCGCAATGCGTCTGCGGTTTCCGCGGCGCCGCCGATTCCGCTGACCGAGGTCGCCGACCTCAGCGGCCGTCAGGAAGAAACGCCGAAGCTCGAGTTGCCGAAGCTCGACTTCGCTTACGACGGGCAGCCGCAGGCGATGCGCACCTTCCTGGTCGAGCCGGGCGCCGCACCGCCGCCGGAGATCGTCGCAGCGCAGCAGGCGGCGCAACAGGCCGCGCAGCCGCCGCAGCAGGCCGCGCCGCCGCCCGCACAGCCGGCTCCCCCGCGCCAGCAGTAGATGAGCCTCACCGCAGTCATCGCCCTGGTCCTCGTCGTCACGGTCGGCGTGCTGCTGGCAATCATGCTGTCGCAGAAACCCGCCTCGAAAGCGCAGCGGCTCATCCATCAGCACCGATACGAAGAGGCAGCCAGCGTGGCCGAGCGCGAAATCGATCGTGCCGAGGCGCTCAAGCTGCTCGGGCGTTTTGACGACGCAATCGCCGCGTATCGCAAATCGGACGACCCCGCTGCGAAGGAGGGCATCGCGCTCTCCCTCGCCCATCTCGGACGCGACCTGGACGAAGCGACGCGCCTCATGGAGGAAACGATCGCGGCGCACCCGCAGATCCAGGAGTTCCAGGCTCTCGCGCTGGCGTACATCCATCTGCGGAACGGAAAGCGTGAGGACGCGCTGCGCCTCTTCGACGACAACCTCGTGCTGCTGCAGACGCGCTTCCACGACGACTACACCGATCCCGATCCCCTGCTCGCCGAGACGCTGTACCTCTTCGGCGAGCTATCCGTGGCCGCCGGCGATACGGAGAAAGCGTCCACGCTGCGATGGCTCGCCGCGAAGTGGGCGCCGAAAAGCGTCTGGGATCGCGGCGTCCCGGCCCCTACATCAGGGCCAGCCGGTGAAATTCGCCCCTGATCCTCTGCATGGCCACGCTCGTGGCGCATGGGTGGACGCGATTCGTCAGCAGCACCATGATGCGGTCGCGCTCCGGCTCGATCCACACCGACGTGCCGGTGAAGCCGGTGTGGCCGAATGCGCGCTCGGAGAGAACGCCGGTGGCCGCATGACCGCGCGCGGACAGCTGCCAGCCCAGGCCGCGGTTCTCCTCCATTCCCGCCGTGTAGTTGCGAGTGGCCTCCTCGAACAGTCCGCGCGGGACCAGCGTGCCGTCCAGCCAGCCTCTGGCAATGTGGAGGACATCAGCCGCCGTGGAGAACAATCCTGCATTCCCAGCCGTCCCGCCGTGGTGGTGCGAGTTGCCGTCGTGCGTCTCGCCCCAGATGAGGCCGCGGCGGAATCCTGAAAACTCCACGTTGCGATCCGCGCACATCGTCATCTCCCAGCGCTGCGACCACTCCGTCGCCGCGATGCGCGGCTTCCACTGCGGCCCGGGCCGGAAAAGCGTGTCCCGCAGCGCCAGGCGCTGGAAGATCCGCTCCTCCGCGGCGCGCACGTAGTCGCCGAAGACGCGCTCGGCGAGAAGGTAGAGCAGCACGAAGTTGAGGTCCGAGTAGATGACACGCGTTCCGGGCTCGCTCTCGCGGCCGTGCTCGCGGATGGCGGTCAGGGAGTCGCCCATCGCGTAGAGAGGGAGCCACGCCTTGAGACCGGACGTGTGCGTGAGCAGCTGGCGGAGCGGAATCCCCTCGAACGCATCGTCGAGCCGCACCTTCCCCTCGGCCACGGCCTGCATGATCAGCGTGCCGGTGATCAGCGGCTTGGTGATCGAGGCGCAGTCGTAAAGCGTGGAAGGAGTCGCCGGCAGCCGCAACGGCACCGCCACCGCGGAACCGAGAGCCCCCTGTTCCTCGATGCCTCGCACCGAGCCGACAGCAAAGGAAGCCGAGGGAAAGCTTCCCACCTCGATCTCGTGCTGCAGGAATGGGGTCAGGTCTTGCCTTTTGTCTTTTCCTACGATGTGTAGACCTCAAGGGAGGAATTGCGTCGCTGTCGGCCAGGAGGATGTGGCCGTTCGGTCCATTCTCTCTCGGGACACTCCACGGTCTGTAGCAAAAGGAAAAAGGAAAGACCTGACCCCATGCTAGTCTCCGCCTACACTAGTCTCCGCCAAACTAGAACATGCTCCGACTCGAAAAGCTCGAAATATCAGGCTTCAAATCCTTCTACGACCCCGCCCACCTGACCTTTCCCGCAGCCATGACCGCCGTCGTCGGCCCGAACGGATGCGGGAAGTCCAACATCTGCGACGCCATCATCTGGGTCCTGGGTGAGAACCGCGCCACGCACATCCGCGGCGAGACGATGGACGACGTCATCTTTCAGGGCTCGGCACGCCGCCGGGCTCTGAGCATGGGGGAAGTCACGCTGACGCTCCGCGCGCAGAACGGGCACCCGGCTGCCGACGACGGGCTGATCACACTGAACCGGCGGGTGTTCCGCACCGGCGAGTCGGAGTTCCGGCTGAACGGCAAGCGGGTGCGCATGAAGGACATCTCCGACGTGCTCATGGACACGGGGCTGGGCATCCGCAACTACTCGGTGATGGAGCAGGGGAAGATCGACCTGATCCTGTCCAACAAGCCGCAGGACCGGCGCCGGCTGATCGAGGAAGCAGCCGGCATCACGAAGTACAAGACGAAGCGGCGGGCGGCGGAGCTGAAGCTGGAGGAGACGCAGCAGAACCTGCTGCGGATCGATGACACGCTCTCCGAGGTGACGCGGAACCTGAACTCCCTGAAGCGCCAGGCCGGGAAGGCGCGGCGCCATCGCGAGCTCTCCGACGAGCTGTCGACCGCGAAGCGCGCGCTGTACAGGGGGCGTATCGTCGCCTCGGAGGCCGAGCGCGCCACCGCGGAAGGGGCTGTCGGCGACGCGCAGGCGAGCGAGAGCGAGCTGGCCGCGCAGCTGGCCAGTGACGAGGCGGAGCTCGCCGAAACACGCACGAGTCACAGCGTCAAAGGCTCGCGCGCATCGGCCGTTCGCGAGGAGATGGCCGGCCTCACCGCCGACGTGGAAAGGCTCCGGTCGTTTCTGCAGCAGTCGGAGACGAATCTGTCGGACCTTCTGCAGCGCATCGAGAGCGGCCGCTCCCAGATCGTGTCGCTGGAAGGGGAGGGTGCCGAGCAACAGGCACTGCTCGACGAGAAGAGCGCCGCGCTCGACGCCGCACGCGCGGAGCGCAACCGGCTCCGCGACGTCGCCGATCAGTTCGAGCGCGACCGGCAGGAGCGTTCCGACGAAGTCCGCCAGCACGAGAAAGCGCTGACGGACTCACGCGAGTCGCTCATGCGGACGATCGCGCGCATCTCCGAGTCGCGGAATCAGGTCCATCAGATCGAGATCGCCGTGGAGAAGTGCGAGTTCTACCTCACCAAGCTGACCGAGAGCGCGCGCCGGGCGGCGGAGAGCCGGGACGGGGCTCTCGCGCTCAGCAAGGAGCACGAGCAGCGCGTGGCGGAGGCCGAGGGGGCTCTGGTGGAGGCGCAGCACGTGGCGCGTGACACGGGCAGCCTGCGCGACGAGCTGACATCGAGACGCGACACGCTGCGCGACACACTGGCGAGCACGCGCGACCGAGTGTCGCAGGCTACGTATCGCATCGACTCCCTCCGAACGCTCCTCACCTCGCTCGAGTCACAGGACGAGGACGTGCGCCGCGCCATCCTCGAACTGATCCCCGATGCGACCGCGGCGGCCGAGACCGTTCGCGCCGCGGAAGGGTTCGAGGCCGCGCTCGACACGCTGCTGCGCGAGGTGTCGAAGGCGGTCGTCGTCGACAGCAGCGACATCGCGCTGGAGGCGATCGGGCGGCTTCGCGAGCGCGGAGCCGGACGGGGCGCATTCATCACACTGGACTACGCGTCCGCCGGCGCAGGCACGCGCCGCGGCGACGCGGCCTACTCCGTCATCGGCGACGGCCGGACGGCGGACGCGATCCGCGACGCCATCCCGGAGGCTTACATCGTTGGCGACCTGCGCCAGGCGCTGGAGCGCTCGAAAGAGCGGCCGGGCGCCACGTTCGTCACGCTCGACGGCGACATCGTTCGCGGTCCACTGGTCATCGGTGGCAAGAGCGAGAACGCCATTCCGGGCGTCTTCTCCCTCAAACGCCAGCTCAGCGACCTCGAATCCCTGCTGGGCACCGAAGAAGTGCGCGCCACCGGAATCGCCGCCGATCTGCACTCGCTCGAGGAAGATCTGCGCGCTGCGGACGACGCACGGATCCTCGGGGAGGAGCGCGCCCGCCAGGCAGAGCAGGATCTGCGCGACCGGCGCGCGGAGCGCGAGCGGGCCACCGTCGAGCTGCGGCGATTCCAGCACGACTTCGCTGTGGCCACCGAAGAGCAGTCGCTTTACATCGACGAGAAGGACGGTCTGCTCACTCGCCGGACGGCGGCCATCGAGGAGCTGAGCGCGCTGCAGCAGCTCGAGGTCGACACACAGGAAGGCATCCGCACCCACGAGACGAGCCTGTCCGAACTGCGCGCGGCATTCGAAGAGATCACTCAGGTCGCATCGAAGGCCCGCGTCGACGTGGAAACCGCCACGGGCAACGTCAACGCCATCCAGCGGGAGCACGAGAACCTCTCGCGCATCGTGATCTCGCTGGCCTCGCGCGCCACGAACCTGCAGCAGGAGGTGGCATCGCTGCAGAAGAAGCAGTCGGACACGGAGGTGGCGGTCGAGAACGCGCGCACACAGCTCGACGCTTCGTTGACGAAGCTTCACGACCTCTCCGAAGTCAGGGTGGCCGTGGAGGCGGAGGTCGCCGATCTCGCCGCGCGGCTTCAGGAGCTGGAGGCGCGCGCCGTCAGCTCGCGCGAGCTCTGGAACACGGCCAAGAACGGGCTCTTCGAATCGGAGCGCCGTCTCGATCGCGCCCGGTCCGGCTTCGAACTGCTGCGCGAACAGATCTCGATGGACCTTCACGCCGGGGTGGACGCGCTGGCCGAGATCGAGCCGCCCGCGGACGACGAGGCGCGATTCAACCTCGAGTCCGAAGTGAACAGGTTGACCGATCAGCTCGAGAAGATCGGGCCGGTGAACGTGCTGGCCATCGAGGAACATCAGGAGCTGGAGGGGCGGGAGTCGTTCCTGCGGACGCAGCGCGACGACCTGGTGCAGGCCATCGAGTCGCTGCGCTCCACGATCCGCAAGATCAACCTCACGTCACGCGAGCTGTTCCGCGACGCATTCAACGTCGTCAACGAGTCCTTCGCCCAGATCTTCGCCACCCTCTTCGGCGGAGGAACGGCTCGCATGCAGTTGCTCGATGAAGAGGACGTCCTGGAGAGCGGCATCGAGCTCGTGGCGCAGCCGCCGGGGAAGAAGAACCAGTCCATCGCCCTCTTGTCGGGCGGCGAGCGGGCACTCACCGCGCTGGCTCTCCTGTTCGCGATCTTCCGCTACAAGCCTTCGCCCTTCTGCATCCTGGACGAGGTCGACGCGCCGCTGGACGAGATCAACAACGAGCGCTTCGTGCGCCTGGTGCGCGACATGGCGCGCGACACCCAGTTCATCATCATCACGCACTCGCGGCGGACGATGGAAGCGGCCGACGCCCTCTACGGCGTGACGATGGAGGAAGCAGGCTGCTCGCGGCTGGTCTCGGTGAATTTCGCTGAGGTCGACGCGTAGGCGACGAGCAGGCCGATGGCCGCCGAGGCGACGACGTCCGACGGCCAATGCCGGAAGGCCACGATCCTGGACAGGCCGACCGCGCACGCCAGCAGCATCGCCACGACGCGCAGCGGCACGCTGCGCGAGGCGAAGAGCAGCACACCGGCCAGAGCGAATGCCCCCACGGTGTGGCCGCTCGGAAACGAGTTCGCACTGCCGTGCGCCAGGTGGAACGGTCCGAGCCACAACTCCGGCCGCGTCCTGCCGGCGGTCAGCTTGATCACGTGCGCGATGAGGCCGGCACCCAACCCGGCCACCGCCATCATCACGGCGTAGCTCACCCATGCCTCCCGCCGGTACACGATCCCGGCGATCAGAAAAAACAGGACGATCATCGCCGGATTCATCCCCCCGCCGAACCGGTTCACGATCCGGATGATCGACTCGGTCGCGTCATACCGGATCGTCTCCGCCGCGGCGATGAGCGGCGCATCCGCCACGAGCCACACCACCGCGATGATCACCACCGCTCCGCCCGCGGCCACTCCGAACCGCCGCGGCAGCGCCGGCCTCATCGCTCGGAATCTCCGCAGCGGCTCGAGGCGGAAGGGATGACCGGTCTGCAGCACGATCAACGTGAAGATGCCCGCCAGGCACCAGTAGACGACGTCCCACGACGGGGCCTCCCGTCCCAGGAACGAAAGCTCGTCCACGTCGAGCGGCCAGTTGATCCAGAGCCGGTTGCTGGAGACGACCGGCGACGGCCAGAACACCGACAGCGCCAGCAGGGCGATGAAGCCCGCGGCGGCCAGACGGCTCTTCCTCAGGTCATCGCCGGTAGACATCGAACCACTTCCCGATCATGCGGAACTCGTCGACCTTGCGATAGACGCCCAGCTGATCGCCGATGTCGTCCGCGCGGTCGCGTCTGGTGACGATGACGGCGGGAGGCGCGGCCGGCACTGCGGCATCGACCATGTAGTGCACGCGCTCGAGCTGGCGCGGCATCGCGCGCGTCCAGAGGTGCGGCGTGAAATACAGCGAGACCGACTGAGCCGGCACGTTCTGCCGCTCGATGGCGTGAACGAGCGGCCGTGTCGACGCGATCTCGTTGGCGACCGGCACGAGCGCGATAGCCACGTACATCAGCGCGATCAGCGGCACAGCGCCGGCCGCCAGCGTCGACGCCACCGGCGTGCGCACGCGGATCGCCGTCACCAATGCCAGGACCGCCGCCGCGATGATGACGAGGAACAGGGTCCGCACGGGCGGCGAGGAGAGCAGCTCCGCGTCGGGTGCGCGAACCAGTTGCGGTGCCAGGAAGAGACCGGCCGCGCCGATGCCGAGGAGAATGCCGATGGTGAGGACGTTGGCGCGCCACGACCACTTCGCGAACGCGTCGCGCGTCTCGGAGCCCACGACGCGCGCGATGAGAAACGCCACCGGCGGGATCAGCGTCATCATGTAGACGTCCAGCTTGCTGCTGATCAGCGTGTAAGGGACGAACACGGCCAGAATCCAGCTGACGTAGAACTTCGCGTCTTCGTCGCGCCGGCGGTAGACCGCGACTAGCGCGACCACCGCCAGGAAGAACCACGGAAAGAGATCGGCCGGCGCGTGCGTCACGTAGAACCACGGCGCCGCCTTGTGAACCCACGATCCGACAGCGCGCCCGGCCGTCTGCTTCACGATGACTTCGCGCGCATAGTCGTTGCCGCCCATCAACATGGCCGGGACGAACCAGAGCAGCGGAATGATCGCGGCGGCGCCGAGCGCGGGAAGGTAGCTCGCGCGCGGCAGACGCTTGCGGCGGATCCTCTCGAACAGCAGGAGCGCGATCGCGATCACCGGGGCCATCGGCCCTTTGATGAGCGTGGCCATGCCGACTGCCACACCGGCCAGAAAGAGCGCGCCGCGATCCTCCTTCTCGAGAAACACGCGGATCTTCCACGCCGCCAGGACCAGGAAGGCGGTGAACGCGACATCCATCCGCGCGGTCTGCGCCGAGCCCCAGATCATCAGCGACGAGCCGCAGACGAACGCGGCCAGCGGACCGCCGATCCGCCGCATCAGGAAGAGCAGAAAGACGAACGCCAGCAGCGAGGGGAGCACGTACGGCCAGACCGAATAGGCGCCGAGGGGATACGTGAGCAGATCGATGAGCCAGAAATGCAGAGGCGGCTTGTGCGTGAAGGGCGTGCCGTGCAGCGTGGGCAGGAAAAATGCGCCCTCGCGCATCTCGCGCACAACCTGCGCGTACTTGGTTTCGTCTCCTACGTAGAGCTCGCGGTGAAACGGCGTGATCAGCGCCGAGAGAACGAGGATTGCAATGAGGAGATTGCCGGTCCGCCCGCGAAGCATGGGCGGGCATTGTAGTGAAGCGCACAGACATGCGCAACTATTTGCAATTAAACGAGTTAGATAGCGCCCAAAATCGTAGCCCGCGCGGCGGCGCGGTGCTAAAATCGAGAGCGTTGGGTACTTCGAAGGAGGATGAAATCGATGTCGAATCGTACCGCGGATATTCAACAGGTTCTCAGCAGTGAAGATCCCCAGTTCCGGCAGTGGATCGAGGAGCATCATCAGTGCGAGCACCGCCTGAGCGAGCTGACCTCGAAGACGGAAGTCTCACCGGATGAGGAGCTCGAGGAGAAGACGTTGAAGAAGCGGAAACTCCTACTGAAAGACCAGATGGCCGAGAGAATCCGCAGTTACGAATCCAGCCACGCAACGGCATAAACGCAAAAAGGCCCCGGAAACGGGGCCTTTTGCTTTGAGTCTCGATTCTCAATTCATTTTGCCCCCATTTTGCATACCATCCCCTCATGGCGAAGGTCCGTTTCGCGCGTGAGGGCTGGCTGTTCATCATCCCGTTCATCGTCCTCGCGGCCGCCTCGCTGCTCATCCAGTGGTACGTGGCGGCCATCCTTTTCTCAGCCATCGCCGCGTTTCTCCTGAACTTCTTCCGCGATCCGCACCGGAAGGGCTCGGACGTGCACGTGGACGTCCTCTCCCCGGCCGACGGCACGGTCGTGCAGATCAGGGATGTCGACGAGAAGGAAGTCTGGCCGGGGCTGACCAGACAGGTGAGCATCTTCATGTCGGTGTTCGACGTGCACGTCAACCGGGCCCCGATCAGCGGGAAGATCGTTCACTACCGCTACAACGCCGGGAAGAACATCGCCGCCCTCTCCGACAAAGCGTCGAGCGAGAACGAGCAGAACCTGGTCGTCATCACCGACGAGCGCGGGGGAACAGTGGCGTTCAAGCAGATCGCCGGACTGCTGGCGCGGCGGATCGTCTTCGACCGGAAGGAAGGCGACACGGTCTCGCGCGGTGAGCGTGTGGGAATGATCAAGTTCGGCTCGCGGGTCGATGTCTTCTTCCCGGCCAGCGCGGTCATCAAGGTGAACATCCGGGACAAGGTGAAGGTGGCGCTCAGCGTGATTGCCGAGCTGGCGGAGCCCGCATGAAGCGCGCCGAGATGGGACAGCGGCTGCGCCGCGGCGTGTTCGTCATTCCGACAACGCTCACGGTGCTGAACCTCTTCTTCGGCTTCCGCTGCATCGTCAACAGCACGCGGGCGCTGGAGGCCATCACGGCCGGCGACCTCGACGCGGCCGGGACTTTCTTCCAGCGAGCCTGCCTCGCTCTGCTGATCGCCGCGATCTTCGACACCTTCGACGGGCTCATCGCGCGCCAGCTCGGCGCCACGAGCGAGTTCGGCAAGGAGTACGACTCGCTGGCCGACGTCTGCACGTTCGGCGTGGCGCCGGCCGTCCTCCTCTACGCCTGGGCCCTCCACAACCTCGGCAACCTCGGCGGCGGGATCGCCTTCCTGTTCCTGGTGGCGGTCTCGTTGCGGCTGGCCCGCTTCAACGTCATGACCGGAAAGACCGACTACCGCTATTTCGTCGGCCTGCCCAGCCCGGCCGGCGCGCTGACCATCGCGGCGATCGTCTTTTACGCCCCCGCGCCGGTGACCGATCGCGGCTTCGCACTGGTCATGCTCGCCCTCACGATCTTCGTGGCTTTCGCCATGGTCTCGCCGGTTCGCTATCGGAGCCAGAAGGGTCTCATTCTCCAGAGAGAGCGCTCGCTGATGTACTTCGTCGTTCTGGCGCTGATCGTTGGGGTGGCCAGCAAGTGGCCGCGGGAGTTTCTCTTCTTCTTCGCCCTTTCCTACCTCGCGTCCGGGCCGCTGCTGAAGCTGTGGTCGATCGCGTTTCCGTCGCCGAAACTGCCCGAGGAGCTGCTGGAGCCGGTCGAGGCTCCATGACCACTCCAAAGCATCGCTCGGGATTTCACGCCGGCATCGTGAACCCCCTCAGCCTCGTCGGAAACGAGGTCAAGTCGATCCTTCGCGATCGCTCGTTTCCGTTCAGCCGGGTGGCGCTGCTCGATTCCACCGGGGAGCACGCCGGGGCACTCACGGAGATGGGGGACGAGCCGGCGTTCGTGGCGGCGTCCTCGAACGAGGAACTGGAAGACCTCGATCTGGTCTTCTTCTGCGGACCGCCGGAAGGGAACCGGGAGTGGATCGAGCGCGCCGGCCCGGGGCGCTTCATCGCCATCGACCTCTCCCAGCCTACGACAATCGAAAACGGGACACTCGTGATCGCCGGCGTGAATCTGGACGAGCTGCCGGCGCGGACGAACCCGATCGTGTCACCGCATCCGATCGCCATTCCGATCGCTCTCGTTCTGCATGGCATCGCTCCGGTCGCCGCCGTCGACTCCTGCACGGCCACAGTCGTCCAGCCCGCCTCGGAATTCGGGCAGGCCGGCGTCGAGGAGGTTGCCGCGCAGGCGATCAGCGTCCTCAACGTCAAGCCGGTGCCGAGGAACGTGTTCGACCGGCAGGTCGCCTTCAACCTGTTCCCGGCGGCAGAGGGCAACGAGGACGTCATCGTGTCGCAGGTCCGCGCGGTCACCAATCCGCGCACCGAGCTGGCGCTCATGATCACGCAGGGGACGATCTTCCACAGCCACACGTTCTCGCTGTTTCTGAGACTGGCGGACGAGGTGAGCGTCGAGACGATCGTCGACGCGCTGAAGAAGAGCAGCGCGATGGCGTTCGCGGAGGGAGATCAGCAGTACGGCACGATCGACGCCGCGGGACGCGACGAAGTGCTCATCGCCGAGGTGCGCGCCGACCGGAACGTCGAGCGCGGCATCTGGGTCTGGGCCGTTTGCGATAATCTCCGCCGCAGCTCGGCGCTGAATGCCGTTCTCATCGCCGAGAAGGTGCTGTTCGACACGACGACGCACTAGCGGGGGGGACAATGCAGGACTTCTACGAGCCGAAGGTGGGCGATGCCGCTCCGAACTTCCGGCTGCCGTCGACGCGAGGAAAAGTGATCACCCTCAAGGAGTTCAAGGGGAAGGACGTGATCCTCTACTTCTATCCGAAAGACGCCACGCCCGGCTGCACCGCCGAGGCCTGCTCGTTCCGCGACCATGAGAGCGAGCTCGCGAAGCATCATGCCGTCGTGCTCGGTGTCTCCACCGACTCGGTCGAGAGCCACGAGAAGTTCCAGGACAAGCACGAGCTGAACTTCCCGCTCCTCGCCGACCAGACGGCGGACGTCGCGAAGATGTACGGAGTCTGGAAAGAGAAGAACATGTACGGTCGCCGCACGTGGGGCGTGGCGCGGACGACGTTCTGGATCGGCGGAGACGGCAGGATCAAGAAGATCTACAAGAAGGTGAACACCTCGACGCACGCCGAGGACATCCTGGCGGACATGGCGGGGAGCCGGTAGCCGGGAGGAGCCGGAAACCGGAAACCGGAAACCGGAAACCGGAAACCGGTAACCGGGAGGCGGTGACCGGAAACCGGAAACCGGAAACCGGAAACCGGAAACCGGGAACCGGGGTACGTTCTGTCGGTGGCCCTGCCGTGCCCGGCTTTTGACTCTCCCGTGCCCGAGCCCGTGCCCGTGCCCGGCTGTTCGTCCCCCCCCGCCCCGGGGGGGCGCCGGGGAGGACACCGGCGCTCCATTCCGTGGCCGGGGCGCCGCCGGGTCGGCGGCGCTCCACAGAGACCGGTTACCGGTGTCCGGTTGACGCGTGACCGGTTTCCGGTTTCCGGTTACCGGTTTCCGGTTACCGGTTACCGGTTTCCGGTTTCCGGTTGCCGCGTGACCGGTTGCCGCGTGACCGGTTGACGCGTGACCGGGTACCGTTTGCCGCGTGGGTTACCGCAGCGTGGCCGGCGCGGAGCCTCCGGCAGGCCTCTTCCAGCGCGCCGAAGTCTTTGGCGAAGCAGAAGCGCAGCAAGCGATCGCCGCCGCCGGACGCGTAGAACGACGGGCCCGGCACCGAGGCGACGCGGGCGTTCTCGATCAGCGCATCGGCTGCCTGGCGCGCGCTGCTGAATTCCTCCGGCACCTCCGCGAGCATGTAATACGCGCCCTGCGGCAGGTACGGCTTGAACCCGCCCGCCTGGAGCGCGGAGGCCAGCATGTCGCGCTTCTTCGCGTAGTCCGTGGCCAGACCGCGGTAATACTCGTCGCCGATCTCGAGCGCCCGTGCCACGCCCCATTGCAGCGGCGTCGGCGCGCAGACGTAGAAGAGGTCGTTCACCAGGCCGATGGCCTGCGCCACCCTCGGGTCTGCAGCGACGTATCCGATGCGCCAACCCGTGATCGAGAACGTCTTGGAGAATCCGGAGATCGTGATCGTGACATCGCGGCACGACTCGATCGACGCCATCGACACGTGGCGGCGTCCGTCGTACACGATGTACTCGTAGATCTCGTCGGTGAGCGCCCACGCGCCGAACTCGCGGCACAGCACGCCGATCTTCTCCAGCTCGTCACGGGTGAAGACTTTTCCGCAGGGATTGGACGGCGTGCAGACGACGATGCCCTTCGTCCTCTTGGAGAACGTCCGGCGCAACTGATCGAAGTCGATCGACCAGTCGGGAAGACGAAGCGGTACGAACTTCGTCTCCACGCCCAGCACCTTCAGCGTGTTGAGGTGATAGCCGTAGTACGGCTCGAAGAGGATGACTTCGTCGCCCGGGTTCAGGGTGGCCATCGCCGCCGCGGCAAACCCGCCTGTGGAACCGACGGTGACGACCAGCTCCCTGGCCGGATCGACGCGATAGCCGTTGAAGCGGCCGATCTTGCGCGCGATCTTCTCCCGAAGAGAGTCGATCCCCTCGAACTTCGAGTACGTGGCCTTCGAGCTGGCGATCGCGCCGGTCGCTCCCTCGATGAGCTCGGGGATCGTCGGCAGGTCGCAGATGCCCTGTCCGAGATTGATCCCGCCCACGCGCTCGCACTCGCGTGACATGCGGCGGATGTCGGACTGGACGAGACCGTCGAGGCGTGAGCTGATCTGATTCACCGCTCGCGAATGATAGCGCCGTGATGATCCCCAGGCAGGACGCCGCTGTAGCGTGCCGTGGACACGGAGCCCGACGCCGCCATGGTCTTCCCCCAGCAAACGCAAGCACTTACGTGCGTCCGAGCGAACACGGCAGGCGGCACCCGGAATGCAGTCTGACGCGTTGAGGTCAGAAAGGAACTCCCGTGAAACGCTCATCGCTGCTACTGCTCGCCCTGGTCACCATCGCCGTCGCGATGCCTGCAGCCGCGCAGGTCAACGACACCTATGTCATCCCCGCCGCTGCGAACTCGAACGGCGCATTCGGCACGCGCTGGCTGACCCAGTTCAGCCTGTTCAACCCGCAGGGCCACACGCTCTTCGTCACGATCGTGCTGCTGCCGACGATTGGCATCCCGGGACCTGATCCCCTGGTCGTGGAAATGCCGCCGAACACCGTCGCGTACTCCGATGACATCCTGAGCGACGGATTCGACTTCTTCGGCACCGGCTCGCTTCTGGTGGCGACATTCCCCGAGGAGAATCCAGGCGTCCCGAACGACGTGCTCTCGCGCTCGTTCCTGGTGACTTCGAACACCTACAACAACTCGCACACCGGCACGTATGGTCAGACGATCCCCGGCATCTGGACGGGCCTGCAGGACTACGACTCGGACGGCATCAGCGGCGTCGTGCACGGCATCCGCAACATCGCCCGCCTGGGCTGGCGCACCAACATCGGTGCGGTGAACCTCGGCGACCGCAGCGTGGTGATGCGCGTGACGGTGTTCGACGCCGACGGCCGGCGCATGCTCAACGAGGCGCCGTTCACGATTCCGCCCTTCGCGCACATGCAGGACCGTCTGCCGGTCGAAGTGGACCGCGGCTCCATCGAGTTCTTCCTCGATGACCCGTCGCAGAGCGCGGTCGTGTTTCCCTATTCGTCGACGATCGACCAGCTCTCGGGCGACCCCACGTATCAGTCGCCGGTGTTGCTGGCCAGCCCCGGCGCGATCTACAGCAAACGCGCCATCGCCCAGGAAGCGCTCGGCAGGAAGATCACCATCGACACCGCCCGCGCGGCGATCGCGAACGCCGGACCGGCGACGCGCGTGAGCCTGACCAGGCAGGAGAACGGCTACCGGATCACACGAGAGTAAGAACGGAATCCCGAGCGTACGCGAGGGAACCGGGCGGAAGCGGGCGGTACGATTACCGCACTGCGCTCGGGATGACACGCGCATACAATCCGCGCCATGAGCGCAGCGGTAGTCGAAACGAGCCTCCCCTTCCCTCTTTCCCGCCGCGGCAAAGTTCGAGACGTCTACGATCTCGGGCAGCACTTCCTGTTCGTGGCCACGGACCGCATCTCCGCATTCGATGTGGTCCTGGCGCCAGGCATCCCCGACAAGGGCCGCGTCCTCACCCAGATCTCGAGCTTCTGGTTCCGGCGCTTCGGCCACGTCGAGAATCACGTCATCGAGAGCGAGTTCGACCGCTTCCCGGCGGAAGTGCGCGGGCATGATGAGCTGCGCGGCCGCAGCGTGATCGTGAAGAAATGCAGCGTCATCCCCATCGAGTGCGTTGCGCGCGGGTATCTGGTCGGATCGGGGCTCAAGGAATACCGCGAGAACGGCAAGGTGTGCGGCATCCCGCTCGAGCCCGGCCTCACCGCGGCCAGCCGCCTGCAGAAGCCGATCTTCACGCCGGCCACGAAGGAAGACACCGGCCACGACGTGAACATCTCGTTCGAGAAGATGTCGGAGATCGTCGGCCCCGGCCTGGCCGCTCAGCTTCGCGAGCTCACCCTCACGCTGTACTCCGAGGCGGCCGAATACGCGCGATCTCGCGGAATCATCATCGCCGACACGAAGTTCGAGTTCGGCCTGCACGAAGGGCGGCTGGTCTGGATCGATGAGGCCCTGACGCCCGACTCATCGCGTTTCTGGCCGGCCGAGTCGTATGCCGTCGGGCAGAATCCGCCCTCGTTCGACAAGCAATTCGTCAGGGACTGGCTCGAATCGACCGGCTGGGACAAGAATCCGCCCGCGCCAGAGCTTCCGCCGGACGTCGTCGCCAGGACACGTGAGAAATATCTGGAGGCGTACAGGCAGCTTACCGGTACAGCGCTGCCCACCTGAACTGATGCCCCGACCCGTTGGACGCTTCCTTGAACCTTACCGAGGAGGCCGCAAGGATAACAGAATTTGGAAAATTCGTCCCCTGTTGCCCCTCGCGAGATGAAAAATCGCACTCTCCTCGTCCTGGCGGCGGTGATCCTCATCATCGGGGTCGGTGCGTCCATCGGCTGGAAGATGACCCG
Source organism: Thermoanaerobaculia bacterium (assembly GCA_035544675.1). Classification (GTDB taxonomy): domain Bacteria; phylum Acidobacteriota; class Thermoanaerobaculia; order Gp7-AA8; family Gp7-AA8; genus DATKCA01. The sequence goes on along the minus strand of DATKCA010000217.1, from coordinate 41,190 downwards.
GCGGGCCGCCCGGAGCGTCATTGCGGAGATGACCAGGACGCAGGAGGAGACGGTCGAACTCAATGCCCTCGTCACCCAGGTTCGGGAGATGAGCCGTCTCGAGACCGCGGCGATGAGGGTGGTCCACGTCAGCACGACCACCCAGAGCTACAAGGTCATCCCCAACGCCATCGCCGGCGATGAGCTGACCCTTCTTGCCGCCGGGGACGTGATCGCCGGCGTCGACCTCTCGCTGCTCCAGCCCAGCGACGTATGGCGCGAGACGGACGGCACGATCGTGCTGCGGCTGCCGCCCCCGCAGATCCTGGTCACGCGCGTAGACAACCGGGAGTCGAAAATCATCAGCCGCAAGACCGGAATGCTGCGTCGCGCGGACATCAACATGGAGAGCCGGGCCCGCCAGACCGCCGAGCAGGGGATCCGCAACGAGGCCATGAGGAAAGGAATCCTCACGCTCGCCTCGCAGAACGCCGAGGCGAAGCTCGCGCAGTTCCTCAGCACCGTCGGGGCGCGGAAGGTGCGCTTCGTGAGCAGCGGAACGATGGCGCCCAAGCCGCAGCTGTAGATCTACGACCTGCGGTCGACGATCTGCCTTGCCGCGGCCACCGCCTCGCGGAGCGCGGCGCTCTTGCTGAGCGTCTCCTCCCACTCGCGGGCGGGGTCCGAGTCGTAGACGATTCCGGCGCCTGCCTGTACCAGCGCTTTGCCTCCGGCCAGGACGATCGTCCGGATCGTGATGCAGGAGTCGAGGTTGCCGGAGAAACCGACATAGGCAACGGCGCCCGCGTAGGGTCCGCGGCGGTCGGGCTCCAGGCCGTCGATCAACTCCATTGCGCGGATCTTCGGGGCGCCGCTCACCGTGCCGGCGGGGAAGCAGGACAGGAAGACATCCAGCGGCGAGCGGTCCTCGCGAACGACGCCCCGCACGTCGCTGACCAGGTGCATGACGTGGCTGTATCGCTCGACGCGGCGAAAGCTCGTCACCTCCACGGATCCGCTCCGGCAGACGCGCCCGAGGTCGTTGCGGCCGAGGTCGACGAGCATGAGGTGCTCGGCGTTCTCTTTCGGATCGGCGGCCAGCGCTTCCTCCAGCTCGCGATCTTCCTGAGCCGTTTTGCCGCGCGGCCGTGTCCCGGCGATGGGACGCGTTTCCGCGACGCCGCGGCCGACCCGCACCAGCATCTCCGGCGACGCACCGACGAGGGTGCACTCGTCCGTGCGCAGGAGAAACATGTACGGCGATGGGTTCACCGAGCGGAGCACGCGGTACAGGGTGAGCGCGCCGGCCTCGTCGAAGGGCGTCTCCCAGCGCTGGGAGAGCACGATCTGGAAGATCTCGCCCGCGGCGATCTCCTCCTTCCCCTGCCGGACCATCTGTTCGAATTGCGCGCGGGTGAGGTTGGTCTCGAACCCGGCGGTGGCGGCGGCCGGCGGAACGCTCATGAGGTCGAGCCGGGCGGCGCGCAACGCGTCCGTGGCCAGATCGAGCCGCCGCCCGGCGTCGGCTGCGCTCGCCTTCGGATCGGCGGTGAATACGTTCGCGATGATGAGGAGCCGCTGCTTGACGTGATCGAAGACGACGACATTGTCGAAGAACAGCAGCTTTGCGTCGGGCAGCTCCGTCAGGTCGGGTTTCGTATCGGGCAGGCGCTCGGTCCAGCCGGAGACCCCGTAGCCGAAGTAGCCGACCGCGCCGCCGAAGAAAGGGGGGAGCCGATCCTCGTTGTGAACGCGGAGGGGAACGAGCTCGCGGTTCAGGGCCGCGACCGGATCGACGGCGGTCCTGTCGAGGCGCAGGTTGCGGCGCGGCTCGAATCCGACGAACGAGTACCGGCCGACGTTCTCACCACGCTCCACGCTCTCGAAGAGAAACGCCTCCTTCCCCGCCGGTGACAACGCCGCGAACGCGGCCACGGGAGTGATCGCATCCGCGCTCAGCTCGCGGACGAACGGGATCACGTCGTACTGCCCGCGAAGTCTCTCGAACTCCTCACCTGTCATCGAACACTCTCATGAACAGCTGGTGCTGGCGGACCGCCTGCGCCCGCAGCAGATCGAGCCCGTCGAGGACGTGGACTCCGGCCGCCCGCAGTGTGTCATGCCTGGCCGCGACGTCGTCCGAGCCGTATGCCGCGTCGATGAGGGACATGCCCGCGCGCCCGTGGATCGGCGGCGTGGCGCCGGGGGGCAGCGTGTTCACGATGACTTCGCCGTCGAAGAGCTGCAGGCTCTCGAGCGGCTCGACCGCGGGCGCCAGCCTGGAAGCGGTGCGGTTGAAGACCGTGACGTGCATCCCCGCCCGTCGCAGGGCCACCAACGCCGCGCGGGCCGTCCCGCCGGCTCCCACCAGCCCGACCGACTTGCGATCGCGGCCGCAGACATCGCGCAGCAGCGTCTCGAAACCGTCCACGTCGGTGTTGTCCGCCACGACCCCCTTCCCATTGACCAGATTGACCAGCGTGTTGACCGCGCCGCAGGCCACGGCATTCTCGCCGATCGTCGCGCGCGTGCGCTCCGCGAATGCGAATGCGTCGAGCTTGAACGGCGCGGTGATGCTCAGCCCTCGGGGCTGGCCGGCGAGGAAGGCCCGCTCGATCTCGGCAAAGGACTCGAACGACGCGATCGTGTACGCGGCCGGCACCCCCTTCTCCCGGAACAGGGCGTTGTGAAGGGACGGCGAGAGACTGTGCCCGGCAGGGTCACCGAGGACCGCAAAGACCTCCGTGGCCTGGAGGCCTTCGCGCCGTTCCCCATAGATCTCCAGCGCGCGCTGCAGCGTGATCTGCCCCGGCGCCGCCGATCGCTCCTCCAGGGTGCTCACGAAGGCCATCTCCGATCCGCGGAACGGCGCGAGGATGCGCGCGTACAACCCCCGCTCACCCATTCCGATGATGCTGATTCCCGGCTGCACCGCCGCCAGAAGGCGCTCGTTGCCGGCGAAATCTGCCGGCGTCGCCGCGATCTTCGTGTGCGCGCAGCGGAGCTCCAGCATGTCGCGCAGCAGCCGTTCCAGATCGGGTACGCGTTCGTAGTCATGGTGCGACAGCACGATGCGGTCGCGGTGCCGCTCGATCGGTTCCCGTTCCATGTGCGGCGCGTATTCGACATCGACGAGATCGAATCCGGCGGCGATGGCGCTCTCGATCGCTCTCCCCGACACCGCCCGCCCCCGGTACGTCAGCAGCATGGGCTTCGAGGTGGCTCGCCGCAGCATGTCCAGGTCGAGGTCCTTGAACCGCTCGGCGCGCACCTCGATCCCGTCGTGATCCGCGTCGATGGCGCGAATCGCATCGAGCGCCGCGTCCGCCGTCGGCTCGAAGATGGTCACGAACAGCTTCATGGCCTGAGAATCTCGATCCGCTCCAGCGCGGACGCCGCTTTGCGCTGATCTCCGGCCCGCATCCACATGCTCTGCAGGTTCCCCAGGACCCGGAGCAGAGTCTCGCGCCCGCTCCAGGAGCGGAGATGGTCGCTCGACAGCCTGGCCCGCCCCCCCGTGATCTGCGAGAGCATTTCACCGATCTCAGGCATCGTCATCGTCGTCCCGGCGTGAAACGGATCGATGTACACCTCGTTGAGCTCGAACTGGACCTTGACGATGTAGTGGCCGGGCAGCCCGACGCCTGACGCGCAGAGGCCGATGCGCTCGGCGACGTGAAGGAAGATGATCGAAAGTGAGATCGGCAGCCCCAGCCTGCGGTCGATCACCTCGTTGAGGTAGACGTTGCGAGGATCGTAGTAGCTGACGGCGTCGCCGCGATATCCGTCCACGTCGAACATCTCGGCGTGCAGGTGGCCGAGCTGAAATATGGGCGGCTCGCCTCCGGAACGCCGCCGGGACACCCGGCCGGCCAGTGCATCGAGCTGTCCCAGATACGCGCCGACGTCCAGGCCGGCGTAGTCTTCGAGCGCGATCAGGAGCGCGCCGCGCGCGAGGTTGGCGTTCGTGATCTCACCCTCCGCGAACTCACGGAACTGGCGGCGTGCTTCCGCCTTGTGAACGAAAACGGAGGACATCGGCACTCGGGCCTCGGGCCTCGGGGCCCAAGAGCCCGCGCAGTGTACCCTCTCCAGGGGGCCCGAGGCCTGAGGCCTGTCCCAATGCGACTGGCGCGAACCGAAGCGATCATCCTTCACACCTATCCGGCGCGCGAGCGCGACAAGATGGTCGTGTTCCTCACCCCCGATCACGGGAAAGTGAAGGGATGGGCGTACGGTGCGCGCGGCATCAGGAGCCGCTTCGGCGCCGCCCTGGAGCCTCTGGCAAAAGTGAACATCGGTTATGCCGAGCGCGAGGCCGAGGAGGCTGTGCGCATCGAGTCGGTGGAGTTGCTGCGGTCGCTGTTTCCCGCACAGCAGAACCTGGTGACGAGCGTGGCCGCGACGTACATCGCCGAGCTCGTCGACACGTTCGCGCCGGCAAACGATCCGGCCGAGCTCCTGTACCGGCTCCTCGATCGCTCCACCGAAGCGCTGCTGGCCGGCGCGCCCCCCTCACCCATCGTCGCCTACGTCGAGATCTGGATCCTCCGCCTGGGCGGCGTTCTGCCGTCGGTGCGCAACTGCGCCGAGTGCGGCGGCGAGCTGGGAAGGCCGCTCCGCTTCGACTCGAAGCTGCAGGGCTTCGTCTGCGACTCCTGTGCGACACGCGAGGCCATGCTCGTGAGCAACGATGTGGCGGCGGAGCTGGAGGCGATCGCGCGCCTGCCGGTCACGGAGTTCGCGGCGCGCGGCACCTCAGGCGAAACGCTTTTCGAAGTGCGCGCCCTGGCCGGCTCGGTGCGGCGCCATTTCCTCGGTCACGAGCTCAAGTCGTTCGAGGTGCTGGCGTCTGTCATAGGAATGTAGCGGGGCGCCGGTGTCCCACCAAACGCCATCTATGTGAGCCACGCCGCCATCAACTCGCCGAGCTCGCGTTCCCTGCCGCTGAAACCGTGATCCGCGCCGCTCATGACCACTGTCTCGAAGTTGGGCTGGTCCGCCACGGCATCGGCGAGCGTGGCCACGCAGCCGGCCACGTCGCCGAAGCAGTACTCGTCGTACTCCCCGAAGATGGCGATGGCCGGCTTGCGGATGCGTTTCACGTGGCGAAACAGCGGACGTCGCGACAGCTTCACTCTTCCCATGGCCTCGAGAAAGGGAAAGACGTTGTAATCGCCGTCGGGATTGATCATGTCGTGCAAAGAGCGCCAGCTCATCGGCAGCTCCGAGATGCTGCGCGGGACCAGATCGCTGCTGCCGCGCCGCTCTCGCGACTTCGCCAGTGCCGAACGAAACCGTCGCGGGCCGAGCTGCTCGTGCATCAGGCCGACATCGTCTCCGCCGCCGAGAAGAACGTAACGCTTCACCGGATTGCGCTTCTTGTAGAAGTCATAGACGGCGATCTTGTTCGCGCCGGTGGAGTGCCCCACCAGGAAGAGTTCCGTGAAGCCGCGCCTGCGCATCAGGCCAATCGCTCCGTCGATGTCGTGAACGCAATCGCGGATCCGCTCGTGCGCCATGCCGCCGAGCATCCCTTGCCGCGGACCGCTGAGGCGGCGGACCAGATACGAGCCGCGGTTGTTGAACGGAAACCAGGCGATGCCGCGCTCGTTCAGCACCGGCGCGAGCAGGTTCGCGCGGCGGGAGTCGAAGATCGAAGCGCCACCGGTGCCATGCAGATAGATCGCCGCGCGTTTCGTCCGCCGGCGCGGCTCGAACAGCAGTCCGGAGAGCTCGACGCCATCGCCGGCCTCGAACTTTATGAGCCGGCTGAGCGGCTCGGGATGATCTCGCCGCGATCGGAATCCCATCGCCAGTAACGCTCCTCCGTCAGATGCACGCCGCCCAGCCAGAGGTCGATGCCGTTTGCCGCGACGTCGTCCGCGCCGGCCAGCGTCCGCTCCCCCTGTTCCGTGATCGTGAACGACGCCTGCTTCTCGCTCCCTTCGGTCAGGTTGATGAGCGGGTGCCGGCGCGCCGCCAGCGTGTGAATGTGGCGCAGCACTTCGGTGTCCCCGAGGCCGAACCGTGGATACGAGGACCAGAAACGGTTGAAGAGCGCGGGAAAGTCGGTGGCTCCGTCGGCGATGAACTCGAGGATGCGCTGCTCGATGATGCCGAGGCCGTTGCGCAGGGAGGGGAATCGGGAAGCGTGCAGGACGAGGCCGTCCCGCAGGAACGGGAACTCGTTGAAGTGCGCGGAGATCATCCTGTTGAGGCTCGAGGGCTCGTCCGCGGTGTACGCCTGCCAGGCCTCGCGCGCCAGCGTGATCATCTCCCGCGTGGCCGGACGCCGGCGCGTGTGCAGCCGGAGCAGATCTTCCGGCGCCGAGATCTCGCCGAGCGGCTGGTCATGCCACACCACCGAGGTCCGTCCGGCGGGAAGGCGCGGCAGGAGGTAGATGAGATGGATCAGGCAGAACACGTCGTACTCGAACCACAGCACGATCTCCTCCGCATTGGCCGCCGCGGCGTTGATCATCTGCTGCTGCTCGAAGAGACGATTGCTGATGCGGAGGATGTCGTCGCCGTACGACGACAGAAACTTCGCCCGCCGCTCGATCCATCCCTCGCCCTCCAACACCGGCCCGCCCAGCAGCGCTTCGCGGAAGGCGTGGTGATCGCCTTCGATGCCGGCGCGACGCGCGTGCACCGCCATGACGTCGCCGTTGTGAATGTGCGTTACGGAAGCCATCTCACTCCGAACCACCACTTCGTATCATTTTTCAGAGGCTCATCGAAAATTCGTGCGCCGCCGGCTGTCATTTCCAGCGCCGGAAGGCCGAGGAGCGGCAGCGGCCCGCTTCGCACCGCGAGCTCGATTCCGGCCAGCGAGAGGCGGGTGCTGCGCATCTGATGCCGCTGGTAAAACGTGGTGAACGGAAGCGAGGGAAGCGCGACCTCCACACGGCCGCCCGTGTAGCGGTCGCCGCGCAGAGTCCCCGGGGGCAGCGCGGGATCGAGAATCCGCTGTGAGTATGCCGAGCGAGGCAGGATGGAGCTCGGCAGCCCGCCGACCTCGAGTATGCCGTCGTCGAGCACTTCGTCGGCCTGGAGACGCATGCCCATCCGAAACGACCCGCTCCGCATCGCCATGCCTCCGGCCACGCGGTAATGCTGCGCATCGCCCGCCTGCGCCGCGACCTCCAGCTCTCCCGCGGCACGCCACGATCCGCGCACCTGCCTCATCTGACCCCTGACCTCGGCGAAGCCGAACGTGAGCGGGTCGGCCGCCAGAGCTCCGCCGTCGACGGCCACCAGACCTGCGGGAAAATGACGGGTCCACGAGCCGCGAAGCTCGGCACCGTCGCTCTCGACGCGGCGGTCTTCCGACTTGAAGAGATGAGCAGAGACCGTGACCGGCCAGCCCCTCCACGCCGAGGCGACGGCGACGCCGCGCTGCGCATCGCGCCGCCCGAGCGATGCAAGAGCGATCGTGTCCAGACGTCCCACGACATCGCCCAGGCGGAACCCGACCTCGGTCGCGTTCTGCGCCGGCGCGAAATTCTGCCCGAAGAGGATCGTGAATTCCTGACGGCCGGCGCCATACGGGCTCGCCGCCGGGAGGTCCTGCGACGCGAACGATCGCAGGGGCTGGCCGGGCGGCGGAAGGGCGGGGATGAGTGCAGGATCGTATGGGGGTGAGGGAGACACGGTCTTCGCTCCGTCGGCGACACGAAGAACGAATCCGTCGGGATCGAGTCCCATGAAGAACACGCGCCCGTCCGGTGCGGGGGCGGGCTGCATGGCGGCCCCGGAGCTGCGCGTGATCGGGGAGCTCTCCCCGGTCTCGAGAACGCGATGAATCTCGATGTGCCCGCCGCTGGCGAGTGTGGCGTACAGCTCGTCCGGACGGGTGCGGCTCCACTCGGGCGACGCGAAGTTGCCGCCCCCGCGGGCGATCGTCCGGGCCGCGCCGCTCCGAAGGTCGCGGCGGGTGAGACTCCACGTCCCTTTCGAATGCGTGACGTAGACGACGGTGTTGCCGTCGCGGCTGACCCGCGGATGCGACTGCACCACGTCGAGCGACTCCTCGGTCAGCGGCGAGACATTGCCCGTGGATAGATCGACGGTGACGATGCGGGAGAAGCCGTTCCTGCTGAGCACCGCGACCGCTGACGCACCGTCCGGTGTGGGATCGGCGTCGAAGACGTCGCCAAGGCGGGTGATGCGACGGCTCTCACCGCTCTCCGGAGTCCACAGAAACAGGTCGTGGTGAAGGACTCCGTCAGCATCCGGCTGGCGATGGGAGAAGAGCAGCGATCGACCGTCCGGCGTCCAGCGCGGATTCTCGATGTCGCCGCCATCACGCGGTGTGTACGAGTGGATCGCCTTCCGCGGCAGCGGCTTGCTCCGCATGGGGGGAAAGTCCTCCGGATCGCGCTCCAGCAGGCGGGCGATGCGCTTCTCGTAGTCCTCTTCCTCCTTCGAAGGCGGACCCGTGGAGAGGATGACGAGATTCGCGGGACGGTCGCGTCTGCGAACGACGACCGCGATCGTGGTGCCGTCGGGCGATACCGCGGGATCGCCGCTGTTGCGCGTGGTCTCCTGCCACAACTCTCCTTCGTGGAGCTCGCCGGAACGGTTCACTGCGAGGGCGGCCGCCGTGAGCTCGGCGGTGAACTGTCCGTAGAGGCGCTCCGGCGAATCGCCGAAGACACCCGCGAAGGCTTCCCCGAACGATCGCCGCTGCCGGGCCGTCATGCGCGTCCACAGACGGCGAAGGCTGTCCGGACCGCTGCGGCGCTCCAGCCATTCGAGGTAAGCGGATCCGGCCAGATAGGCCATGGACATGCCGAGGAAGCGGTTGTCGGAGTTGAGTTGGGAGTAGGAAGGGAGGCGTCCGGATGATGCCCACTGGCGGAGGATCGCCGCGCGCATGGCGCTCGTCGGACGGCCGGCGCCGGTCAGACGCCCTTCGATGACCGTCGCGTAGCCTTCCAGGACCCAGCGCGGCGCCGCTCGGGTGATCGGATTCAGTGGCAGGATGAAGCGCTCCACGAGCCGCTGCAGCGGATTGCGGGAAGGCCGCAGCATGTGGACCACGTGCGCGACCTCGTGCACGGCCAGGAGATCGATCCAGCTCGTGTAGGCGCCGATCTGCTCATCCGGCCCCGGCGGCTCGGTGTAGAACACGATGCGGGGTGTGTCGAGCAGCGGCCAGGCCAGGCCGTTCGGCGCCGCGATGGGGTTCGTGATCAGAACGTCCGTCACCGTTTGCGGGGAGTAGCCGATCTCGCGCGTCACGGCGTCGCGAATCGACTCCAGGCGCGATGCCGCACGCAGACTCCACGCCTCCAGCTCGACCGGATAGTGCACGCGAAAATGGGTGGTCGTGACGGTTCGCCAGTCCGCCGAAGGAGGTTGAGCGGCGGCCGCTGTGGCGAGCAGAAGCAGCGCGACCACCCTCCAGATCGTTCTCACGTGCGCGTGGTAGTGTACGGAGTCAGGAGATGAACGCAATGCGTTTGATTTCTGCGATGCTGATGATGGCGCTGCTGCCCGGCAGCGCGGTCGCTCAAGGGTCGAAGGCCATGCTGGTCGTGCACGGCGGCGCAGGGACGATCACGCGCGGCAGCATGACCGCGGAGGCCGAGAAGCAGTACCGCGCGGCGCTGGAAGAAGCCCTGCGCACTGGCCACGCCGTCCTTGCGCGCGGCGGTTCGAGCATCGATGCCGTCGAGGCCACCATCCGCGTGCTCGAAGACAACCCCCTGTTCAACGCCGGAAAGGGCGCGGTCTTCACCCACGAGGGACGCAACGAGCTGGACGCGTCGATCATGGAGGGGAAGACGAAGAAGGCGGGTGCCGTCGCCGGCGTGACCATCATCAGGAACCCGATCTCCGCCGCGCGCGCCGTCATGGAGAAGTCGCCGCACGTGATGATGACCGGAAGGGGCGCGGAGCTCTTCGCCACGAAGATGGGGCTGGAGATCGTCGATCCGTCGTACTTCTGGACCGAGCGGCGATGGAAGTCGCTGCAGAACCAGCTGCGCAGCGAAACCTCGCCGCAGAGCGCGCTGCCTGCCGGCCCCGAGCACAAGCACGGAACGGTCGGAGCCGTCGCCGTCGACCGGGCCGGCAACCTCGCCGCGGCGACATCGACAGGCGGGATGACGAACAAGCAGTTCGGCCGCATCGGAGACTCGCCGATCATCGGCGCCGGCAACTACGCCGACAACGAGTCGTGTGCGGTCTCGGCAACGGGGCACGGCGAGTTCTTCATCCGCTGGACCGTGGCGTACGACATCGCGGCGCTGATGAAGTATCGAGGCATGACCGTGCAGCAGGCGGGCGAGGAAGTGATCAACAGGAAGCTGAAGGCGGTGGGTGGGGAGGGAGGCGTGATCGCTCTCGACGCGAAGGGCAACTTCGCCATGCCCTTCAACAGCGAGGGGATGTACCGCGGGTGGATCGGGGCGGATGGAGTGCCGAAGGTGAGTATCTACAAGGATTAGGGTTCGAGCGCCGCCATTCCTGGCGTCTGCCAGTGCGAGGCTTTGACGTTCCCGAGCCCGTGCCCGTGCCCGTGCCCGTGCCCGTGCCCGAGCCCGGCTTTTCGTCCCCCTCCCCGCCAGGGGGCGCCGGTGAGGACACCGGCGCTCCATTCCACCTGGCTAAGGGGGGCGCCTCTCGTTCTCGACCAAAAACGAACGTTCGTGCTATTCTACGCCTCAGGAGGCACCCTCATGTTCGAACCCTTTGCTGACGGCGGTCTCAACCCGAAATTCACCTTCCACTCCCCCGTTCAACTCCACGAGCTCGACGCCGCCGGAATGCTCCCGTCATCCCGCTTCACCTCCCACGTCGAAAGCGCCATCGCGGCCTGGTACAACGTCTCCGGCCGCGGCTCGGCGTTTGGCGACCTCCACGTCGTCCGCGACATCCACATCGAGTTTCTCAACCCCATGACCGGCCCGGCGCTCATGCGCATCGACGTCTGGGTCGACGAGCTCGACGAAACCAGCTGCGTCTACGGCTTCATCTGCTCGAGCGCCGACGGCCGCGTCGCCTACGCACGCGGAGACAGGACGATCCTGAATCTCGACGCCCAGTCGCATCGCCCCGCCGCGTGGAGCATGCCGTTCCGGGCCAGGCACGAGGCGCTGCGCAAGGACCTTCCCTCCCTGGCATGAAGGGCGACCGCACACGCCTGAGCATCCTGGAGCGCGCGGTCGACTTCGCGTCGCTCCAGGGTCTCGAAGGCCTCACCATCGGCCGCCTCGCCGACGACCTCGGCATGAGCAAGAGCGGTCTGTTCGCGCACTTCGGCTCGAAAGAGGAACTGCAGCTCGCCGCGATCCAGGCGGCGCGCGAGCGGTTCCTCAGCGAAGTCTTCCGCCCCGCCCTTCGAGAGCCGCGCGGGTATCCCCGCCTCGTGGCCATCTGCCGCAACTGGATCGCCTACGTGGAGCGGAAGGTGTTTCCGGGCGGCTGTTTCTTCGCCGCCGCATCGTTCGAGTTCGACGGGCGGGAGGGTCCGGTGCGCGATGCCATCGCCAAAGCCATGGACAGCTGGGTCGAGTCGCTGGAGACCGCCATCGCCAAGGCCCGCGATGAAGGCCATCTCGATCCGGCCGTCGACGTCAAACAGCTCGCCTTCGAGCTGAACTCGCTGTTCTTCGGCGCAAACTTCGCGTACGAGTTGCGGACCGATCGCGACGCGCTGTCGCGCGCGATGCGCGCGATCGAGAACCGTCTCGAGGCGGTAAGGATCACGTCGTAACGGTGGTGCTTTGCCGTTTCCCGGTCAGACGCAGCCCCAGCCTCACACCGTCGCGATCGACTCGGCGGCCACAGTCCTGACATCGGCGAACCGTTGCCGTGCGGCGTCTCGCTCCGCCGCCGTCTCGAACGCCCCCGCGATCGTCGAGCCCGATCCGCTCATCCCCGCCCATAGCGCGCCGGCGGCGAGCAGCGCATTCTTGTGCTCGCGCAGGCGCGGCAGCCTGGCGAAGACCGGCTCCTCGAAGTCGTTCACGAGCAGCTCCGGCCGCGCGAACAGCGTCTGGCGGGGAATCCCGACCGGCTTCGAATACGAGGAGATCAGCGCGAACGCCTCGGCGGTCGAGACGCGCTCCTCCGGCAGCACGAGGAGCAGCGGCACGCCGCCGAGGGGCGGCAGCGGCGTCAGGACCTGGCCTCGACCCGTCGCATAGGCCGTTCCTCCCAGCAGAAAGAAGGGCACGTCGGAACCGAGCGCCAATGCGAGCTCGCGCAGGCGGGGGGCCGGGGTATGCAACTCGAACATCTCGTCGAGCGCGCGCAGCGTCGTCGCCGCATTCGACGACCCGCCGCCCAGCCCTCCACCCGCCGGGATCTCCTTCCGCAGCTCGATCTTCACGGGTGGATTTCCCAGCGCGCGCGCCGCCCGCAGCACCAGGTTCGACTGATCGAGCGGGATCGACGCGTCGTCACAGGTGAGCGTCATCCGGTCGGCGCGCTCGAACGCCATGGTGTCGTGCAGCGAGATCAGCTGAAAGATCGTCTCCAGATCGTGATAGCCGTCGGCGCGCCTGCCGGTGATCCGCAGCGACCAGTTGATCTTCGCGTACGATCGCACTCTCACCGGGACGCCACGACCTCCATATGCTCGACCTCGAGCCGGTTCGCTCCGCGCGAGATGGCCGCGCGCCGCGCCGGAAACGCCGGCGGATCGAATCGCACGCTGATGTCGTTGATCGTCAGACCGGCGATGCCGGCCGCGGTCATCTCGTAGGGAAGATCAGGTCGCGGTGGAAGCCCGATGAGCAGCATTGCGGTCTCGGCCGGATCGAGGTCTGCGCCGTAGAAGCCGAACGAGCGCGCCACCTCCTCTGCCGTCCCTCTCCACGACGAGGCATCGACACGGCTGTCGAACTCGATCTGGTCGCCGGTGGCGCGGATGGTTGCCGCCGTCGTTCCGATGGGCGTGTAGATCACGAGCTCCATCCGCTGGCGGTCGTGGATGATGAGCTGGGCGCGGAACGACTGCGTGCGCTCGGGCGTGATGGCGCGCACGCGCATCATGCTGCGCGCTCCCTGGAACGTCGCGGCGCGATCGACGAGGGCCGACCGGGCCTCTTCAGCGGTCGTGGCCGCGAGCGGAGCGAACGGCGTCCCGTCAGGCCTGGTAGTGCGGCAGCCTGCGATGAGCAACAGGCAAACTGCCGCCAGCCGCTTCACCGCTGCGTCTGCCGCTCCACCTCGGCGATCTTCGAGCGGAGCTTCTCGCCTTCCTTCCCTTCGCGATCGAGCTGCAGGGCGGTGCGGTACAGCTCCAGAGCGCGCGCGTAGTTCCCGCGCTTGGCCATTACGTCCGCCAGGTGCTCCTGAATGGTCGGGTCGCGGGGAAGAAGCCGCGCCGCATCGCTGAGGTACTTCTCCGCGAGATCGAGCTTGCCGAGGCGGAAATACACCCAGCCGAGGGAGTCGACGTAGGCGCCGTTGCGCGGCTCCTGCTCGACGGCCCGGACCAGCATCTCGGCCGCTCGCTCCAGGTTGACGTTCCGGTCCGCCCACATGTAGCCGAGGTAATTGAGGGTGGCGGCGTGGTCGGGGTGCTTCTCGAGGATGCGCAGGAACGCCTTCTCGGCGGCCGCGTGATCGGAGTTCCGCTCCTGAACGGAGCCGAGCTCGAACAGCAGATCGACGTCGTCAGGCTTCGACTCGAGCGCATTGGTGACGAGCGTGATGGCGGTCGGGAAATCGCCGGCCTGGATGTGCGCCTCCGCGGTGGCGATCACGTTGCGCGTACCGAACTTGACCTGCGTCGAGGCAACCGTGCGGGCCTGGTCCCGGTCGCCCGCGCGAAGCAGGAACTCCACCAGCCGCGCGTTCAGGAACGGATCCGAGGAGAAGCGGTCAGCGAGGGGCTGCAGCAGAGCGATGGCGTCGGTGTACTTCTTCTCGCGCCGCAGCGCATCGAGGGCGATGTTGATGGCCTGCACGTTGGGCCTGTCGCGGAAGATGAACAGCGGCCTGGCCGTGTCGATGGCACCGCCCAGGTTCCCCCGCTCGAGCTCGATGTAGGCGAGCTGGGTCTGGGCGAGCGCCACGAGGTTGTCCGGCAGGTCCGGCAGCCGCAGCAGCGACTTGAACGTCGTTTCGGCTTCGTCGAAGTGGCGCTGTCCGGACTGGGCCAGACCGAAACTGGCCAGCAGGTCGGGATCGTCAGGCGTCCGCTCGAGCAGGCGGCGATAGATCTTGTCTGCTTCCGCGTACTGCTCGAGGTCGTTCAGCGCCTCGGCCAGGTAAAAAAGGGACCGCGCGTCGAGCGGATCGGCCTCGACGAGAGCGCTGAACGCGGTCCGCGCCTTCTCCGGATTGCCGGCGCGCAGGTAGAAATACGCCTGCTGGCGCCGCAGATCGATATTCAGCGGGTCTTCTTCGATGAGAGGCTGGACGATCTCGGCGGCCTTCGTCCACTCGCTCTGTTTCTGATAAATGTCGACGAGCTGGAAGATGGCCGGCCCGAACGTCGGGTCCAGGACGACGGCCCGCTCCAGGTAGGGCTTGGACTCGTCGCCGCGGCCGAGCTTGGTCAGCACCTGGGCGTACTGGAAATTGAGCACGCGCTGGTCGGGCGAGCGCTCCACCATGACGGCCAGGACACGCTCGGCGTCGGCCGGCCGGCCGACGAAGACGAGCAACTGCGCAACGGTCACGCCGGTGGCGAGGTCGTCGGGGTTGATCCTGAATGCTGCGTGGAGGTGGTCCAGCGCCTTGGCCACCTGGGCGCGGTCGTTGCCGGCGCGGTCGAGAAGAACACGCCCCAGGACGCGCTGGGCGTCATAGAAATCGGGGGACTTCGCGACGAGACGGCGCAGCTCCGGCTCGGCCCGGTCCAGGCGGCCGGCATCCATCAGGATCATGGCCCGCTCGAACAGCAGGACCGGGTTCTGCGGATCCTTGCCGATGACCTTCTCGATGCGCGACAGCGCTTCGTCGTAGCGGCCTTCGTCCGCGGCCAGCTTGGCCATGAGGAAATCGTAGGGATCGCTCGGGGACTGCTCCTGCGCCATCGCTCCCGTCGCCGACATGCCTACGGCCAGGAAGAGGGCAAGCATTGCTTTCATTGGTTTCATCGTAGCACTCGATTAGAACTGAACAGCCGGGCACCGCCGCCGCATTCTGCAGCCCGAACCGTGCCATGATTCAAACTCAGCAGGGATGTGCTAAAAGCGTGGCCAACGCGTGAGCCTGGAACGGATCGAGATCACACCATTCGCGGTGATCGTCGGGGAGATTCTCCAGAACCGGGGGACGGGATACCTCACCATCATCCGGCCGCCGATCCGGAAAACGCTCTACTGGTCCCAGGGCGAACTGGTTCTCATCATCTCGGTGGCTCCGGACGACTCGCTGGCTGACTTTCTGGTTCGCCGGGGCGTGGTCGCCCAGGAGCGGGCCGTCGAGATGGCCTCAGGCGACTCCACGGACGCGGTCTCGAGATTTCACGAATCAGGCCTCCTCGAGCTCGCCTGGCGCCAGACTCTGCTCCGGGAGTGGGTGGCGGCGCAGTTCATCCCGCTGTTCTCGCTCGACGAGGGAACGGCCGCCTTCACAGAAGACGCCGCCATCGAGCCGGAAAAGCGGGTCTTTCTGCAGTCGACGGCGGCCCTGATCCTGGAAGGAGTCCGCTCGATCACGAACGGGCTGGTTCTGCGGCGCTCGCTGGGGGATCTGAAGCGGGAGATCGGGCCGGCCCGCAACAGCCGCTTCAACCTCGACACGATTCCGCTCAACGACAACGAGCGGAGGATCGCGAACGAGCTGGCCGAGCCTCAGCCGATTGAGGCGTTTCTCAAACACTTCTCGGCCGACTCGGTCACGGCGGCGAAAGTCGTCATCGGGATGCTCTGTCTCGGGCTCTTCACCATCGTCGAATACAAGGAAGAGACACAGCAGCCGCTCAGCTTCGACGACATGCAGCGCGACCTGGAGCTCCTGGCGGCGATCGGATCCAGTGACCAGCGCTCGCTGCGCGCCGTGGCCATGTCGCGACAGCTGCCGGCGCTCGATCACTATCAGGTGCTGGACATCCCGCGCGCGGCGCCGCGGGCGCAGGTGCTGACCAGCGCGGACGAGCAGAGGAAGAACTTCGACCCGTCGACGTTTCCGCCGATCGTGCGCGACGCGATCACCTCGATCAACCGGCGCATCGACGAGGCCGTGGCCGTCCTCAAAGACGTGGCTCAGCGCACCGCCTACGACAAGATGCTGCACGAGCGCGGAGGGCGATCGTCAGACGTCTCGATGCATCAGCGGATGACGCAGCGCTCCATCGCCGACCAGAATTTCACCAAGGCACGGGATCTCGCCGTGCAGGGCGACTATTACGGCGCGATCGTCCTGCTGAAACAGTCCGTGGAGTACTCACCCGAAAACGCGCCGGCCTGGTACCTCCTCGGCACGTGCCAGGAGCGCAACCCGAAGTGGAGACGCGACGCGGCGGAGAGTTTCCAGATGGCCCTCTCCGTCGATCCGAACTTCGTCGACGCGATGATCTCGCTCGGCGATCTCTACAAGACCGAGGGTCTGGCCGCGCGCGCTCAGAGCTGCTACGAGGACGTCCTGAAGATCGCACCGGAGAACCAGCAGGCCAAGAGCCGCCTCACGGCCCTGAAGAAGGGCGGGCGGTAGGCCTTAGTCCTTAGGCCTTAGTCCTTAGGCCTTAGGCCTTAGGCGTTAGGTGCTGGCGGTTTCCGGTTTCCGGTTACCGGTTTCCGGTTACCGTCCCGTAGCGCTACATCTGCTCGGGCTTGTTATCCGCCAGGTCGCCGGCCGGCTTCTCCGACCTCTCCCCGCTGTGCTCTGCCCGCCCCGAGCCCCCGCCGCCGAGAACCTCGGTTCCGTCGATCACCTCGATCTTCTCGTTCTGGTCTTCGGTCGCGCCTTTGTCGTCGCTCATGGCGAGTTCAGGAGCAAAGGGCGAACCAGGTGACATTACCGCCGGGCCGGGGGCGCCCACTTACATCAGTTCCTTCATGATCTTGTCGAGCGCCTCTTTCGGCGGGCGTGTCTGTTCGATCGTGAGCGAATGCAGCGGCTGGTCGACCAGATTCAGCATGCTGATGAAGCTCTTCTTCTCCGGCTTGAGGTAGACGAGACCGGTGAGCATCTGTCCGGACTCCGCGGCGCGGTGGAGCCGCTGGAGCGCCTGCACGGTGTCGCCCGGGTCGTAGTCCTCCTCGAGCTTCTTGAGGATGATCCGCGAGCCGTCGTGCATGGTCACTTCGCGCACCGTCCCAGGCTCGTAGTCGACTTCGATCTGCTCGTACTGCTGCACGAACCCGATCTGGTGAAGGATCTCGTCGTGCTCCTTCGCGTACTGGTAACCCTTGGTCGAGCCTTCGTGGTTGTTGAACGTGACACACGGCGAGATCACATCGATGACGCACATGCCGTCATGCGCCAGCGCCCCTTTCAGGATGTTGATCATCTGCTTCGGGTCGCCGGCGAAGCCGCGCGCGACGAAGCCGCAGCCGAGCTGCACAGCCAGCGCGCAGAGGTCCATGGGCGGCAGGTCGTTGATGACGCCGGTCTTGAGCTTCGACCCTTCGTCGGCCGTCGCGGAGAACTGGCCTTTGGTCAGCCCGTACACACCGTTGTTCTCGATGATGTAGACCATGGGGATGTTGCGGCGGACCATGTGCATGAACTGGCCGAGCCCGATCGAGGCGGTGTCGCCGTCGCCGGAAACCCCCACGCCGACGAGCTGGTGGTTGGCGAGCATGGCGCCGGTGGCCACGGCCGGCATCCGTCCGTGCACGCTGTTGAAGCCGTGCGAGCGGGAGAGGAAGTACGCCGGCGTCTTCGACGAGCAGCCGATCCCGGAGAACTTCGCCACGCGCTCCGGCTTGACGCTCATCTCGTAGAACGCGCGGATGATCTGGTTGCTGATGGCGTCGTGTCCGCAGCCGGCGCACAGCGTGGACTTGCCGCCGTGATAGTCGGTGGCCTTGAGGCCCAGCCTGTTTTCCTTCGGTGCTTCCGCCGATCCGATCTTCAGAACGCTCTCAGCCATGACTAGTCCTCACCCCTCGTCGCATTGCGGTTCGCTGTGTCCACCAGGCCGCGCACGACGGTCGTGGACGGGTCGTTCTCCATCGTCACCACGGCGTTCGTGATGAAGCGCGCATCGCATGGCAGCCCGGTGTAGTGCAGTACTTTTCTGATCTTGTGCTGGTCGGCGCCGACATCGAGCCTGATGATGTCGGCCATCTGTCCGTCGCGGTTCTGCTCGACCACGTACACGCGCTCGTGATTGGCCACGAACTCCTTCACGTCCTGGTTCATCGGCAGCGCGCGCAGCCGCAGATAGCTCGTCTCCACGTTCTTCTCGCTGCGGAGCTGATGGCGCGACTCCTGGATCGGCCAGTCGGTCGTGCCGTAGGCGATGAATCCGATCTTCGCGTCCTTCCGGCTGTCGACCGCCGGCTTCGGCACCGCCATCCTGGCCGTGTCGAACTTCTTCTGCAGGCGGTCGACGGCAGCCTTGTAGTCGTCCGGTTTCTCGGAGTAACGAGCCTGCGCGTCGTGTCCCGAGCCGCGCGTGAAATAGGAGGCCATCGGATGATCCGTTCCCGGCAGCGTTCTCCACGTCACGCCGTCGCCGTCGACGTCTTCGTACCGGCCCCACTTGCCTCCCAGCTGGTCGAGCTGCTCTTTGGTCAGCACTTTTCCGCGGCGAATCGGCTTGTCCGGATAGACGAACGGGTCGGACATCCAGTTGTTCATGCCGAGGTCGAGGTCGGACAGCACGAAGACCGGGGTCTGGAATTCCTCGGCGAGATCGAGCGCCTCGGAACCGAACTCGAAGCACTCGCCGACGCTCGACGGAAAGAGAATGATGTGCTGCGTATCGCCGTGCGACAGGTAGTACGTCTGCAGGACGTCGCCCTGGGCGGTGCGAGTGGGGAGTCCGGTGGAGGGTCCCACGCGCTGGACGTCCCAGATCACTCCGGGGATCTCTGCGAAGTATCCGAGGCCGGCGAATTCGGACATGAGGGAGATGCCGGGGCCGGCGGTCGAGGTCATCGAACGCGCACCGGCCCAGCCCGCGCCGAGGACCATGCCGACGGCGGCCAGCTCGTCCTCGGCCTGGACGATGGCGAACGTGGCCTTGCCGTCCTTGTCGATCCTGTACTGCTTCATGTAGTCGATGAGCGACTCGCAGAGGGACGAGGAGGGAGTGATTGGATACCAGGTGACGACGGTGACGCCGCCGAACATCGCGCCGATGGCGGCCGCGGCGTTGCCGTCGATGATGATCTTCCCGGCGGTCTTGTTCATCCTCTCGACGCGCCAGCGGTCCTGCCGCGGCAACGTGGCGCGCGCGAACTCGAAGCCCTTGTCGATGGCCGCAACGTTCGGCTCGATGGCCTTCTGCTTCCCTTTGAACTGCTTGGTGATGGCGTTGATGATCTCGTCGCGCTCGATCCCGATCAGCTCGGCCACGATGCCGACGTAGATCATGTTCGTGAGCAGCTTGCGGAGCCGCGAGTCAGTGGTCAGCTCGGCGGCCAGTTTCGCAAACGGCACTTCGAAGAACGAGACGTCGGTGCGGATCGATTTGCAGTTCAAAGGCGCGTCGTAAATGCACAGCGAACCGGGTTCGAGCGCCACGACGTCTTCGCGCGCGGTCTGCGCGTTCATGCAGACCATCAGGTCGACTTCCTTCTTGCGCGCGATCCAGCCGTCCTTGTTCACGCGAATCGTGAACCACGTCGGCAGCCCCGCGATGTTGGACGGGAACATGTTCTTCCCGCTCACCGGAACGCCCATCTGAAAGATCGAGCGCATCAGCACGTTGTTCGAGGACTGCGACCCCGATCCATTGACGGTGGCCACGTGAATCGTGAGGTCATTCACGATAGTCTTGCCCGCACTTCGGGCGGCTTCAGCCGCGCCTGGCGCGGTCAGGGTGTCAGTCACAACAGTTCTCCTTCGGGGTCATTGGGGGAAACGCTGCGGAAGGTGGACGTGAGCATGCTCCTTGCGAGCCGCTGATTTTAGCAATTTTCAGAGGAGGAAATCGCATGTTCCAACGAACCTTGCCGTTGCTTCTGGCGCTGCTGCTGGCTTTTCCTGCCGCCGCGCAGAACGTCCGGATCGACCATTTCGAGCTTCCCAACGGGCTCGACGTGGTGCTGAACGAGGACCACAACGCCCCCCTGGTGGCCATCAACGTCTGGTACCACGTGGGATCGAAGAACGAGAAACCGGGCCGCACCGGCTTCGCGCATCTCTTCGAGCACATGCTCTTCTCGGGATCGCAGAACGTCGGCGCCAACGAGCACTTCCGGCACGTCCAGGCGGTGGGGGGCGTCCTCAACGGCTCCACCACCCTCGACCGCACCAATTACTACCAGACGATGCCTTCCAACTACCTGGCCCTCGGCCTCTGGCTGGAGGCGGACCGGATGGGATTCTTCCTTCCCACGCTGAGCCAGGAGCGCCTCGACGTCCAGAAGAACGTCGTGAAAGAGGAGCGCCGCCAGCGCTACGAGAACGTCCCGTACGGACTGTGGCTGGAGAACCTGCTGCGCCTCGGGCATCCCACCGGCCATCCCTACAGCTGGCCGACGATCGGATCGATGGCCGATCTGACCGCCGCGCAGCTCGAAGACGTGAAGGACTTCTTCCGCCGCTACTACGCTCCGAACAACGCCGTGCTGACGCTCTCGGGCGACTTCGACCCGGCGGAGGCGCGTGCGCTGGTCGAGAAGTACTTCGGCGACATCCCGCGCGGTCCGGAGATCGAACGACCCGCGCCCGTGCGCACGCGCGGCACGGTGGAGGCGCGCGACGTGATCGAAGGCGCGGTGCAGTTGCCGCGCGTGTACCGGCTCTACCACGTTCCGCGAATCGGTGAGCCGGGATGGCACGCGGCGTCGCTGCTGCAGAACATCCTGGTCAACGGCAAAGCGAGCCGCCTGGAGCGCGCGCTCGTTCTGGAACAGCAGATCGCTCAGGACGTGCAGGCGTTCGTGTGGGACGCCGAAGTGGAGGGGATGCTGCTGCTGTGGGCGACGGCCAAGCAGGGCGTCACGCCGGAGCGGCTGGAAGCGGCAATCGACGCGGAGCTGAATCGGATCGCTCGCGACGGTGTCACAGAGGCGGAGCTGGCCCGCGCGAAGAATCAGACCGAGACCGACTATGCTCACCAGCTGGAGGACGTCGCCTCGCGCGCCGATCTGATCTCCATGCTGGCCACGTACTTCGGCGACCCGCGCATCATCAACACCTGGATGGACCGCTACAACCGGATCACTGAAGAGGACATCCAGCAGATCGCGCGCACGGCGCTCGCACCCGCCGACCGCGTGACCCTTCATTACGTCCCGCAGAAACGCGTCCTGCAGCAGCAGACCACCGGAGGTGCCCCATGAACAGACTGCTCAGCTTCCTCGTCGCTGCCGCCCTCGTTGGCTGCACGCAGACGACTCCGGCTCCCACACCGGCTCCCGTGCAGCCGGGCGCGTATCCCGCCCCCGAACCATCCGCGAACTGGCGGGCAACGCCACCCGCTCCGGCCCCGGCCCGCCCGTACGACTTCCCCGACGTCGAGCGCATCACCCTCGACAACGGCCTGCGCGTGCTCGTGGCACGCACGACGAACGCTCCGCTCGTCACGGTTCGCGCCGTGGTCCGCTCCGGCGCAATCCACGATTCCGCGAGCAAGGCCGGCCTGGCGACGCTGATGGCTAATCTCGTCGATGAGGGTGCCGGCTCACGCAACGCCATCCAGCTGGCCGAAGCGATCGGCGACCTCGGCGCATCCATCAGCGCCGGTGCGGACTGGGACGCCTCATTCGTCAACCTCGACATCCTCCGGTCCCAGCTCCCGCGCGGCTTCGAGATCTTTGCCGACGTTCTCCGCTCGCCCCGCTTCGACAACGCCGACTTCGAGCGCGTGAAGCGCGAGCGCCTCACCTCGCTCCTGCAGCAGCGCGATCAGGCCAACGCGATCGCCACGAACCGCTTCGCCCAGTTCGTATACGCGGGCACGCCCTACGGCAATCCGATGCTGGGCACGGAAGCGACGGTGGGCGGCATCACCAGGAACGACGTCCGCAACTTCTACAACCGGCACTGGGTCCCGAACAACACCTCGCTCATCATGGCGGGCGACATCGACGTCACCACCGCGCGCGAGCTGGCCAACCGTTATCTCGGCGCGTGGAAACGAGGGGCGGACGTCCCGGACATCAGCGTGTCCGCACCGTCGATCGAGCAGTCCCGCATCTTTCTCGTCGATCGTCCCGCGGCCGTGCAGTCCGAGATCCGCGTGGGCCACGCCGGGGTGTCCCGCTCCACCGAGGACTACTTCCCGCTGATCACGATGAACGCGATTCTGGGCGGCATCTTCACATCGCGGCTGAATCTGAACCTGCGCGAGAAACACGGATACACGTACGGTGCGCGGTCCCAGTTCGCGTTCCGCCGTCAGGCCGGGCCGTTCCAGGCCAGCACGGCCGTGCGCAACGAGGTGACGACCGAGTCGGTCCGCGAGACCGTCGGCGAGCTGAAACGACTGCGGACGGGTGACATCACCGGCCCGGAGCTGGAGTTCGCGAAGAACTATCTGATGGGTGTCTTCCCGGCCACCGTGGAAGCGGCCAGCCAGCTCTCGCGGCGCATTCAGGAGCTCGAGCTGTACGGCCTGCCGCCCGACTATTTCGATCAGTACCGGCAGCGGATCGCGGCGGTCACGAAAAACGACATCGCTCGCGTGGCGCAGAAGTACGTGAATCCGGATCGCTCCGTGATCCTCGTCGTCGGCAAAGCGTCCGAAGTGCATGGGCCGCTCCAGGCGCTGGGGTACAACGTGGGCGTGTACGACATCGAGGGGAGGCCGCTGGCACAGTGAAAACAGCTGCCGGAACCTGATGCTCCACACCATCTGGGTCGTCATCGCCGCCGCCGCCGTCACCATTCCGGCGGCCTCCGCCACGATCATCGCGGCGATGATGACCTCCACGACTTCACCGGTCGTCGAGAAGATCATCAAGGTGTGGGCCCGCCTCATCGTGAAAACGGCAGGCATCGACCTGCACGTCGAGAACGTCGAGCTGATCAGGCCCGACCAGCGCTACATCCTCGTGGCCAACCACTACTCGTATTTCGACATACCCTGCATCTTCGCGGCGATCCCGCAGCCGATCCGCTTCCTGGCCAAGGTCAGCCTGTTCAAGATCCCGATCTTCGGCTGGGCCATCGCGCGCGCCGGCTTCATCCCCATCGACCGCAAGAACCGGCGCACGGCCGTGAAGTCGTTCGACATGGCGGCGGACCGGATCCGCAAAGGGAACACCATCGTCGTCTTTCCCGAGGAAGGACGCTCGCGCACGCGGGAGATGCGCCCGTTTCAGCGGGGCGGATTTCTCCTGGCGCTCAAGAGCCAGCTGCCGATCGTGCCCATCGCCGTGGACGGGACGTTCGACGTCTTCCCCGTCGGCGCCAGGCGCGTCACGCCGGGACGCGTCACGATCAGGGTCACCGAGCCGATCCCGACGGCGGGCCTGACGCTGAAGGCGAAGGAGAGCCTGGCCGCGGAGTCGCGTGCGCGCATCGAGCGGCTTCTCTTCGGACGCCTCAGCGAAGCGCCGCCGCCACCGCTGGCAGATCCGCTGGAAGCACCGTCCGAAGATCCAGCGTGAACCGATCGGCGCTGATCCGGCCGGCGATGGGCGGATCGAGGGCGAGGAATCTCGCGCGCAGCTCGCCGGCGATGCCGGGGACGGCGATGGCCACGGACGGAATCGTCTCCGCCGGCGTCGTCCCCCCTCCCAGCGCCGCAGCGCTCTCCACGATGGTGCCCCCCATGCCGGCGGCGCGCTCGCGCAGGACCTCGAGCGGCGTGGCCAGCATCGTGTAGATCGGAACGAGCTCCTCGTGCCTGCCGGTGGCGAACGCGCGCAGCGTCGCTGCGATGACCGCGTAGCTCTCCTTCCCCGCTCGCAGCGCACGCATCAGCGGATGTTTTCGCACACGGTCGACGATGGCGGCGCTCCCCAGGATCAGGCCGCCCTGCGTGGCGCCGATGAGCTTGTCGGTGGAGCAGGTCACCACGTCCACCCCGGATGCGATCAGCTCCCGGATGGTCTCGGACCGGCCGAACCCGTAACGCGACAGATCGACGATGCACCCGCTTCCCTCGTCGTACAGAAGCGGCACCCGCTTTTCACGAGCCGTCGCCACCATCTCCTCGATCGACGGTGTCTCGGTGAACCCCACGATGTCGAAGTTCGAGCGGTGCACGCGCAGCATCGCCGCCGTCTTTCGCGTGACCGCGGCGGCGTAGTCGGCCGCTCGCGTGCGGTTCGTGGTCCCGACTTCCAGGAGGCGCGCGCCGCCCTGCCGGATCACATCGGGGACGCGAAACGATCCGCCGATCTCCACCAGCTCCCCGCGCGAGACGATCACGTCCTTCTTCGCGGCCACCGCCGCCACGAGCAGCAGCGCCGCGGCGGCGTTGTTGTTGGTGAGCACGGCGGCCTGGCAGCCGAAAAGCGACGCACAGAGCGCCGAGAGATGCTCGTCCCGCCGGCCGCGTTCCCCTTCGGCCAGATCGAACTCCAGATTCGAGTATCCCGAGACGACCGGGGCCGCCTCGCTCCAGATGCGGGAGTCGATCGGGGCCCGCCCCAGATTCGTATGAATGATGATTCCGGTGGCGTTGATCACACGGCGGAGCGTGGAAGAGGTGGACGATGAGAGACGGTGGTGCACAGAATCGAGGGCAGCGCCCTCCTCGTATCCCCCTCGCGCCGCGCGCAGATCCGCCAGATGGCCGTTCACGGCGACCTTGGCCGCCTCCCGGCCGAAAGCCGCCACCAGGGCTGCAAACGCGGGGCTGCTGAGGATCTTCTCGACCGAGGGGATGGATCGGAGGCCGCCCGCCTCGGAATCAGCTGCCGTGGCTGGCGCTTTACCCATAGTGCTTACGGCCGTATTGTAGTTGCGGACTCCACACATGCCGATCAAACAGGATGACGAGCTCGACAGGTTCGAAGAGGAGATCCGGAGGCTGAAGAACCAGTACGACCAGTTCTTCTCCGGAATCATCAAGATGCCGCCGATCACGGCGCGCCGGAACCTCGAGGCTACGATCCACGACCTGAACAAGCAGAAGATGCGGGACAACGGCCGCCGCTTTCGTTTCCAGCAGCTGTCGACGCGATTCAACCAGTATCGCGAGATGTGGGCGCGCCGGATGCGCGAGCGTGAAGAGGGGCCGCTGGAGTTCAACCGCAGGCAGGCCGCGATCAACGCGCCGCCAGCGTACACGGTGGAGCCGCCGCGCCAGACCGCGGCCCCGAGCGTAACGTCCGGCGAGTCCGATCCGTATGTAAAGGTAGCGCCGGGAACGAACGGCCAGGAAGTCCGCAAGCTTTACGAACAGATTCAGAGCGAGCACACGCGCATGGGAAAGCCGTCGAACGTGACGTTCGAACAGCTCAGTGAGATGGTGCAGAAGCAAAGCGAGATGGTGCGCGCGCGCTACAACGTCAGTACCGTCGCCTTCCGCGTCGAGACCGTCGACGGGAAAGTGAAGCTGAAAGCGAAACCACTTCAGGAATGATGATGAAAAGACTCTTGATCCTCGCAGTGGCCATCACGGCCGCGGCATGCGCGATGAACCGCAACGGCAACCCCTACGAGAAGCCGCCGTTCTACGCGCAGTTCCTCAACACCGGCAGCGTGCTCGACGCGCGGATTCAATACACGCTGCGCGGACTGCAGGCCGACCCGGAATCCTCCGTGCTTCACAACGAGCTGGGCGCTCTGCTCGTGCAGAAGGGGTTTCCGAAGGACGCCGAACGCGAGTTCGAGCGCGCCATCAACAACGACTCCCGCTTCTACCCGGCCTGGTACAACCTCGGCCTCGTCCGCGCGGCGAACGGCAATCACGTGGGCGCCCGGCGCGCGTTCCATCGCACCGTGCGTCTGCGCAAGGGACACGGTCCCGCCCTCTTCCAGCTCGGCCTGATGGCCGAGAAAAGCGGCGACAACCAGAGCGCGATCGCGTACTACGCGAAAGCGTTCCGCCACAATCGCGAGCTCCTCGACGTGAAGCACAACCCGCGGCTGCTGGACTCGAAGCTTGTCCCCTTCGCCCTGCTGGCGAACTACGAGCGGCGGCACGCCGCCGAGAGCGCGGACTTCAAGGGCGCGCCCATCGACTACGTGCAGCCGCGCCAGGATCGCGAAGCGGCATCGCCCCAGGCGGCGCCGGCGAGCATCGTGACGCCGGTGGCGCCGGCGACCGACCCCGGCACGCAGACTCCTCCGCCGGCAGTTACGAATACCTAGGGCTCCGGGCCCCGAGCCCTGAGCCCCGACCCCTCTGCCTAGTACAATGCCGCCTCTTTCGAGGTAGCGCGTTGCTCAATACCGTGATCAAGCCTGCCGGGCGCGCCTCACTGCTCGGCTTCTCCGACATCGTCAAGATCCGCAACCGCGTCCTGGCCATGAAGGCGGCCGGATCGCGCGTCCTGCAGCTCGAAGGCGGAGAGCCGTTCATGC
This sequence comes from Thermoanaerobaculia bacterium, assembly GCA_035544675.1. Lineage (GTDB taxonomy): Bacteria > Acidobacteriota > Thermoanaerobaculia > Gp7-AA8 > Gp7-AA8 > DATKCA01. The sequence continues at coordinate 14,694 of DATKCA010000217.1, read as the reverse complement.
CCACTCCCGGCTTCGTGAAGCAGGCCATGAAAGACGCGCTCGACGCGAACCAGACGCGTTACGCACCATCGTCGGGCATCGCGCCGCTGCTGGAGGCGATCGCGGCCAAGCTCGCAGTGAAGAACCGGATCGAGGCGAAGACCGAGGACGTCATCGTCACCGCCGGCGGCCTGCATGGGCTCTTCTGCGCGTTTCAGGCGTGCGTCGATCCCGGCGACGAGGTGATCTTCTTCGCGCCGTACTGGACTCCGATCAAGGACCAGGTCACGTTCGCCGGCGGCGTGCCGGTGCGCGTCCCGTGGGATGAAGTGCGCGGTCGCGACGACCTCGGCGACGTTCTGAACGGCCGGCTGACCGGAAAGACCCGGGTTCTCTACGTGAACACGCCGGCGAATCCCACCGGCGACGTCCTCACGCGCTCGCAGCTGGAATCGATCGCGCGATTCGCCATCGCCAACAACCTGACCGTCATCTCCGACGAGGCCTACGAAGACCTCGTTTATGACGGCGAACACGTCTCGATGGCGTCGCTGCCGGACATGTTCCCGCGCACGATCACCACATGGACGCTCAGCAAGAGCTTCGCCATGACAGGCTGGCGCATCGGATACGTCGCGGCAGACAAGCCCTTCATGGACTTCCTTCGCAAGCTCGTCCTGAACACGGTCAACGGGGTATCCACCCCCACGCAGTTCGCCGCCGCGGCCGGGATCAACCACGCCGGGGAGTACTTCGCGCCGCTCCGCGAGGAGTACCGCCGCCGCCGCGACCTGCTGGTGCGCGGCCTCAACGAATGTGGATTCCGCTGCCTCAGTCCTCCCGGAGCCTTCTATCTCTTCCCCGACGTGACGGAGCGGCTGGGGCGCGACTCGTGGAAGGCCATGGAGACGCTGCTCGAGGCGACATCGATCGCCTCCGTCCCCGGAATCGTGTTCGGACCGGAAGGGGAAGGGCATCTGCGCATGTCGTTCTCCACCTCGTTCGAGGTCATCGAGGAGTGCGTCCGCGCGCTGTCCCGCCTATGAGCGACGAGCAGCAGCACGAGGAGGTTCCCGAGAACGAGCTCATTCGCATCCGCCGCGAAAAGCTCGACCGCATCGTGGCCCTCGGCTACGACCGCTTCCCGACGAAGGCCCGCACCGACACCACGATCCATGACGTGGTCGGGCGCTTCGGCGAGAAGAGCGCGCAGGAGCTCGAGGCCAGTCCCATGAGAGTCCGCATCGCCGGACGCATCATGACGATCCGGGAGTTCGGCAAGACCGCGTTTCTGGTGCTGTCGGAGCGGACGGCGCGCATCCAGGTCTACTGCCGCAGGGACACGCTTCCGGAGCGCGAGTGGCAGCTCTATCAGAACCTCGACGCGGGCGACTGGATCTCGGCGGAAGGCGTCGTCTTCCGCACCAAGACGAACGAGCTGTCCGTGAAGGCGGAGCACATCGACTTTCTGGTGAAGGCCATTCGTCCCCTTCCGGGCAAATGGCACGGTCTGACCGACGTGGAGCAGCGGTATCGGCAGCGGTACGTCGACCTGATCGTGAACGACGACGTGAAGCAGGTCTTCGAGACCCGCGCGCGCATCATCCGCTACATCCGCAGATGGTTCGACGACCACGGCTACATCGAGGTGGAGACGCCGATGATGCAGCCGATCGCCGGCGGCGCTGCGGCCAGGCCGTTCATCACGCATCACAACGCGCTCGACATGCAGCTCTTTCTGCGCATCGCGCCGGAGCTGTACCTGAAGCGGCTCATCGTAGGCGGCCTCTCCCGCGTGTACGAGCTCAACCGGAACTTCCGCAACGAGGGCATCGGGTACCGCTGGAATCCCGAGTTCACGATGCTCGAGTTCTACGAGGCCTACGCCGACTACGAGACGCTCATCGGATACACCGAAGAGCTGATCAGCGGCCTGGTGAGCGAGGTCAAGGGGACGGACCGCGTCGTCTATCGCGGCAACGAGATCCGCCTGGACCGGCCGTTCGCGCGCTTCACCATGAAGGAGGCCATCGCGCACTTCTCCAACGGCCGTGTCTCTCCCGGCGATCTGGACTCGAGCCTGGACCGCCTCGTCTCCGAGATCGTGCCTGCCGACCAGCGCGCCGGCCTCGGCAGCGAGGGCAGGAAAGTGGCCGCGCTGTTCGAGGCCGTTGCCGAGGAGCAGCTCATTCAGCCGACGTTCATCACCGATTTCCCGACCGAGATCTCACCGCTCTCGAAGCAGCGACGCGACGATCCGCGCTACGTGGAGCGCTTCGAGCTGTTCATCGGCGGGATGGAGATCGCCAACGCGTTCTCCGAGCTCAATGACCCCGACGAACAGGCGCGCCGCTTCGAACAGCAGGCCGGCGAGCGCGCGCGCGGCGACGACGAGGCCCACCAGCCCGACGACGACTACGTGACCGCGCTCGAGTACGGGATGCCGCCCACAGGCGGCGAAGGGGTCGGCATCGACCGGCTGACGATGATCCTGACCGACTCGGCCTCGATCAGGGATGTCATCCTGTTCCCGCTCATGAGGCCCCGAACATAGGGCTCGGGGCTCAGGGCCCAGGGCTCAGGGAAAAACGGGTTTGAGCCCGGAGCCCTGAGCCCTGAGCCCTGATGATCGAGACCAGAATCGCCCGCCGATACCTGTGGGCCGCGCGCAAGCGGGCTCACACGGCGTTTCTCTCGCTCATCAGCATGCTCGGCCTGGCCGTGGGTGTGGCCACGCTCCTGATCTCGATCGCTCTGCTGTCGGGACTGCAGGGGCAGATCAAGTCGCGGCTGATCGCGTCGAGCCCGCAGATCCTCATCGAGCCGGCCGGCAGCAACACCATCGACCAGGCCCCGGACATCATCGCCGCCGCCCGAATCCTCGGCATGAACGACGTCCGTCCGGTGGTCTCCGGAATGGGATACGCGGCGAATGACGAAGGGCGCGGCCGGGCGCTGCGGATCACCTCGTACGACCCCGGCAATGAGCCCTTCGGCGCGCGTCCGCTCGCGGAGGGAGAGATCCTCGTCACGCGGGATCTGGCTCTCGCGGCCGGCGTCGCCGCGGGCCGCGACCTCACGATCTTCGTCCCGCGAACGCGCCTCACGCCGTTCGGACCGGTTCCGGTGTGGCGCAAATACAGGGTGGCGCACCTCCTGCCTGCATCGCTCGGCGAGGCCGCTCCCCACGCCTACCTTCCCACCAGCGAGGCTTCGGCACTGTTCGGGACATCCGGCCGTCCCACCGCCATCGAGATGTACGGCGACAGCGCGCAGGCAGAGTCGATCCAGGAAGAGCTGGCGCGGCGTTTTCCGTCCGCGCAGGTGAAGACGTGGAAGGAGATCAACCGGCCGCTCTTTCTCGCGCTTCGTCTGGAGAAGATCGTCATGTTCGTGACGATCTCGCTGATCATCTTCGTGGCCGCGTTGAATCTGATCTCATCGATGTCGATGCTCATCATGGAGAAGCGGCCGTCGGTGGGCGTGCTGCGGACGCTGGGCGCGACCGACCGCACCATCCTCTCCATCTTCCTGCAGCTCGGGCTCCTCATCGGCCTCACCGGCACGATTCTCGGCAACGTCTTCGGGATCGGGCTGTCGTGGGCCGCGAACCGCTTTCAGCTCGTCCCTCTCCCGCGCGACGTCTACTTCGTTCCCTATCTGCCCTTCACGCTGGAGGCCCGCGACGTCATCGGCGTGAATCTCGTGGCGGTGATTCTCTCGATCGTGGCGACGTGGTATCCGGCCCGGATCGCGTCGCGCCTCGACCCGATCGCGGCGATCCGCGAGGAGTAGGCTCTCGGGCCTCGGGCCTCGGGCCTCGGGAGAATGGTGGGGGGCTGAAAGGCCTAGGACAGCGCGCGGGTCATGATCACCGCCGCCTCTCCGTCGGGGTAGTAGCGAGGGCGCAGGTACGACGACTCGAACCCGAGGCGGCGGTAGAAGTCCTGGGCGCCGGCGTTCGACTTGCGCACCTCGAGGGTCATGAGCGTGACCCCGCCCTGGCGAGCAAGCTCGGTGCAGCGCGCCATCAACGCGTCCGCCACACCCTCGCGGCGCTCGGCGGCGGTCACGGCGATCTTGTTGATGTGCATCTCCTCGAAAACCGACATCGCGAAGACGTAGGCGATGACGCGCGCCTTCCTGACCGCCACGAGGCAGAGGCGGCCGCTCGCGCTCAGCTCGTTCTCGAAGAACTCGCGGCGCCAGGGGACCGGAAACGACTCGACCTCGATCCCGTGGATCGCGTCGACGTCGCGCTGCTCCGCGCCGCGGATCTCGATGTCATCCGGCATTTCGCTTCTGCTGCAGCTTCACCTCCGCTTCGGCCAGACGGACGTAGATCGGCGTCACGTCGGCGTAGCGGTCGAGCTGATTCGCGGAAGCGATTGTATGAGCGCGGCGCGCGCATGCCACGGCCACGTTCTCGCGCTGCAGAAAGTCCGACACCATCAGCGTGCCCGCTTCGGGCGCGGCCGCCAGCGACGGGGCCAGCGTCTCCACGCCGCCCTCGTAGCGGCTGACATAGAACTCCCCGCGTCCGGCCTCGTCGGCGAGCGCGACACCGGTGCGGCCGGAGCCGAGGGCGATGGCTTCGTGGGTGGACATGGCGCAGACGGGGCGGCCGAGCACGAGCGCCAGACCCTGGATCGTGGCCATGCCGATGCGAACGCCGGTGAACGACCCCGGACCGCGCGTGACCGCGAACAGATCGATCGATCTCCGATCGACCGCGTTCTCGCTCAGCAGCCAGTCGATGGCCGGCAGCAGTTTCTCGTTGCGCGAGCCCTTCGCTTCCAGCGCCACGGCGCCGAGCAGGTCCCCCTCGCGCAGGAGCGCGACCGAGAAGAGAGGAAGCGAGGTGTCGGCGGCCAGAATGAGCATGATTTGAATGATGAAGGATGAAGGATGAAGGATGAAGGGGAGAACGATGAACGCGGGATGATGAACGATGAGCAGAGGGCTGCGTTCATCGTTCAACGTTCATCCTTCATCCTTCATCCTTCATCCTTCATCCTTCAGAATCATCCTTCCACCTTGTTTTTCCCGGGCATTTGCAGATCGATCAGCTCGATCCCCACTTCCGCGGCGACCTTGCGGGAGCGCTCGTCGCGATAGAACTCGCCGAAGTAGATCCGCCTGATGCCCGCGTTCGCGATCAGCTTGAAGCAGTTCCAGCACGGTGACGCCGTTGTGTAGAGCTCACTGGCCTCCAGTGACACGCCGTTCTTCGCGGCCTGCAGGATGGCATTCGCCTCGGCGTGGACGGTCGTGACGCAGTGGCCGTCCTCCATCACGCACCCGGCCTCGTCGCAGTGCGCCAGCCCCCGGATCGATCCGTTGTAGCCGGTGGAGAGGACGGTGCGGTCGCGGACGATCACGGCGCCGACGTGCTTTCGCGGACAGGTCGCGCGCGTGGCGGCCTGATGTGCGATTCCCATGAAGTACTCGTTCCAGTCAGCTCTCATCTGTTGAACGGTTCCGGCTCGGAGTGGAGCGGCGGGATTCTAGCGCGAGGGGTGACGAGGGTCATGGGGTTGCGTGATGGCTGGAGGGAGTGCCATGAAAATTGCCCCCACGAAAGTTATTCATACGTACGAACGAGGGGATGCGCGTGGATGGAGATAATATGCCGTAGTCCCATAAATTTCGCGCGGAACTCTCTGCAATCTGAGGAGTTACGCCGATCGCCATACTCACCGGAAATGGCCGGTTTTCAGGCGCTTTTTCGTTGACTCTCCCTCTTCGATCCTTACAATGAGGCTTTCCGAAGCGCGGCCTAATTTCACAAATTTGTTTTCAGGGGAGTTCGAATGGACAAGCGTTACTCAACGATCATCTTTGTCCCGCACGCGCGGGCTAAGTTCCGAAAGTTGAAGGTATCGCACCGGCTCCTCTTCTCCATCGTCTCGCTCGTGGCCTCCTCCCTCTGCCTCTCCAGCTTCTTCTCGGTGCAGTACTTCACCTCCCTCTCGCAGACACACGAGCTCTCCAAGCTCCGCCGCGAGAACAAAGAGTTGCAGGTGGCCAACGAGCAGTTCAGCAAGTCGGTCGAGTCTCTCCGCACGCAACTGCATACCGTGGAGGACCGGACCCGGAAGCTGGCCATCATCGCGGGCATCTCCACGCTGGATGAGTCGAGCACGGGCGGCGTGGGCGGCACCCGTCAGAATGATCCGCTGGCCGCGAATCCGTACCGCGACGACGTCGACAAGATGGGCTTCCGCTCGCGAACCCTGGAGCGCGACCTCTCCATCCTCGAGCAGCGGTTCACCGCGCAGATGCAGCTTCTCTCCTCCACCCCATCGATCGTTCCGGTCCGCGGCATCCTCACCGACGGCTTTGGCGGCCGCTCCGACCCCTTCACCGGCGAGCCCGGCAAGCACCTCGGCATCGACGTCTCCTCGGCCGTCGGCCAGCCCGTCCGCGCCCCCGCCGACGCCGTGGTCGTCAAGGCTTCCTGGGAGAACGGTTACGGCAACGTCGTCTATCTCTCGCACGGCTACGGCTACTCGACGCGATACGGACACCTCTCCGGCTTCGGCGCCCGCCCCGGCCAGCGCGTGAAGCGCGGCGACGTCATCGGCTACGTCGGCTCGACCGGCCGCTCCACCGGACCGCACCTGCACTACGAAGTGCGGCTGAACAACAACCCGGTCAATCCGCTCGAGTACATCCTCAACGCGTTTTAGGCACCAGGCTCTAAGCTCTAAGCTCCAAGGCCCGCCCACCCGGCGGGCCTTTCGTTTGAGAGAGAGTCAGGACGCCGCGGCCTTGAACGCCTCGACGAACCGTTTCATCTCCTCCACTTTGCCGATGGTGACGCGCAGATGCTTCGGCATTGCGGGAAAGACGCGTCCCACGTGCACACCGCGCCCGCGCATGGCCAGGATCAGCGGCCGCACCTCCCGTCCCACATCGATCATGACGAAGTTCGCTTCGGACGGCAGCACGTCGTGGCCGTGCGCTCGCATCTGGCCGGCCACCCACGTGCGAGTCTGTTCGTTGAGCTTGCGATGTTCGGCGACATGACGCTGGTCGGCCAGCGAAGTCCGCGCCGCAACGGCGGCCAGCACGTTGACCGTGTCCCACATCTGATGAACACGCATCTTCCGGATCACATCCTCGGACGCCACCGCATACCCGCACCGCAATCCGGCCATTCCATAGATCTTGGAGAACGTGCGCAGGACGATCACATTCGATTGCCGGCTGGCCAGATCGACGACGCTCTTGTACTCGGGACTGAGGACGTAGTGGTGATACGCCTCGTCCACCAGGACCATCGTCTGCGGAGGGACCGCGCCGATGAGCTCGCGCACGTGCTTGTCCGGCGTGATCGTCGCGGTGGGGTTGTTCGGATTGCAGATGTAGACGAGCCCTGCGCCGCGCGAGGCCTCGCTCATCCTGCCGGCGTCATGCGCGAATCGCGCATCCAGCGGCACGGCGCGGACTTCCGCTCCGATGCTTCGCGAGTGTTGCCCGAGGGCTTCGAAGGTGGGGTCTGCGGTGACGAGATGGCGCTGGGGGCCGGTGAAGGCCAGCGCGGCGACACGCAGCAGCTCACCCGAGCCTGCGCCGATCAGGACCTGCGATGCCGGGACGCCGTGCAGCTTCGCGAGCGCGGCGACCAGCGCATCGGCCTCATCATCCGGATAACGGCAGACCAGCGGAAAGGCCTCGCGCATGCTCGCCAGCGCCGCCGGCGACGGCCCGAACGGATTCTCGTTCGAGCTGAGCCTGACCACTGACGGTGTCGGGGTCGTACGCGCCAGCACCGGCGCCGGCATCGCCGCCGCCGCTGCGGCCGTCGTCAGAAGTTGCGTGAAGCTGCGCCTGGAAAGGTCGGGCATGGCATCACCTCCGTCGATCGCGGAAGTCTACGTCAAGCCCGCCTTCATCTCGCATCAACCGGACGTCCGCACGCTTCCGATCCACACCATCACCGCCGCGTAAACGATGAGGTACAAGGGGCATGACCGCGCCATTCGTGTAACTCAGAACAGCCGGTGCCCGACCATCCCCTGCTCGTCGGTCTCGTTCGTCAGCAGCCATCCGACCACATCGCCGGGAACGAATCGGTCCCCGCCGTAACGCGTCAGGTCCAGCGCCGCCGATCCGTGCGTGACGATGTCCGGCCGCGACCGCGCCAGCCTGGCGATCCGCTCCGCCCACGTCTCGAAATTCTCCAGCCTGACGTCGACCCATCCGGTGCGCGCATATCTCTCGACCGCGTTCCTGTCGAGCGGCACGGCAGCACCGTCAGGCGGCGCGACCGGGATGTTGATCCGCGGACCGCGCGTGAGCCGCAGCTTCCCCTCGCGCGCGCGCAGAATCGGAATCCCCACCGTCACGATCAGGCTGACAATGCGCGGGTTCGCTTCCAGATACTGCTCGACCCGGAGCTGCAGATCCTTCACGCCCATGTCCAGGATGGGCATGATCTCGTCGGTGCCGGCCGCCTCGCGAATGAGGAACGCCTCGATGAGCAGCTTGGACAGCCTGGGCGGGCCGAGGTGCCCGATGGCAATGGACGGCAGCATCTGACCGCCCGCGGCGCGCTCGAGCTGTTCCATCTCCCGGATGGCCTGCGCGCGAAGCACTCCGGCGCGGTAGCTCGGCTCGGTGATGGCGCCGTCGATGGCGGACAGCACGTCGCGCCCCGTCGAGGCTCCGAGGATCTCCAGGATGGCGGTGCGGGCCACTTCCTCCGGCGTGACGTACTCCATCTGCCGCGGGTACGTAATGGCCTGGAACTCGCCGATGGAGAAGAACCCGTTCTCGCCGGTGTCGGCGCCGATGATCTTCAGCGGCACGTCCTTTTCGCCGAAGCGGCCGTAGCGCTCGGCGCTCTGCCGCACCTCCAGATGGGCGCCGATCTCCTCCTCGGCCGGGCTGGCCAGGTACGCGCGCTCGCGCTCGCCGCGAAGCCGCACGTGCGTCTCGCCGAGACGCTTGAAGCCGATCATGGCCCCCGGCTTGAGCTCCTTGATGATGGCGCCATGCCTGTCGCGCGACCCGGCCGGCGTTCGCGCCAGCAGGAAGAGCAATCCCGTATGCGCGAAGCCGATGGCCGACTTGGCCAGGAGCTGCGGAGACGGCTTGTCCTCGCTGTGCGTGTAGGGAATGTTGATGCCCATCCCGCCCGTGCCGGTCGTCCCCACCTTCACGTACACGCGCACCGAGCTCTGCTCGAGCGCGCGGTGGAGAAACATGATGTGGCGCGTGATCTGGGGGATGCCCTGCGCGATCAGAAGCTCGCGCACCGACGTCACCAGCGGCTGCAGCTCGGCGGTAGTGATGGAGCCCTCCCGGGCCTCGACCGCGTCGAGCAGCATCTTCGTGCGCCGCGACACCGTGAACACATCCTGGTAGCTGATGGCCGTGGCGGTGTTGATGCAGTCGACGACCGCGTCCGGCTTGTGCCGCTCGATGAGCCCCGCCAGCGCCGATGCCGAGTCGTTCGCATCGGGTGAGAAGATCTCCGCGAAGAGCGCGTCGAAACACTCCCGGTTCGAGATCAGCTCGGCCCGGTCTTTCCCCTGCAGCGAGGCCGGGAGGAAGATGTCCGCGGCCTCACCGGTGATCTCGACGTCTCTGATCTCGGCCCGCAGAAGCTCCACGGCCTGATCGACCTCGTGTTGGGTCAGCGCGCAGATGATGATGCGCTTCGGACTGAGCTCGCGCGCCGCCTCCCGCGCCACCTGAACCCCGACCATCCCTCCGCCGCCGAGGATGAGAATGGAGGGAGCGACGGCCGCTCTAGTCAACCCGCTCCTCCTCCCCTTTCGGGAGGCCCCACCGTTCCGTGATCCGCTCGTGGGTCAGCCAACGCTCGCAGTCCAGCGCCGCCATACACCCGGTCCCGGCGGCGGTGACGGCCTGCCGGTAGATGTGGTCGGCCACGTCACCGCAGGCGAATACGCCCTGGATGTTCGTGGCCGTGGAGTGGCGATGGGGCAGGACGATGTAGCCGCGCTCGTCCATGTCGAGCTGTCCAACATAAGGTTTCGTGTTCGGAGTGTGGCCGATGGCCACGAACAGGCCCTGCGCCTTCATCTCCCAGCGGGCATTCGTCTTCAGATTCCGCAGCTTCAGCGCCGTGACGCCGCCGTCCTTCGTGCCGATGACCTCGTCGACCGTCGTGTTGAACACGAACTCGATCCTGGGGTTGCCGAGGGCGCGGTCCTGCATGATCTTCGAGGCGCGCAGCTCCTCACGGCGGTGAACGACGGTGACCTTCTTCGCGAACTTCGTGAGGAACGTGGCCTCCTCCATCGCCGAGTCGCCCCCTCCCACCACCACGATCTCCTTCTCCTTGAAGAAGAACCCGTCACACGTCGCGCAATACGACACGCCGAAGCCCTGCAGGTCCTTCTCCGACTCCAGCCCGAGCTGCATGGCTGACGCGCCGGAGGCGATGATGATGGCGTCAGCGACGTAGACACGGGAGTCTGTGGTGATCTCGAAGGGATGCGTGCGAAGGTCCACGCTCTCCACCTGCTCGATGCGGAACACCGCGCCGAAGCGCTCGGCCTGCTTGCGCATCAGCTCCATGAGCTTCGGGCCCATGATCCCTTCGGGAAAACCGGGGAAGTTCTCCACGTCCGTGGTGATGGTGAGCTGGCCGCCCGGCTGCATCCCTTCCAGGACGAGCGGGATGAGGTTGGCGCGGGAGAGATACAGCGCGGCGGTGCAGCCGGCCGGGCCGGATCCGATGACGACGACGTGAAATTCGGAGCTGCGTTCCATGGCGCGCGGGATTGTACTAGTGCTCATGGAGCGGACGCAGGCGCCAGCACTTTCCGCAGCCCCTCCCCCAGCACTTCCTTCTGCCACTTGCGCATGGCCGGGATGTCGTCGAGCGATCCGTTCGTGGCGATGGCCGCCAGCACATGGCGCGGCGCCAGCAGTCCGGCATCGATCTTCAGCTCCACCGCCACCTTGTCCCGAACGCGCTTGAGCTGGTTGATGCGATTCTCGAGCGCCTTGTCGCGCAGCCACGGCTTGGGCTCGTTGCGCTCGGGCAGCTCGGTTTCCGGCAGCGCCATGGCCGCCCGGACGATCTGCAGGAGAGTCCCGGCGTAGCGGTTGCGGTGATACGTCGACACAGCCTTGATCTTGCCGAGCGCCCCGCCGTCCTGAGGTTTCTCGCGGGCCACGTCGACCAGCGCGTCGTTTCCGATGATCTTGAAAGGCGGGCGATCGGCGGAGCGGGCCAGGTGATCGCGCCAGGCGTGCAGGTCGCGCAGAATCGCCAGCGACCGGCGGTCCAGCGTTCCGATGTTCTTCAGCTTTCGCCACGTCTCGGCGTCCTCGGCCGATTCCCGGAACCGGATGGTCTCGAGCCGCGTGAACTCCTCGAGGGCCCACTCCCACCGCCCCATCGCCGTCAGCTCTCCGCGCAGCTTCTCCGCCAGCGGGATGAGGAAGCGCGTATCCATCGCCGCGTAGTCGAGCATGTCGGGAGGCAGCGGCCTCATGGCCCAGTCCGCGCGCTGGTGGGTCTTGTTCAGCTTCACATTGAAGTGGCGCTCGAGCAGCGCGGCCAGGCCGAATGCCTCGTATCCGAGGAGCTGGGCGCAGATCATGGTGTCGACGAGGTTGGAGATGGTGAAGCCGAAGTCGCGGTTGAGGATGCGCAGGTCGTAGTCGGCACCGTGCAGGATCTTCGTGGTGGCGGGATCGCCGAGGATCTGTCCGAAGCGGCCCAGATCGATGCGGGCCAGCGGGTCGACCACGAAGTCATCCTGCGCGGCCGAGATCTGCACCAGACACACCTTGTCGAAATACGAATGCAGCGAGTCGGCCTCGGTATCCACCGCCACGACCGGCTGTGCGGCAACGGTGTCGAGAGCGCGGTCGAGCGCGTCCTGCCGGTCGATCCACTTCACTCGACGACCGCCAGTTGGCCCAGACCGATCGAGATCAGCCGCTGGTTGTGCAGGCGCCGGTTGAATTCGGGAAGGCGGACGATCATCTCCCGGTCGCGGGTCGACTGCGCGTCGTCCGCGACAGCCAGGAGCAGCGCCAGGTCTTCGAGCGCAGGCAGCCGGATCGGCTGTTCGCCGTGCAGGCCCAGAACGGCCGCCGCCACCATCCTGCCGTACAGCGCATTCGTGGCCAGCAGAATATGGATACGCACCTCCCCCTCGGCATCGACGAAGTGGATGGGGATGAGGTCGAGCTCCTCGCTGCTCTCGATCTCGCTCCGATCCACGCGGAATCCGCGATTGCTTCCCATCATCACGACCTGGTTCTTCTGTTCCGGTTTCATCACCGCGATGAGATCGACCGAGCCTCCCTCCACCCGCCTTCCCAGCCACGCCGAGCGGGCCACGCTCCCGACGAAGATGGATTCGATCCGCAGGCGGGCCAGGAGATCCGAGACGGCATCGATGGCACGTCCGTAGCGCGCGGCGGCGCGGACGGTCTGCACGCCGGGCATTCTATTAGATGCCTAGCTCAGCGCTTTCCGATTCCTGGCCATCTGCAGGAGCAGCCACACGGCGAACGCCAGCGAGGCGACCCCAGTCAGGGTGGCCACGAGGCGCAGGAGAAACGCGAACGTCGTGTCCAGACCGAGCAGGCCCGTGGTCGACAGCAGGTAGTGCCAGTCGTGCTCGGGGTCCTCCGTGAAGCCGACCAGCGGCAGTTCCATGGCCCGGGCGTCGCCGACGTAGTGGGCCAGCTCGAAGAGGCTGAAGGAGAGCCAGAAGCCGCCCACCGCCATGCCGAAGTAGTCGGGCTGACGGTAGAAGACGATCACGACGATGACGGGGATGAGGATCTGCGTGCCGCTGCCCATCAGCGATCCGATGAAGTGTCCGGCGAACGCGAAGATGAGGTGCCCCATCTCGTGGAACGCGAGGGTGATCCCGGAGAACATCGTGCTGCTCTCCGGATCGCGCAGAAACCGGATGACCGCGTAGCTGAGATAGGCGAGCAGGAGAGCGCGCGGGATCCACATCCGGCCGCGGGCCCACTCGGCGGCCTCCTCGAGAAACGCGGCGATCCGCGGAGGGAGCTCTCCGCCTGCGGAGGAGGCGTGCGATCTGGCAGACTCGACCTTGCCCACGGGCTACAGAATGCCACACGGGAGGCCCGGGGAGCGGCAACCGGAAACCGGTAACCGGTAACCGGAAACCGAGAACCGGAAACCGGTAACTGGAAACCGGTAACCGGAAACCGGTAACTGGTAACTGGTAACTGGTAACCGGTAACCGCTGCGACACTGCTAATCTCCATGCAGTTGCCGGTCTCGGGGCTGACAGATTCCCGTCTACCAGTTTCCGCCCTACCGGTTTATCGTTTCCGGTTTCCGGTTTCCGGTTTCCCCGATATGGCACTCACATCCACGATGTTCAACGTCACGGCCGATCTCTCGGACGTCGACCGCGGTGTCTACGAGCAGCTCGACCTGCGCGTGGCGATGCATCCGTCGGAATCGGCGGAGTACATGGCAACGAGGCTCCTGGCCTATTGCCTCGAGTACACCGAGGGCATCGAGTTCACTTCAGGGCTCTCGGATGGCGATGAGCCGGCGGTGATCGTGCGCGACCTGACGGGGCGTGTGCGGGGGTGGATCGAGGTGGGCATGCCGGACGCCGACAGACTGCATCGCGCCGCCAAGCTCGCCGATCGCGTCGCCGTCTACACCCACCGTGAGATCCGCAATGTCCTCGGGCAGCTGGAGCGCCGGAAGATTCATCGCGGCGAGGAGATCCCGATCTTCACGTTCGGCCGCGGCTTCATCGAGGAGGTGGCGGCGCACCTCGAGCGGCGGATCGCGCTGTCGCTGTCCATCACCGAGCGCCACCTCTATCTGGACGTCAATGGACGCTCTCTGGCCACGGTCGTCGAAGAGCATCACATTGGGGGATAATCCCCCGAGTCCAAAATCGAAGTGGAGCGCCGCCGGTCCGGCGGCCTCATGGAGGTACCGCACATGTCCAGACTGATCCTGGCCCTGCTCATGGTCCCGGTCACCGCGCTCATGGCGCAGACGATGCCCCGTGACGAGAACATCGAGACGCTGGCGCACGACCTGCGGACGCTCTCGCGCACAGCCGAGGTGGCGAAGGAGTTGCGCGACTCGCGGCAGGTCATGCTGGCCATCATCGATCAGCAGATCGACACCCTGCGGATGAAGCGGGCTGACGAGACATACCAGTGGGCGTCGCTGCAGCGCGAAGAGGGTGACCGCACCAGTGTCGAGAGGGGTGTCAACAAGGTTCAGAGCGAGAAGGAGCTCAATACGATCACGGTCTCCGCGCCGAAGGCGTACCGCGCCGAGATCGCAGCGCCGCGGAAGCGCACGCTGGTATCGGCGAACAATCGCGTCTACGTGCGGAACCTGCTCGTCGACTCGACGTCGTTCGACGGCAGGATGACGCGCGTGGAGATTCCGGTGAACGTCTGGATCAATCCGGGCGACAGCCATGGCGTAGCCCTCGTGGAGATCGGCAAGAGCGTGCGCGCCACCGCGGAGCTCGGCGTCGAGAGCGGCAACAAGCAGGCCGTCGCCAATGTCTCGCTGCTGCAGGCCAAGCTCGTGGACGATCCGGCCAGCCCATACTTCCCGGCCGTGACCCGCCTGCTGCAGATCCGGCAGCTGGCGGCGGCGAGCGACATCCAGCGCGGCGCCCTCAAGACCGCCGTCGACGAGGCGTTGCTCGCCGTTCCGGGCGAGCTGGAGAAGCGTGCCGCGGAGAG
>DATKCA010000216.1:0-13707 GCA_035544675.1 Thermoanaerobaculia bacterium | reverse complement strand
GGGTGACGATGCCATCGCCCACTCCGGCGACAACTACAACGTCTATGTTCCGCTCCTCAACGCCCTCGGTGCGCTCGGCAAGAACGTTGACAACGCGCGGCAGCAGAGGGTTCAGGTGCTGGAGGCGCAGTTGAGCAAGGTCCCTGAGGATGCACGGGCACGCGTGCTGCTGGCCGGAGACTACGCGGCGATGAATCGCGTCGATGACGCCACGCGCGAGGCCAACATGGCCATGGCCCTCCGCCCCAACGACGCCATCGTCATGTACAACGTCTGCTGCACCTTCTGCACGCTCGGGAAGAAGGATGAGGCGATGAACTCGCTGCGAAAGGCTTACGACGCCGGTTTCCGTGACGCCGATTGGACGCGCCGCGATCCGGATCTCACTCTGTTGCGCGACGATCCGGAGTTCGAACGGATGTATCCGCCAGGCACGTCCTCCTGAACTCAGTGTGGTGGGGGACGATTGACCACTGAGTCACAGAGAACACAGAGAAACTAGTGCTTGTGCTCGGCAGCGGCCGCCGGAGCGCCCTTCATCATCGGGCAGTCGGACATGGAGTGCTTCATTCCGCTCATCATGCCGCTCTGCAAGTGCTCCATCATGTGACCCATCATCTGCGGCATCATCGTCATCATCTGCTCGCGCATCTGCTTCCGCTGCGTTACGAGCTCGTTGATCACGGCGGCCGTCTTATCGGTCTTTGCGGAGCGTTTGGCCTTGTTCATCTCATCGACCAGGGCCTGCAGGCGATCGTCCATCGCTTTGGCCCCGCTGTGCATCTTCTGCATCATTGCGTTGCAGTCCATCGGCTTCGACTCCTGGGCGAATGACACGGAGGCGAAGAGCAGAATCCCCATCACGAACAGAACGTTGTGTTTGCGCATCGGTATGACTCCTTTTTGAATGAGGGAGTTGCACGAAGCGCTCCATTCGTCTCTGTGCTCTCTGTGACTCTGTGGTTGTCCAGGGCGGGGGGACGATGAACCACAGAGTCACAGAGAGCACAGAGAAAGCATGAAACCGAGAATTGTCGAAGTCTCCGACCTCATGCAGGAGCTCTACGCGTATCGGCTCACGGAGCCGATGGGCCGGAACTTTCACGATGGATTCCGGCCGCAGCTCACTCCGAAGCAGTTGCTCGCGCTGGGCATCTTCGGCGGCAAATACATGACGGATTGCCGCGACGAGTTTCCCGCCGACTGGTTCGAGAAGGCCAAGCTCTGTCATGAGCGCCATGACCCCGCTCTCAACTTCTTCGGCGTGAATGCGTCGCAGCCGCTCAGCGTCTGGCGGAAGAAGGGTTGGATTCGCTACGAGGACCCGCGCGGATGGTTCCAGTGGTACTGCCGCTATTTCATGGGACGGCGCGGGGAGGACGATCTGCGCCAGATCCGCCGCTGACGCGCCATGGCGCGTCACGTTGCGCAGGCTCGGGGCCGAGGCTGGAGGCGATGGGTGTGCTGGTCGGGACGGGCAGTGCGCTGATGGTGATTCCTCCTGGTGCTGGGCCGAACGTAAGCGGTCAGCCGTTCATGCCGATGTTCAAAAGGAGACAGGGGTTGTGTATTTACGCAATTTGCGCAAATATGTACGCAAAATGCGTAAAATGTCGGCGGCCGACGCTCTATTTCCCACGGTTCGCAAAGGGTTGCTTCGTCTGACCATGGGCGACCCGGCACGCTGGTGGTATCTCAGCGAGCTGGCGGAAGCGTTGGACACCACACCCTCCAGTCTTCAACGCGAGGTCGAGGCTCTGGCTCAAACCGGGATCTTTGATGTCCGCCGCGACGGCCGGCGAACCTACTACAAGCCGAATGAGAAGAGCGCAATTTTCGAAGAGCTGCGCGGCATCGTTCTGAAGACGATGGGAGCGGCGCAGGAGATTCGAGCGGCGCTCGCGCCGATTGCCGAGCGCCTTTCGCTGGCGCTGGTCTATGGCTCGGCGGCGCGGGGGAGTGATCGCGCGAACAGCGATGTCGACCTTCTGGTCGTTGCAGACGATCTGACCCTCGAGGAGCTATACGACAAGCTTGCTCGAGCGGAGCGCAAGCTTCGCCGCAAAGTGAACCCAACGCTGTATACATCAGAGGAGTTTCGCCGGAAGCGCACATCGTCCAACCCGTTTCTCCAGGACGTGCTGAGTGGCGACCGAATCCTGCTGATCGGAAGCGAAGATGGTCTCGAAGCAGCTCGATAATCTGTTGTGTTTCAGGTTCTCCCGCATACTCTCGGCTTTGTCGCGAGTGACTGGCGCGTGCTCGACGATGCTCACCGCAAACGAAATGCGGTCGAGTATGAAGGTGTGGCGGATGTTGATGAAGCCACCATCGCTGCGATGATCAGGCTTGGCGAGGAGATCGCCAGGCGTGTCGATGCACTGTGGAAAACTCATTACTGATCTATCGGCATGCCGGCGTTCATCCCTCAGTGCCCTCTCCCGGCGGGAGAGGGCAGGCGCGAAGCGGCGGGTGAGGGGCTCCCTCACCCCGCGCTGCGCTTTGCTCCGCGCTGGAGTTAAAACCGCAGCCGCAATCCCACCGAAAGCAGACGCGGTGAGAAGTCGAGGTCCTGCTCGATGCCGGTCAGCGCCGACCGCGACGTCGTTTCATAAGGGATATAGCGACCGTCCACCACAAGCCCCAGCCCGCCGGCGATGCGGACGCCGATGCCGGCGTTGAGGTAATAGCCGATCTCGTCGTCCAGCTCGATCCGTCCCGAGCCGCCCGCCAGCAGATCGGGCGACGACAGGTTTCTGGCCAGCACGTACGCGGCGCCTGCGCCGATGTACGGATCGAACCGCGAATGTTCCGGCAGGTGGAGCTGCACGCCGAACAGGATCGGGGTCAGGCTGACTTTGCCGAGGCTGATGGGGGCCACGCCGTCGACGAGCAGAGCGGCGTCGGTCTGCGAGCTGAAGACCGAGCCCTCCAGCGAGAGGTATGGCCTGACGAAGCCGTTGATGCTGATCCCCATGGCGAAGCCGTCGTCGTAGTCGGTGGTGAGCCCGCCGGGGAACGAGTCCTCGCCCTGCATCTCCACCTGGGAGGCCCAGGCGGTGATCTGCATGTCGCGCTCCTGCGCGACCAGAGGTGCTGCGAGCAGGATGGCCAGTGTGAAAGCGGCTGATTTCATTGCGCACTCCAGGGCAGCACGACTCGCGGCTGCACGTCGATCGGGAAGGCCTCGTTGGTGAGCCATGGCCCGAGCAGATTGACGTAGGTGGGACCGGCAGGGTTGCTGCCGTTGATGCCTCCCGGCAGGCTGGTCACGGCGCGGATGCCGCCGGGCGCTCCTTCCGAGACGCTGCGGCGGTTCGGTCCGCTGCTGAACATGAATCCGTTCAGAGTCGACGCGCGCGAGTTGTGGCTCGACGCGTCGACCACTTCGAATCCGCCGTCGGTGGAGAGGCCGTCCAGTCCCGCCACGCGCGGGAACCCGCCGTTGGGCGGCACGTTGAACGGGCCGCCCAGCGTGTGTCGGAAGACGATGCGGTGGAGTTTGCCCCAGCGGTAGTCGTTCTGGTTCGTCGAGTTCGCGAATGCGGGTGCGAACTCGTTGCTGGCGAGCAGTGCCAGGGTGTCGGCCACGCTCTTGAGGATGAGGATGTCGCGGCGGGCCGGTCCGGTCTCCGCGTTGTTCGCCAGCGGCGGCACGTTGAAGAAGTTCACGCCGGAAACGCCCGCGCCGTTCCGCGTGTCGTAGTTCTCCAGCAGGTTGCGCAGAGCGGTGAGGACCAGCGCGCTGCCCGGGCGCGGCAGGTTGCCGGCGCCGAGCACGGCGTCGACGGTGTTGCGGATGAACTGGCCGCGCCAGACGCTGTAGATCGTCGCGGCGATGCTCGACTCGATCTCCGCCGAGGAGGGCGGTGAGAGGACGCCGTTCACGTCCGCCGCGTCGAAGCCTTCGGGGATGCCGGTCGGCGTCGAGAAGTCCCAGGTGCGCAGGCGGTTGACCGCGGCGCTCACGCCGGGAGCCTGAGCTAGCCCGGCCAGCAACGGGTTGCTGCTCGCGCCGGCGTTGTCGAGCGCGCGGGTGATGAAGGGGACGAAGAACTGCGCGTCGATGAGGACGACGTCCGCCTGGATGGCCTGCATGTCGGCCATGGAGAACTTCTCGCCGCGCGCGATCTTCCCGCGGATGAGCTGTGTGATGCGGCCGGCCCGGAATCCGGAATAGCCGGGCGCCAGGTAGTAGATGCCGCCGCCGGGGCGGAGCTGGTTGAGCGCGTTGTTGTCGAGCGTGTTGCCGGCCGGGTCGTTGTTGGCGTTGATGATGAAGCCGCGCGGCGGATTGACCACCTGCGGCATCTCCGCGGCCGGGAGGATCAGATACGGCGAGGCCTGGTTGGGCGGACGGGTGGTGATGCGGATCCAGTCGTTGCCGCTCGTCCTGCCGTCGCGCACGAAGAACGGCGGCGCGCCTTTGATGGTGCCGGCCTGCAGGTCTTCGCGGATCGGCATCTCGCCGCTGGTGAAGTAGGCGATGTTGCCGTCCACGTCGGTGTAGATGAAGTTCTGCGAGCCGACGTCGAAGAACTCCAGGCCGCGGCGGAAGTCGTCCAGGTTCCGCGCCTCGTTGAAGATGAGGAACGTGTCGAGCTCGCGCGTGGGGCCGAAGCCGATGTACTGGACGCTGATGGCGGCGCCGGTGGCGGGGTTGAGCGAGACGATCGGGGCGTTGCGGCGGTTGACGATCAGCGTGCCGGCCGGGATCGACGCGCTCGGCGGGACGACGGTGATGTCGTTCGGGATGCCGTTGGCGGGGTTGTTGGCGCGGAAGGACTGTGGGATGGCGGTGAGCGGCTCGCGCTGTCCGTTGAATGTCGCGGCGAAGCCGGAGGACGACGTCGCGTCGGGAACGAGCTGTTCCTGATAGAGGTCGGTGACGTCGAGCGGGTTCACGGTGCTGCCCCAGGCGATGCGGGGGGTGTGACCCTGGATCACGAGCGGCGCGCCGGGGAATCCGACGCCCACGGCGTTGAGGCGCGAGCCGGAGATGCCCAGCGGGTAGAACGTGGCCGGCATGCGCAGGGCCAGGTGCGGGTCGTTGGCGATCATCGGGTTGCCGGTGGTGGTGAGCGATCCGGCGATGGCCCACTCGTTCGATGCGCCGCGCTGTTCAGGGTCGATGATCTTCTGGAAGAACGGGATCTCCTTCAGCTGCGCGTGGTAGTCCTTGATCAGCTCCAGCGACTCCGGGCTGATCGAGTCCGCCCACTGCTTCAGTGGACGCACCGCTGACTCGGCGGCCGCTTTTTGCCCTGGCGAGCCCGCGGCCGCCGTCGCATCCGGCACGGTCGAAGCCGGATCGAACGGCTTGGAGCGGAAGAGGTCCTCGAAGAACAGTGCCGTGCCGTTGAATCCGACGACCTGACCCGCGCCCTGGTAGGTGAGCAGGGCGATGGTGGCTTCGGTGTCGAGCTCGAAGGAGAGGCCGAAGGCCAGGAGCTTGCCCACGGCGATGGAGTCGAGCGCGGTCCACGGCTCGAACTGGGTGATCTCGAGCGCGCCGTATTCGGGAGGGAGCGGGTTGGCGGCGACCCAGGCATTGACGCCTGCGGCGTAGGCGTTGAGGAGCTGGTTCATGCGCGCGGAGAGCTCGAGTTGGGAGAGGCCGGCGGCGCGGCGGAGGCCGAGGGTGCGGAGCTGGATGTCGGTCGGCAGCGCGGCCGGGCCGACCAGCTCGGCGAAGGTGCCGCTGGCGATGCGCCGGTTCTCGTCCATCTGGAAGAGGCGGTCCTGGGCGTGGACCCAGCCGTTGAGGAAGATGGCGTCCCGGTCGGTGAAGGCGCGGATGAACGGGATGCCGTTCGTGTCGCGCGTGATCTGCCCGGGCAGTTGCATGCCCGGCAGGCGCATCCACTGCTGCGCGCTGAGCGGAAGAGCGAAGAGGAGAAGGACTAGGAGAAACGACCTGCGCATTGCACGACCTCCTGAGTGTGTCATCCCGACTGAGTGTGTCATCCCGAGCTGCGTTGTCATCCCGAGCGTAGCGAGCGGTCCGGGTGGATGGGCGGTACCGCTACGCGCGGAAGGATCGAGGCGGGATCTTATCCCAGGTCCCAGAGAGCGGCTCGCTGGTCAGGCAGGATTGCCTGACCTCCACTGAAGCCGTCGATCGAAGGCGGATTTCACGAGGAATCTGTGGAGGACAGGCAATCCTGCCTGTCCTCCTGGGTCTCGCGGCGTCAGATCGGCAGCCAGTAGCTGAACTTGATCAGGAACACGTCCTGCGACGGCGCCTCGGTGAGCGAGCTGAAATCGCGGCGGGGCCTGAAGTCGCCGACCGGGGCGACGTGCGAGCGGTTCGCGTTCCAGACCACGAACATCGCCGAGCCCGGGCGGAACTCCCATCGCACCACGGCGCTGCCGCGCACGCTGCGGAAGTTGAAGTCGGGATTGAAGCCGACCGCCTCTTCCGGCATGGGGGTGTAGTCGTTGTCGCGCGGACGGGTCAGGAACTTGAAATCACGATACTCGCCGCTGGCGATGAACGGCTGGAGGTAGAGCTGCATCGACAGGCGCGCGTTCATCGTCCACTCCGCGCGCATGCCGAGGTCGAACTGCTTCTGTTCGATCGTGGAGAAGACGTACTGGTCGCCGAACGTCGGTGCGTAGCCGGTCTTCCGGAGGCGCGTCACGTACTGCGAGTGACTCTCCGTGTCGCTGACGGTAGGTGAGAGCGAGAGGCGCAGCGACGACGCAGGCCGATACGTGATCGATCCCCCGCTGTAATACGACACCGCCCCCTCGGTGGAGTGCACGCCCTCGCTCCAGACGGTGAACGACAGCTTCTTGCGCGAGTCGTTGCCGAGCTCGCCGCCGTAGAAATATGCGCCCGGCCTGACCGCCAGAGGTCCGCCCCGGGTCCGCTGGTCGTCGAAGACCTCCGCCTGGCGGCCGGTCCATCCTCCGATGGACCAGTAGTTCTTCAGGAGGCCGAAGAAGCTGCCGTTCACTCCGTTGCCGAGGATGTCGCCGGCGAAGTTGAAGTTCTGCCACTTTCCGCCCCAGGCGCTGAACTCGCGGAAATACTTCGACGTCTGCGCCAGGTCGGTGTTGAGGTAACGCATCACGGCATGTGTCGCGACGGCATCGACGCGTGGAAGGAAACCGACATCGTTGATCTCGAAGCCGGGGGAGAGCGCCTGCACCTGAATGTTCGGCCTCCACCGCCCTTTCTGTTTGGCGACCATCACCCGACCCATCCAACCGGTGAGGGAAGTGCGCGTCGGATCGAGCTCCACGTGATCCGCGTCGGGACGATCGAAGTAGCGTGCCGGATTGCTCTGGGTCAGGGCGATGGCCTCCGGCGAGCCTTCCACCATCGACGTTCCTCCGAGCCACTCCACGATCCAGCTCTTGTCCCTGAGGAGCGTATACCCGTCGACGCCGGCGAAGTATGAGCTCTCGCGCAGCGCCGGCCCGAGGTTCTCCGAGAGCCGGCGGTTCGTGGCCGTGAACATGAAACCGGCCCGCGAGTCCTTGCCGTACTCCTTCGTGGCGCGCGTCACGAGATAGTTCGTCATCGGCTCGACGGTCATTTTTCCGACGTCGAATCCTCCCAGGCCGTCCTGGCGGCTGAACCAGGCCTGCTCCCGATCGGTCAGCGCGTCGAGCACGCCGATGGTCCATCCTTTCCCGACTTTCCCCGTCACTTTCGCCGCGCCGAGGATGGTGGTCTCGCCGGGAGCGTCGAGATGGTCGGCGTCGATCGACCCCTGCGGCGAGCGGCCAATGCGCCGCGAATAGAAGAAGGTGGGGAACCACATGTTGAATCCCCACCGGCTGTTCGCCGGACCGTTGCCGAAGCGGAAGATGTCCGCTCCCTCGGTGAAGAACGGGCGCTTCTCGGGGAAGAACGTCTCGAACTGGCTGAGATTCAGCACGGCCGGGTCGACTTCCACCTGGCCGAAATCGGGATTGAGCGTGGCCGTCAGCCGCAGGCTGGAGGTCAGCGAGTACTTCAGATCCACGCCTGCTTCCACCCGATGCTCCGACGCGGAGATGAAGGGGTTGTTCTGGCGGCTGTAGAGGTCCGTCCGGCCCACTCCGTAGGGCATGATCTCCAGAGCGCGCTTCGGCTTGATTCCCTCGATTCCGGTCAGATCGGCGAAACGGGAGACGAAGCCACTCTCGGTTTTCGGCGAGTACACCAGGCGCGTGCTCTCGGATGTTCGCGGGTTCCAGCGGCTGATGTTGAAGGCCCAGATATGTACGGGCTTGTCCGGAAAGCGGAGCTGCGAATACGGAATGCGCACCTCGGCGATCCAGCCGCCGCTCACGATCTTCGCCGCCGACTCCCATACCGCATCCCAACTGTTGTCGTTGTAGATGTCGTTGTAGAGAGTCATGTCCATCTGCACGTTCGAGGCGTTGACGACGAACCCGGCGCCGCTGAGGCGGTCGTACTGCGAGTCGATGTTGATGCGGATGTAGTCGCCGTTGTTGAGGTCACTGTCGCGGCGCGCCAGCAGCGGGGTCGGCGTCCCGTCATCCTTCATGAACGCGCCGAAGTAGATGGCGTTGTCGTCGTACAAGATCCTGACGATCGTGTCGTTTCTGGCCGGCTTCCCCTCTTCCGGGTCCATCTGCGTGAAGCCGGTGATCTCGGGGGCCTGCTGCCAGGCCGGATCGGAGAGATCGCCGTCGATGACAGGGGGGACGGCCGCGCGGACCGCTCGATGGGTAGGCCGGGGCTTTTCCACCTGAGCGGAAAGTACAAGAGAGATCGCAAGGGAGAGCGAGATCAGAACGAGCCGCAGGCTTCTGAGATCCATCACGTGTCTAGACGTTTGCGGGCGAAAAAGGTTAGGAGCGAATGTGGGAGCGGGCTCGAGGCCGTCCCTACGTGGCGGGCAGCATTGGTTTGCTACCGATGCGCTTTGGATGCGGCGTGCCCTGAGCGAGAGCCGCAGGGGCTTGCCGCCGCTTTCAAGGCAGTCGCACTTACCGACTCGTGAGCCCCTCTCTCCATTGGTCGATCTGCCGCACGGCAGATCGAGCTTCCTCGTCCGAGATGTGTGGTTTCACCTCTCGAATTCGTCTGGCGCGTCCATCTATAGAACGATCATCTTCGTTGACGGTGAAGAAAAGCGCCGTCGCGATCGGTTCGAGCTGCTTGACTCCACGCGGTCCCAGGTTCTTCACTGCGAAATCGATCGCCGGCCGGAAGGTGTCGATCGTCTTAGGCAGGTGTTTTTCGAGGTAACTAAGTTGATCGCCGGGCTCGAAAGTAGCGGCGTATTCCAGCGGGCGAACAATGAGCATGTCGTCGGCCCGCATGGAAGCGATGTGAGTCTGAAGCTCGAACGAGAACGGCCCATATTTATAGAGGAGAAACTCGAAACCAAGAGGAACGCCCAGGAGATATTGCATGAAGTAAGCGGACTTCTGCACGTGGGTTTCACCACAGAAGAGGTTTCGCTCCCGGTATTCCTTGACGAGGCTGGCAATCACAGCGGATCGTTGCACGTCGCTCAGGCTCATAGGTCAAGCTCCATCTGCTCAGACAGGATTCTCTTCTTGTTGTCTTTCAGCCACGTCTCTGCGTCCTTGCGACGCTCCGGACTGATGAATACAAATCCGACAGTTGCCGGTTTGAAGTCGGCGTAGATCTGCGACTCCGCGATCGAGGTGCTGATTTCACGCGAATCGAGAAGAACCGGGAAGTCGATATGCTGTTGTTTTGGCGGAATGACGCGATGTTGGACGTTCTCTCTGCCGAACCGGTCTGTCAGTTGCCTGGCGATTGTCTGCACAGCATCGCGCCGAAGCTGCTGATCCATGGCGTTGATTGCCTTCACCTCGTCTGCTGTCGCGCGAACGAAGTTGTGGATCGGATCACGGAATTCCTGGTCATGCTTCGCCAAACCGTAGGAAATCGTAGCAGGGCGGAAGTTCCTCTCGGCAATTCTCTACGAACCGTAGAGTCACGCTCTGGGCCGCTTCCCTTCGAGCAGGTTGCGCAGGCGACGGAACGATCCGGGAAGAAACGCCCAGACGAGGGCACGTATAGTTGCGCTGGAGGATCCGAAGAGTTGATGCGGATCGCGCTGCTCGCGGCCTTCGTCGTCATGGCGGTACTGGTGTGGTACCGCTTCACACGACGAGCGTTGCCGCGACCATCGTGGCGGGCAGTGACGATGACGCCGAAGTGGCTCGACCAGAACATCTTCATTCATCCGCCGGAAGTCATCGGCGCCGCCTGGGACGGCGACATCGGGAGTCATGAGGTCAACGCGCTGCTCTCGGCGATGCTGCTCGACGGGAAAATCGAGGAGCTCCCCGGTCTGACTCTGCGGCTTCTCGTGAAGCACGACGCGCTTTCGGGTTACGAACGCCGGCTCGCGAGATCGCTTTTCTTCGACGACGTCGTGATGGATTCGGAGACGTTCCAGAAGCGATACGGGCGCGACGGAGTCGATCTTGCCAACTGCCTCCGGGATCCGGTCCGCAACGCCGTCATCGACATGCTCGGCCCTCCCGACATCAAACGGCCGATCCTGCTCGCATGCGGCGGAGTGCTCGGCAGTTGGCTCGGGATGTTTCTCATCACACGGTTCACGAATGACGAGCCGGCTTCAAGATCGGGCGGCGCGACCACGGCGCGGAGGGCAGGCAGGTGCTCGCGAATCTGGCCGAGGCACGGCGTTTCTTCGCGAATGTGGAACGAGACCGCGGAAGAATCGAATCGCACTGGCTCCCTTACATGAAGGCGTTCGGTCTGGCCTCGACATTCAATGAGACTCTCGAATGGTTCAGCCGCAGGATCGAACCGCCGGGCCGGTTCCGGCCTTGAGCTTCTACAACCCCTCGAGCATCCAGACGTCGCCGCCCTCGGGCCGCGAACGGTGCGTAGAGTAGCGCACGACCGTGTGCGCTATCCTCACTCGCATCGTGTCCCTTGAACCTGGGAGCAGTCTGGGTCCCTACGACATCACTGCTGCGCTGGGCGCGGGAGGGATGGGGGAGGTCTATCGCGCCCGCGACTCGCGCCTCGGGCGTGAGGTGGCGATCAAGATCCTGCCGCCGGAGTTCGTCGCCGACACCGATCGAATGGCGCGCTTCGAGCGTGAGGCCAGAGTCGCATCGTCGCTGAGCCATCCGAACATCGTCACGATCCACGACGTCGGCCGCCACAACGGCGTCGCGTACATCGTCATGGAACTGGTGCCGGGCAAGTCGCTGCGCTCATCGGCCGGGTCGCTCGCCATCGCCACGCAGATCGCGGACGGCCTGGCCGCCGCACACGCGGCGGGCATCGTCCATCGCGATCTCAAGCCCGAGAACATCATGATCACGCCGCAGGGGACGGCGAAGATCCTCGACTTCGGACTGGCCAGAGCCGGCGATTCCGGCGACGGCATCAACACCGAAGTGAAGATTACGCGGGCGCACGAGGTCGTCGGCACGCCCGCGTACATGTCGCCCGAGCAGGCCGCGGGACGCCAGCTCGACTTCCGCACCGATCAATACTCCTTCGGCCTGATCCTCAAAGAGATGTTCCGCGACCCGCCTCTGCCGCTGTCGTGGATCATCGAACGCTGTCTCGAACAAGACCCGGCGAAGCGCTACGCATCGACCACCGATCTGCTGCGCGATCTCGCGCTCGTCGAGGCGCGAACGCCACGTCATGAACGGAGCAGACGATCTCGTGTCCCGATGTACATCGCGATTGCGGCGGTACTCGCGGCAGCGCTGTTGGGACTCCTTCTCGTCCGCCGCCCGCCCGCCCCCGACCGCACTCCCGCATATGTCGCGCTGCATGTCGCCGAGGTGCCGACGATCCCGTTGATGGAGGTCAGTCCGTCGCTGGCGATCTCGCCCGATGGCCTCCGCGTCGCGGTCGCCGGATCGGATGCGGATGGCAGGCCGGGGTTGTGGGTGCGCGATCTTCGCTCGGTGGTCGCAACGCCGGTTGCCGGCGCTGCCGGCGCGCGCACGCCCACCTGGTCACCCGACGGAAGGCAGATCGCATTTCTCGCCGGCGGCAAACTGAAAGTGGTCACGCCGGGAGGAGGTCCGCCGCGCGTCCTGTTCGACTCCTTTGCCGGAACGACGATGGGTTGGGCTCCTTCGGGCATCATCTTCAACAACATCGTTTCGAACGAAGGTTCGGGACTGTTCTGGGTCAGCGCGAGCGGCGGAGCGGTGCGGCGGCTCACCACGGTCGACAGCGCGCGCGGCGAGGCCATGCACCTGTGGCCCGAGGTTCTGCCGGATGGCAAGCGCTTTCTGTTCGTGGCGCGCTCCGGCCGCCTCGATGTCCCTGCCGGCGCGCTGACGCTGAAGGTCGGATCGGTCGACGGTGGACCGGTGCGCGAAATTGGTCCGATCACCTCGCGGGTGCTGGTGCGCGGGGACACCGCGTACTACGTGCGCGACGCGACGCTGCTGGTTCAGAAGATCGATCTCGAGCGGTTGGAGATGATCGGCGACGCTCGCCCGATCGCCGAGGGCTTCCACGTTTTTCAATCCGTCGGAGCGGCGGACTTTTCGGTTTCGAACAACGGAACGGTTTGTCTGCGAACCGCGCGCGGACCGTCGCGTGTGGTGGTGCTCAATCGACAGGGACAGCAGATCGCGGAGTTGATGCGCGGCATGCACGGGCAGATGCGGATCTCGCCGGACGGGAAACGCCTTGCAGTCGTGACGGCGAATCGCAGTCTCGGAACGAGCGACCTCTGGATTCACGAGCTGTCAGGCAAGGGGCCGACGCGCCTGACGTTCGACGCGTTCGACGACCGCGCTCCGGTGTGGAGTCCTGACGGTCGATCGCTGTTCTATCGCTCCGATGTGCTCGGCCCGCCCGACATCTTCCGGTACGACCTCGACACCAACCGGCAGACGCTCGTCACCCAGCGCCTCGGCGTTCAGGAGCCGCTCGACGTGACTCCTGACGGCAGTCAACTGCTCATGCAGGAGCAGGTCGGCGGGCTGGTGAACACCGGGATGGATCTCATGCTGCTTTCGCTGCGCGGCAGCGCGACTCCGCGCGTGCTTGTGCAGACCCCGTTCTCCGATCGCGACGGCCGGATCTCGCCATCGGGCCGCTGGGTAGCATTCATGTCTACTTTGTCGGGAACGCCGGAGGTCTACGTCATCAGGATCAGCGGCGTGGGGAGCTCGCAGATCGTCTCGAAAGGGGGAGGCTCACTCCCGCGATGGAGCATGGGCGGCCGCGAGCTGATCTACCAGGCGACGCCGACGGACCTGATGACGGTGACGGTCCGCGAACCGGCGGACCAGATCGAGCTGTCCGAGCCGAAGCTCCTGCTGCGCAGCCCGTACGAGATCGCGGAGTTCGAAGTCGCGCCCGATGGTGCGAGCGTCATCATCCGCACGCGTGACGAGGAGCCGGCTCCACCGGTGCAACTGGTGTTCAACGCGCCGAAGCCGTGACTCACTTCAACCTGCTGACAAGCTTCCCGACGCCCTTCTTCCGCTTTCCTTTCATGGATCGAGGGGGACGGCACTAATCACCGAACGTCATGCGCGCCAGTTCTTCCTTGAGGTGCTTTTGTTCGGCGGTGTTCGATGAATTCGCCAACCGTTCCGCAAGGTCGAAGAACGCTCGTTTCTCGCGGTCGCGCGCTTCGAGGCCGGTCTCGATCAGGTCGACGATCACCCGGTTCGCGCTCGTGCGTTCGCGCTTTGCAAGACTCTTCACTCGGCGGGCGATGCCCGATGGCAAGCTGATAC
>DATKCA010000215.1:0-10839 GCA_035544675.1 Thermoanaerobaculia bacterium | reverse complement strand
TGTTCATCACGGAATGGAGCGCGGGTGTCCTCACCCGCGCCCCGGGTAGGCCTAAGGGGGCGGCGGTGTCCTCACCGTGCCAGGAATGGCGGCGCTCCACCGGAAATGAAAAAGGGCCCCGATTGCTCGGGGCCCTTTCTGCAAGCGCCACTGCGCTGAGGATCAGAAGCGGAGCAAAGTGGTGATGCGATAGGTGCGCGGCGTCTGGAAGTGCGTGCGCACGGTGGCCTTGTTGAACCGATCTCGTGCCTGCGTGCATGCGGCCGCCGGATTGGTGGTGTTGTTGCACCAGGTGGTCGCACCGGGGCTGGCTTTCTCCTGATTGTCGGTCACGTTGAAGATCTCGGCCTTGATACCGATTTCCATCAGATCGAGAACGCGGAAGGTTCCTTCGATCGAGTTATCGATGCTCCACACACCGGGAAGCGACTCGGCCCCAAAATCCTCGTAACGGTAAGTGGCGAACTGTCCCGATGCGGCGCCTGTCACCGGATTGAGCACCTGCAGTGAGGAAGCCTTCGCGAAGCGCGTTCCGGAGATCCACTCGCCGGCCGCGCCGAGGGTCAGATTCACCGGCCCGAGGGCGCGGCTGTAGGCACCGTAGCCCTTCAGGTTGTGGGGCCGGTGATTGGGGGGATGCCCGAAATTGCGCGGGCCGTCGTTGACTTCAAGGCAGGGGATGACGCCGTTGTTGCCGATGCTCGGATCGGTGGTAGATCGGCAGTTGGCGTCGCCCCAGTTTCCCAGAGAGCTGAAGGTGTTGGCGAAGTGGTTGCCCCGGGTCTCCGACCAGGTGTAGCTGGCCAGAAGGTTCCAGTTGCGCGCGAAGCGCTTGTCTAAGGTGAGCTCGAGGCCGGTGTACTCGCGCCTGGCCGGACCGTAGTTGACCACTTGCCGGTTGAAGGTGCCGTCCGGATTGAAGGTGAAGATGTCGTCGATCATGTCGCCGAACTCTCTCCAGATTCCGCGGACGCCCACACCCATGGCGGTTCCGATCTGGCGTTGGAATCCGAGAGTAATCTCGTCCACGTAGGTCGGATCGACGTCGGAATTGGGCCGGAAAGTCCGCGCCCCGGCCTCGAAACGATTCGATAAGACGTACTCGCTCCGCTCCGCGTTCCAAAGATAGTTCTCGTAGTTGGTCTGCTGCGGCACTTCGGCGAAGGAGTCCGAGAAACCCTGGACGATGAACTGGTAGACCCGTCCGGCGGTGGCGACGATCAGGGTCTTGCCGTTGCCGGTCAGGTCATACGTCCCGGACAGTCGCGGAGCGATCGTGGTGCTGTCAACGGTAACGGCGCCGACGTCGCTTTCTCCCGTCTGATCCTCGTAGCGCGCGCCGACCTCGAAGAAGAAACGATTCCCCACTTCAAATTTATCGCGGGCGTAAAACGAGAGGATCTCGCCCGTCGAGCTGGAGAGAGTGAGCGGGTCATAATCGCGGCGGCTGAGCGGAACGAACGCCCTCGTGACCGGATCGAATGATTGATCGATGTACAACTGGTCGTTGGGGAAGCGGAAGGCTGCCGTGGACTTCATGTCCTGATAATCGACGCCGAATTTGAACTGATGACTGTTCCCCGCGATGTCGGCGAAGTAGGAAAGCGCGCCGGTCAGCTGGTTCCGCGGCCGGTCCACGATCCCTTCGAATGTGGCGCCGTTGTAGTAGCGGCGGTCGGTCGAGTTGAAATGAGGGGCCCCGTTGTGGAGCGAGCTCGCTCGATACGGAAACACGCCGATCCACTCTTCGTTGTTTCCCCACATCGCTTCGCCGGTGAGGTTGGGCGTAAACACGCCAGTCCACTGGACGGTGAACTGTTCGGCGGTCTGGTCCTGCCGGGTCATGGCCAGCGTTTCTGCGTTGGTCCCCCAGTAGTCGACGATGAACCCCGAGGTGGGCGACTCATTGTATTTGCCCCAGATGTTGTGGCTGGGCGTGATCTGGTAGGTCAGCCGGCCGGTCCAGAATGGGCTTTCGGTGGTCTGCCGGAAATTCTCGTTGGTAGCGATGGTCTGCCGCTCCGGAGATGTGATCTCGGAGATTTCGTGGACGCCGAAGAACCAGGCCCGATCTCTCCACAGCGGGCCGCCCAGCGTTGCGGCGTAGCGATCGTTCAGCTGGTCGAACTTCGTCCGCTCCAGCGCGGCGCCGGTCAGCTCGCTCTTCCTCTTGTTCTGCCCGTTCCACCTGTCGTTATCTGCGAGGATCTTGAACGATCCCTCGAACTTGTTCCCTCCCGATTTGGTGATGACGTTGAGGTATCCGCCCGTGGCCCGGCCGTACTCGGCGGAGATGCCGGCGGTCATGATGTTCACTTCCTGAATCGCTTCGAAGTTGAGGTTCGAGGCGAATGTTCCGGTGGTGGGGTCGGTCACGTCCACGCCGTCGAACATGAACAGATTGTTGCTACTGAGCGCGCCATGAACGTTGGCATTGCCGGTGCCGACCACTCCCGGCGCCGTGCCGAACAGGGTCTGATAGCTCCGCCCGATCGGAAGCTTCTCGAACTCCTCGTTACTCAGCCGCGTCGTTTGCGTGGCATTGGTCTTGTCGACGATCGGCACTTCACCCGTGACCGTAATCGTCTCTCGCGCTGCGGCCAGACTCATGGTCACGTCGACACGAGTGGTCCGCTGCGCCTCCACCAGGTTGTTGGGGATGGTCGTGGTCTGGAAGCCGGAGAGCGTTCCCCTCAGGCGATACATCCCCAGCGGCACCTGCGCGAACAGGAAGCGACCGTTCATGTCGCTCACAAAAGTCCGCGAAACGCCGCGCTCCTGGCTGAGGAGCTCGACCGTCACACCGGGAAGGGACGCCCCCGACTCGTCCTTGACCTCGCCGGCAACCGTCCCGACCTGCGCTGTCTGAGCGATCAGCGACGCGGGAAAGACCGTTACGACAAGGCATATCAAGGCCAAAATGAGGTGTCTTTGGGTCATACCATCGCTCCTTTCAATACGTGAGTGAAGTTGTGGGGAACATGCGAAGCCACCGCCGCAACCGGGGTGCCGACTCAAAAAACGTCGCCGGGATCTGTAACTCACGAACGCAGAGGACTTAATGGGGCGGGCATCCGAGCGCTCGAGCGGACCCGTCCAATTTCTTGGATTTGTGAAACAAAATTGTAGATGATTGGGAACAAAAATGTAAACGAACGGTGTCAGTCGGGAAGGATCTGGAAATCCGCCCGGCGCACCACCTCGGCCTCGCGGTCTCGCACGGTCAGATAGAGTGCGTACGCCCCCGGCTCGAAGCTCCCCAGCGTAATCTCGAGTGCCGAGACGTACCGACGCTCACCGACCTGTTGAAGCTGCGCCGGAGACGGGCCGGCTGTCCCCACAGGGCTGCTTCCGCGGCGCAGATCCGTTCGGATGGTCACGTTTTCCGGAGCACTGGCGTTGGCGGCCGAGAAGAAGATCCAGAGCGATTCCGATCGCAGAAAGCGCGCGTCGGCGCGAGGCTGCACCGCGGCCGTGCCGAAACGGAACGGCGTCGGATCGTCCTGGCTGGCCGGATTGGCGCCGCCCGAGAGCACGATCGAGGAAACCGAGAACTCCTGCCGGACATCGGGGATGCGGATCGGGGCGGCGGCGCTCGCCAGTACGCCGCCCTCGTTGCGGGCCAGCGCGAAGGATCCCGAATAGTTGCCCGGGGGAAGCTCGAGCTCCGCCGCGACGACGATGCCGGGACGCGTGGTGAAAAAGAATCCGGCCGGCAGCGCGGGAGCGACGAAGCTTCGCGTGTCACCGTCGGAGCGGATCGTCCCGAAAAGGCGCGCATCGCGAAGATCCTCCGCCTCCAAATCCGACAGCGAGAACCAGACGATCACCGTGGGAGCGGCTGAGTCCTTCCAGGAGACTGCCGTGCCACCGGCAGGACTCCTCTTCGGGTCGGGTGACGGGGAAGGGTTCTCCAATGCATGGTTCACCGGGTCGGGAAGAGCGGCCGCCACAGCGAACTTCGGCAGAGGCTGAGGCGGAGCTCTCCGGGCCGCGACCAGTGTGGGATTGACGATCGTCCGCTCGGCCAGAAGAGCGCGGTACTGATTGACCAATCCGGGGTTCTGAAGGCGATCGGTGCGGCGGCTCGGCTCGACGATGACGGTCAGCTCCAGCGATGGACGGCCGAGCGCCTCCAACACCCGCCGGGTGCGCTCGCGGTCATAGGTCCAGACTTCGGTGACCTCGTTGCCTTCAATGACCCCTCCGGTTGTGCAGGGCGGCCCCCCTGCGGAAGGAATGCAGGGGCGCTCGAGGCGCGGGGCCCGCTCCTGCTGGACCCGGGCGGGCGATCCGAATAGAACGAAGACCATGCCGCGCGAGGTGCGGGATCCGGCGCTCTCGTCGAGTGTCCACCGCGCATCCGCCGTCTGGATGCGGCCGAGAATCGCCTCCCTGAATTCATTCTGTTCGGTGCCGGGGGTGGGATCCCGCCGGAGCCAGTATCGTTCCTTGAAGGCGTCGCGCTCCGCGCGGGTGCGCAAGGCGTTCCATTCCGCCCGTTCGTTCTCGGTGGCGAAGTAGGCCTCGGGCGAGTCGATCCATCCCTCGGACTGAGGTGCCTGCGCAAAGCTCTGAACGGCGAGGAGAGCAACGAGCAGGAGACTCGGGCGCATCGCATCGAAGATCTTAGCGCGAGTCGTCCCTCAACTGCGGCTCAGCGTCGGACGACTTCCTGGCGGTGGCGTCGTCGCACCGCCAATTCCGTCATGACAAGCGACACCGCGAGGGTAGACTTGCGCGCGACATCCGAGGAGGCCGCTTGTGACCAGATCCATCGCCGCAGTTCTTCTAGCACTGACACTGATCGCCGGTTGCGCGACGGCACCTCCTGCCGTCCAGCCGCCACTGGCCGCGCAGCGGCCGACGGTTCTCACGCAGCATGGCCATGAGCGCGTGGACGAGTACTACTGGCTCCGGGAGCGCGAGAACCGCGAGGTGATCGCGTATCTGGAGGCGGAGAACGCCTACCTGAAGCAGACGATGAAGCACACCGAGGGGCTTCAGGAGCAGCTCTATGAGGAGATCGTGGCCAGGATTCCGCCGCGCGACGAGTCGGTCCCGACGCTGCGCGACGGCTACTTCTATTACACCCGTTTCGAAGAGGGAAAGGACTACCCGATCTACGTGCGGCGCAAGGAAGCGATGACCGCACCGGAAGAGGTCATGCTCGACGTCAACGCGCTGGCCGCGGGTCAGAGCTACTTCAATGTCGCCGGCGTCTCGGTCAGCCGGGGCAACGACATCGTGGCCTACGCGACCGACAACGTCGGGCGCCGCAAGTACACGCTCCGCTTCAAGAACCTGACGACGGGCCAGCTCCTGCCCGACGAGATCCCGCTGGTCAGCGGCAACCAGGCCTGGGCCAACGACAACCGGACGATCTTCTACAGCCGCAAACATCCGGAGACGCTCCGCTCGTATCGCATCTACCGGCACGAGCTGGGCACCGATCCCGCCGGCGACACTCTGGTCTTCGAAGAGGCTGACGAGACGTTCTCCACGTTCGTCTTCCGGACGAAGTCGAAGCGCTACATCGTCATCGGCTCGGGGCAGACGCTGACCAGCGAATACCGCTACCTCGACGCCGATCAGCCCCGCGGCGAGCCCCAGGTCTTCGAGCCGAGAAAGCGCGGCCGGGAGTACTCGATCGACCACTACGGCGATCACTTCTATATCCGGACGAACGACGACGCCCGGAACTTCCGGCTGATGAAGACGCCGGTCAGCGCCACCGGCCGGGAGAACTGGTCCGTGGTGATTCCGCACCGGCCGGACGTGTACCTGGGAGGCTTCGAGATCTTCCGCGATCACCTCGTCGTTTCCGAGCGGAAGGACGGACTGATCCGGCTGCGCGTGATGCCGTGGAGCGGCGGCGATCACTACATCCCCTTCGACGAACCGGCCTACGTGGCACGCATCGCCGACAACCCGGAGTTCGACACCTCGCAGCTCCGATTCACCTACAGCTCGCTCACCACGCCCTTCTCGACCTACCAGTACGACATGACCAGCCGCGATCGGACGCTCCTCAAGCGGACGGCCGTCGGCGGCGGATACGATCCGGCCAACTACCAGACCGAACGGATCTACGCGAGCGCGCGCGACGGCAAGCGTGTGCCGGTGTCGATCCTCTACCGGAACGGATTCAAAAAGGACGGCTCCGCGCCTCTTCTCCTCTACGCCTACGGCTCCTACGGGTCGAGCATCGACCCCGGCTTCAACTCCTCGGTGATCAGTCTGGCCGATCGCGGCTTCGTCTACGCCATCGCCCACATCCGCGGCGGCCAGGAGCTGGGACGGGAGTGGTACGAGCAGGGGAAGCTGCTGCAGAAGAAGAACACGTTCACCGACTACATCGACGTTGCCGAGCATCTGGTTGCGCAGAAGTACGCCGACAGGGAGAGAGTCTTCGGATACGGCGGAAGCGCGGGCGGGTTGCTGATGGGCGCCGTGGTCAACATGCGTCCCGATCTCTTCAAGGGTGTCGTGGCCGCCGTTCCGTTCGTCGACGTCATCACCACGATGCTCGATGCCAGCATTCCGCTCACGACGTTCGAGTACGACGAATGGGGCAACCCGGCCGATCGCCAGTACTACGACTACATGCTCTCCTACTCGCCCTACGACAACGTGCAGGCCAGGGAGTACCCGCATCTGCTCGTCACGACCGGACTGCACGACTCGCAGGTGCAGTACTGGGAGCCGGCCAAGTGGGTGGCGCGCCTCCGGGCCAGGAAGATCGGCGACCAGCGCATCCTGATGCACACGAACATGGAGGCCGGACACGGCGGCCAGTCCGGCCGGTTCCGGCGGCAGAAGGAGACGGCGTTGATGTACGCGTTCCTCATTGATCTGGCCGGGAAGTAGGCCCGTTGCCAGGCTCAGCTGAGCGCCGGCGCGCGCTCCACGCGATCGCTGCACTAGACTCACGTGGTCATGTCTTCGATGCGGGAGCTGATCGACGGCTTCGACTGGGCCGGAACACCGATCGGGCCGCGCGGGTCATGGCCGCAGAGCCTGCGGACGTCTGTCAGCATCTGCCTGGCGTCTCGCTTCCCCATCCTGATCTGGTGGGGCCCCGACCTGATCAAGCTTTACAACGACGCATACGCGCCGATCCTCGGGCATAAGCATCCGCACGCGCTGGGCGCATCGGGACGGAGCGTCTGGCCGGAGATCTGGAACGTGATCGGGCCGATGCTCGAAGGGGTCATGGGCGAAGGGAACGCCACGTGGTCCGACGATCAGCTCCTGATGCTGGAGCGCCACGGCTACAGCGAGGAGTGCTACTTCACGTTCTCGTACAGCCCGATCGTGGACGAGAGCGGCGGAGTGGGCGGCATCTTCACGGTCGTGACCGAGACGACGACGCGCGTGGTCGGCGAGCGGCGGCTCGACACGCTGCGGCAGCTGGCGGGGCGGGCCGGCGCCGCGCTGACCATCGACGAGGCGTGTCACAACGCCGGGGAGATCCTGCGAACGAACGCTCGCGACGTTCCGTTCGCCGCGCTGCACGTCGCGGATCGCTGCGTGACGACGGTCGGCAACGACGGTGTGGCCAACAGGATCGAGATGCCGCTGACCATTCCGGGAGAGGAGGAGCCGATCGGCCGTCTCGTCGCCGGCATCAGCCCGCATCGCGCGCTCGACGACGGCTACCGCAGCTTCTTCAACCTGGTGGCCGGCCACATCTCCTCGGCGATCGCGAACGCCAAGGCGCATGAGATCGAGCGGCAGCGCGCCGAAGCGCTGGCCGAGCTCGATCGCGCCAAGACCGCATTCTTCTCCAACGTCTCGCACGAGTTCAGGACGCCGCTCACGCTGATGATCGGGCCGCTCGAAGACGTCCTGGAGCAGGACAAGCTGCCGCCCGAAGCTCGGGAGCGTCTCGAAGCGGCGCATCGCAACTCGCTGCGCCTCCTCAAACTGGTGAACTCGCTGCTCGACTTCTCGTGCATCGAGGCCGGACGCAGCGAGGCGGCGTACGAGCCGCTGGACCTCGGCTCCTTCACGGCGGAGCTGGCCGGCGTGTTCCGCTCCGCGATCGAGCGTGCCGGTCTGCGGCTCGTCGTGAACTGCCAGCCGCTGCCGGAACCGGTATTCGTCGATCGCGAGAAGTGGGAGAAGATCGTCCTCAACCTCGTCTCCAACGCCTTCAAGTTCACGTTCGATGGCGAGATCGAGGTGTCGCTGCGGCAGATCGGCGAGTCTGCCCAGCTGACCGTGCGCGACACCGGCACAGGCATCCCGGCCGGCGAGCTGCGGCACCTCTTCGAGCGCTTCCATCGCGTGCGCGGCGCGCGAAGCCGGTCGCACGAAGGAAGCGGCATCGGTCTGGCCCTTGTGCAGGAACTGGTGAAGCTGCACGGTGGCACCGTCTCCGCGACGAGCGAGCCGGGGCGCGGCACGACGTTCACGGTCACGATCCCGCGCGGCAGAGCACAAAGCGCCGCGGGACGCACCGCCGCCGAGTGGAGCGCCGCCGACCCGGCGGCCCTGTGGAGCGCCGCCGACCCGGCGGCCCTGCTATCGAAGAACCACGCCCAGCTCACTTTCGCCGAGGAGGCCACGCGCTGGTTGCCGGACGACCCCAAACCCTCATCGCCCGGCCCTCATCCCTCCGGTCGCGTCCTGGTCGCCGACGACAACGCCGACATGCGCGACTACGTCCGCCGGCTGCTCATGAGCCGCTACGAGGTGGAAACTGTCGCCGACGGCGCCGCCGCATTCGAGTCCGCGCAACGCCACCCGCCCGACCTGGTGCTGGCCGACGTGATGATGCCGGGCCTGGACGGCTTCGAGCTGCTGCGCGCGCTCCGCGCGGAGGCCGGCACGCGCGACGTGTCGGTGATCCTGCTCTCGGCGCGCGCCGGCGAGGAGTCGAAGGTGGAGGGGATGGAGGCAGGCGCGGACGACTACCTCGTGAAGCCGTTCAGCGCCAGGGAGCTGGTCGCTCGCGTGGACGCGCACGTCCGGCTGCAGCGCATGCGCCGCCACGCCGAAAAGGCGCTGCGCGAGTCGGAGAACAAGTTCTCCATCGCCTTCGAAAGGAGTCCGCTGGCCCTCACCATCACCTCGCTCGACGACGGCCGGCTCGTCGAAGTGAACGAGGGATTCGAGCGCCTGTCGGGGTACACACGAGGGGAAGCGATCGGTCGTCCGCCGGACGAGCTCGGGTTATGGGTCGACCCGGAAACGCGCGCCGGGCGCTTCGCCCTGATGCGCGCCGGGTTGCCGGTGCAGGACATCGAGGCGCGTTTCCGGATCAGGAACGGCACGGAGCTGATCGGACTGGTCGGATCGGCCGTCGTCGAGATCAACGGGCGTCCATGCGTGCTCAGCACCGTTTCGGACATCACCGAGCGGAAGAAGGCCGAGGTGGCGCTGCGGGAGAGCGAGTCGCGGCTGCGCGAGTTCGCGAACACCGCCCCGGCCATGCTCTGGATCACCGAGCCGGACGGACTCTGCTCCTTCCTCTCCCGCGGCTGGTACGAGTTCACCGGCCAGACCCAAGAGCAGGCCCTGGGCTTCGGCTGGTCCAACGCGGTGCATGCCCAGGAGCGCGCCACCGCGCGCCAGCTCTTTTTCGAGGCGAACGAGAAGCGTCAGGAGTTCTCCATGGACTTCCGCGTCCGCCGCGTCGACGGCGAGGACCGTTGGGTCAATGCCACCGGCCGCCCGCGCTACTCCTCCTCCAGCGAGTTCCTCGGCTTCGTCGGCTCGGTCATCGACATCACCGAGCGCAAGCATGCCGAGCAGGCCAAGGACGAATTCCTGGCCACGCTGTCGCACGAGCTGCGCACGCCGCTCACGTCCGCGTACGGATGGGTGAAGCTGCTGGCGCGGACGCGCGAGCCGGAGGTGCTCGAGCAGGGACTGCGCGCCATCGAGGAAAGCCTGCTCAACCAGATCAAGCTGATCGACGAGCTGCTCGACGTCTCGCGCATCGCCTCGGGAAAGATGTCGCTGGACATGCAGCCGCACGACCTCGGCGCGGTGGTGGAGGGGGCGGTGGAGATGGTGCGTGCGTCGGCCCAGGCCAAGGCCATCGCGCTGCGCGTGTGGGTGGGGTCAGTGCTCCCTGTGCGGGGAGACGCCGGCCGCCTGAAGCAGGTCGTGTGGAACCTGCTGACGAACGCGATCAAGTTCACGCCGGGCGGCGGGTCGGTCGACGTCGAAGCGAGGCAGCGTGGCTCGTTTGCGGAGATCGTCGTCCGCGATACAGGGGAAGGGATCGACCCGGGCTTCCTTCCGCAGCTCTTCCAGCGCTTCCGCCAGGCCGACAGCTCCACCAGCCGCCGCCACGGAGGCCTGGGCATCGGCCTCTCCATCGTGGCGTCACTGGTGGAGTCGCACAACGGCACCGTGCGCGCGGAGAGTGATGGACTGGGAAAAGGCGCCAGGTTTACCGTCACGATCCCGCTGCTGCAGTCCGATGTGGTGGTCCCCACCAGCGGCGTCGCCATCCCGGTGGCGTCGCTTCGCGGGCGCCGCGTCGTCGTGGTGGACGACGATGCCGGCGCACGTCAGA
Source organism: Thermoanaerobaculia bacterium (assembly GCA_035544675.1). Lineage (GTDB taxonomy): Bacteria > Acidobacteriota > Thermoanaerobaculia > Gp7-AA8 > Gp7-AA8 > DATKCA01. Next base: position 305 of record DATKCA010000215.1, on the reverse strand, counting down.
TGATCACGATGTCGCTGGCCGCGGCCGGTGCCGAGGTGCGCGAGTGCGGGAGCGCCGCGGAGGCGTTCGAGCTGGTGTGCTCCTGGCGCGCCGACGTGCTCGTTTCGGACGTGGCCATGCCGGGCGAAGACGGCTACTCGCTGGTGCGCCGTCTGCGCGGCGCGGGGTTTGCCGTTCCCGCGATCGCGATCACCGCGTACGCGCGGCCGGAGGACGAGGCGCGCGTGCGTGAAGCAGGTTTCTCGCGGCGCGTGACCAAGCCGTTCGACCCGGCCGAGCTGCTCGGCGCAGTCAGCGAAGTGTGA
>DATKCA010000214.1:0-5646 GCA_035544675.1 Thermoanaerobaculia bacterium | reverse complement strand
GCCACCTCGCGGAAGATCGAGCGGATGCTGTCGTATCCGACTCGCGCGCGCACGTGGACGTCGCCGTACCCGTTGGCCGGGATGTTGACGCGCTGGTCGCTGATGCCGTCCAGGATGCGGCTGTCGTTGATGAACAGGTTGAAGTCCACTCTGTCCAGGCGCAGCCCCACCCGGTTCGGGTTGTTCACACCGAGTGTGAAGTCGAAGTCGAGGCTGGACGCCGACAGCGGCAGGGCGATGTCGACCCGCGGCCGGATGTCCCGGATCGTGTAGCTCGGGTTGACGATGTCGAGATTGCGCGCAAGCGTGCTGCATCCCGACAGGATCAGCGTCATCGCTGCGAGCGCGATGCACGCGGCCGCCAGCAGCCCGCCGTAGGTCAGGTTCTTCTTCACGAGAGGGCGCTCGTGCAAAGCGCAAACCACCTCTTCCCGGGAGGAGGGTGCTGCTCCCGCGGTGGGCCGGTGAAGTCTGAGAAGGACACTCCCGTCCCCGGCATGCGGCACGTTCCAGCCTCCATCCGGCGCCGCCGGGCGGTTGTGCTATGGTCTGCCGGTTGCAAAGTATGAGTGGGTTGGATGAGGTGAAGCGTTTGGGGACAACGGCCGTCATAGCCGCTTACAACGAGGAAAAAACCATTGCTGAAGTGCTCGGGGCGCTCCAGGCCAGCCCGCTGATCGACGAGGTCATTCTCGTCAGCGACGGCTCCACCGACGATACCGTCGCCATTGCCCGGACCTTCGACGGAGTGAAGACCCTTGCCCTCCGCGAGAACCGCGGGAAGGGTTATGCGATGCGCATGGGCGTCGATCACGCCGAGAACGACATCCTCTTCTTCGTCGACGGCGACATGTTCAACGTCACGCAGAAACACATCGCCGATCTCGTGCTTCCGGTGCTGGCCGGGCAGTGCGACATGAACATCGGCATCCGCGACCGCGGCAGCATCCTCAACTTCATGCACCTCAAGCTCAAGTGCGGTCCGGTCCTCTCCGGCATCCGCGTCATGCGCCGTGAGGTGTTCGAGACCGTCCCGACCAAGTACCAGGAGCGGTTCAAGATCGAGGCGGCCCTCAACTGTTTCTGCGCCAGCGCCGGCCTCGAGCAGACCCAGACCATCATCCAGAACCTCGGACACGTCATCAAGGAGTCGAAGCGCGGCTTCGTCAACGGCCTGCGCAGCCGCTGGGAAATGAGCCGCGAAGTCTTCCTCCTCCTGTTCGACCTCTACCTGTTCGAGACCTGGCGCTGGACCACGGCCGAGGAACTGCCCGTTCCTGAGTTCGAGGTGTACGAGTAGGGGTGGGTGGGGTGGGAATCCTGAGGCGCGAAGCGCCGAAGGATCAACCGGAGGCGCAGCGACTGACCACGCCACGGGCGGCGCTCGTGCCACCACTTCGTCTGCGCCTGGACTGATCCTTCGGCGTATTCGCGCCTCAGGATTCCCGGCGAGCGGCCGCCGGAAGACGGATCTCGAACCGCGCCCCTCCGCCTGGGTTGTTCGCCGCATCGACCGAGCCACCGTAGCCGTCCACCGTCGCTTTGACGATCGCCAGTCCCAGTCCGGTGTGTGAGGTGCGCGCTCGCGACGTGTCCGGCCGGTGGGAGAAGAAACGATCGAAGACGCGGCCGAGGTTCCCTTCCGGAATCCCCGGCCCCTGATCGGAGATGGTGGTGGTGATCTTGCGGTCGTTCCGATTCACCGAGACGGTCACCGTCCCCCCTTCGGGTGAGAAGCTGATCGCGTTCTCCAGCACGTTCACGAAGACCTGGATGAGACGATCCTCGGACGCTTCGACGTCGAAGCCCTCCCCGCTGGTCTCCAGGCCGATCTCCACGCGGTCGCGCTCGCGCATCCTGAATCCCTCCACGATGCGCCCCAGAAGCGCCGCGACGTCGACGCGCTGGCGCTGTTCGGTGGGCAGCTGCGCATCGATCATCGTGACCTCGCGGACTCCCGACAGCAGCGACTCCATCCGCGCGATCTCCTGCTCGACCATGCGCCGGAACCGCTTCCTCTGCGCCGGCTCGTCGACTTCGGCCAGCATCTCCGTGGCGGTGCGGATGGAAGCGAGCGGGTTCTTGAACTCGTGCGACACGTCCGCGGCGAACGACTCGGTGAAGCGCACGTGCTCGTCGAGCCTGCCGGTCAGGCGCTCGAGCGCGCGGGCCAGATCACCGATCTCGTCCTTCTTGTCCGACCCGCGAAACCGGCCGCGGAGCCGCCCGCGCCGGTCGAGGATCTCGCCGGCCTGCACGCGGAGCTGCTGCAGCGGTTTCACGATTGTCGTGCCGACCAGGAAGCTGAGGATGATCGCCACGACCAGCGAGATCAGGAAAATGCGCAGCACGCCCAGTCGGACGGTGTAGAGGTCCTGGAGAATCGTGAAGGTGCTCTGTGACGCCAGGACCGCGCCGCCGATCCGGCCTCCCGACCGGATCGGGTAGGCCACTGAGACGGTGACCGACCGGTTGTCCGGCGAGATCCGTTCCGCGCTGGCGACATCTCCGCGCAACGCCGCACCCACTTCCCTCCCCAGCAGCTGATCCGATCCCGCCTCCGCCAGCGGTGGCTCGGTCAGCCGCGAGAGGCCGAGAACCGGCCTGAGAATCGTCGCGCCGGTGCGATAGAGAATGTTGCGCCGGGCGCGGTTCTCCGGCGGAGCCGTCCGAAGGGAGAACGTGAGCGAGTCGGCCACCAGCCGTCCGTTGGTGCCGACCACGCGCAACCGCACAGGCTCCTCGTTCGACGCCTGGAGCCTCTCGCGCTGCGCGAGCACGTCGGACGCTCTCCGGGCCGGCTCGTCGTAGCCGCTCAGCGACGCGCTCAGCAGGCGCGCCTGCTCTTCGAGCGCCCGCCGCTGCGCCGCGAGGAGCTTCGTCTCATACGAGCCGAGATAGAGAATTCCCCCGACCGGGAGAAACACCAGCAGCAGGTTGAACGCCATCAGGCGGATGGAGATGCGGTGCATAGGCGTCAGGGCGCTGGGCGTTGGCCTCAGGCCTTAGGCCCTAGGAGAGCTGAGTGCGGTCCTCCTAACGCCTAACGCCTAAGGCCTAAGTCCTAAGGCCCAGGGCCTCCCGAAACCCACCGGTACCCCACGCCGTACACGGTCTCGATTGCGGAGAACCGGGCATCCACCTCCTCGAACTTCCGGCGCAGGCGTTTGATGTGCGTGTCGATGGTGCGGTCGCTGATATACGTGTCGTTCGGATAACCCTCTTTCGTGAGCTGCTTGCGCGACTTCACGTGACCGGGATGGCGCACAAGGCTGTGCAGCATCATGAACTCGGTTACGGTGAGCTCCACCGGCCGGCCGTTCCAGGTGACGAGGTAGCGTTGCAGGTCGAGCTCGAGCGGGCCGCATCGCAGCGGCGCCTCTTCCCGCTGCGCCTTCGGATCCTGCAGAAAGGCCAGGCGGCGGAAGAGCACCTTGACGCGCGCGGTCAGCTCGCGCATCGAGAACGGCTTGCAGAGATAGTCGTCCGCTCCGAGCTCGAGGCCCAGGATGCGGTCGAGCTCTTCGTCGCGGGAAGTGAGGAAGATGATCGGCAGCGTTTCCGACTTGGCGCGAAGTTTCCGGCAAAGCTCCAGGCCGTCCATGCGCGGCATCGTGATGTCGAGGATGGCCAGATCCGGAAGCCGGCCGTCGAACGCCTCCCACGCCTCGAGTCCGTCGCGGAACATTCGGACGTCATAGCCTTCGCGGCGGAGCGCGAACGCAACGGTCTCGCGGATGTTGTCCTCGTCCTCGACGACAGCGATCGAGTTTGCCACGGGTGAATTGTACGAGCCGGGACGGCGCCCGTGCCCGGCCGCCACATTCCAGCCACATTCCTGCCTTCGCTTCTCCTCATTCGCGCCGCGACGGTGACACATCGCGGACCTTTAATGCATGTGTCGAAGGAGCCGGCCATGACCGAGAACGAAATTCAGACTGACTACAGACTGGAGCGGTGGATTGCCCTGCTGCTCGGATTGCTCTTCTTCATCCCCTTCATCGCCAGCGCACAGGAGCTGCCCACCACGACCCTCGGCGAGACTGAGGACGCCGGGCTGCTTCTGAAGACCGGGACGGACGGCGTGTATGTCGTGGTGCCGACGGTCAGCTCGGACGTGGCCATCAGCGTGGCCGGCCCGGTGGTGCGGACACGCGTCCGCCAGGTGTTCCGCAACGTGACCGGAACGTGTTCGGACGGCGTCTACGTCTTCCCGCTGCCGGAGAACGGCGCTGTGGACTCGCTGAAGATGACCATCGGCGCCAGGGTCGTGGCCGGCGAGATCCGCGAGAAACAGCAGGCCCTGCGCGAGTATCGGCAGGCCAGAGCCGAGGGGCGCCGCGCCGCGCTCGTCCAGCAGCACCGCCCGAACATCTTCACGACGTCTGTGGCCGGCATTCTGCCCGGCGAGGAAGCGACGATCGAGATCGAATACCAGGAGACTGCGCGGTACGAGGACGGCGAGTACAGGCTGCGGTTCCCGATGGTCGTCGCGCCACGCTACAAACCGGACGCGGGCTACCTGCTGGCTGGTCTGAATGGAGCGGCAGTGTCCTCGCCGGCGCGCGTCAATCTCACAGTCGATCTGCAGCCCGGCTACTCCCTCCGCAACATTCGAAGCACGCACCACCGCATCCGCCAGGAGACTCTCGGCCAGGCCAGCTATCGAGTGGCAGTAGATCAGGAGCAGATCGCGACCGGCCGCGACTTCGAGCTGGCCTGGCAGCCGGACCTCGGATCGATTCCTGAGGCGACGGTTCTGACCGAGAAGAGCGGCGACGAGAGCTATGCGCTCATCCTCGTGACCCCTCCGGCCGGGATTCCGGAGCGCATCCCGCGAGACACCGTGTTCATCATCGACAGCTCAGGCTCGATGGAGGGGCAGTCGATGGAGCAGGCGCGGGAAGCCCTTCTCCTGGCTCTCGACGATCTCGGCCCCGCGGACACGTTCAACGTGGTCGACTTCGACAGTGATGCGCGTCGCCTCTTTCCGGAGAGTCAGCCGGCGGACAGTGTGAATGTCGAGGCCGCGAAGCAGTTCGTGAGCGGGCTCGAGGCGGACGGCGGAACGGAGATGTTGAGCGCGATACGCCTGGCGCTGCCGCAGCGCGTCCTCCCCGGGACCGTGCGCCAGGTCATCTTCATGACCGACGGCCAGGTCGGCAACGAGGCCCAGCTCTTCTCTTACATCCACTCCAACCTCGGTGACAGCCGGCTGTTCACGGTGGGGATCGGATCCGCCCCGAACTCGCACTTCATGCGCAACGCGGCGCGGTTCGGCCGCGGCACGTTCACGTTCATCGGCGACACCGCCCAGGTCAGGGAGCGGATGGGTGAGATGTTCGCGAAGCTCGGCAGTCCGGTCATGACGGCCGTGGAGGTGGCGGTGTCCGACGCCACGGCGGAGGTGTGGCCGCAGCGCGTGCCGGACGTGTATCGCGGTGAGCCGCTGGTGGTCGCGGTGCGCGTGAGTGATCCGGGCGCGAGGATTTCCATCCGCGGACGGATCGGCCAGAAGCCGTGGTCGCGGCAGCTGACGCTGCCGCCGGCGTCGGGCCAGCGAGGCATCGCCAAGCTGTGGGCGCGTCAGAAGATCGAGTCGACGATGGACCGGCTCAGCGAGGGAGCGGAGCAGGCCGTGGTTCG
>DATKCA010000213.1:0-2276 GCA_035544675.1 Thermoanaerobaculia bacterium | reverse complement strand
CGACTCACTGCTCGCCGTCCGCGAGAACGTCCGCTTCGCCGTCGGCGCCATCCGCTCGCACAAGCTCCGTACCGGGCTCACGGTCCTGGGCATCGTCATCGGCGTGACCACGGTCATCGCCATGGTCTCGATCATCGAGGGTTTCAATGCGAACGTCATCAAGGACTTTCAGGCCTTCGGCGCCACGCTCGTCCAGTTCCAGAAATTCGATCCGCAGTTCGGTCCCGGCACGCGCGACGAGTCGCAACGCAACCGCAAGGAGCTGACGATCGAGGACGCGCTGGCGTTGAAGGAGCTCTGTCCTTCGATGGCCGCCGTGTCGCCGGAGCGCTACTGGTTCGCGGGCGACAACGAGTCGCTCAACCAGGACGTCCTCTACAAAGGCAAGGAAGCGACGCCCGACGTCGTCATCGGCGTGACCGAGGATTACCCGCAGGCCAACAATCATTTCGTCGGCGAAGGAAGGTTCATCACCGCCGGGGACGTGCTCCGCTCCGCGCCGGTGACCGTGATCGGATGGTCGGTCGCCGATACGCTCTTCCCCTTCTCCGACCCCATCGGAAAAGAGGTGACCATCGCCGGCCGCAAGTATCAGGTCGTCGGCGTGATGGCGAAGCAGGGGTCGACGTTCTTCGAGTCGGTCGACTCCCACGTCTACTTCCCCATCTCCACGTTCGACAACCACTTTCCGTGGATCAAGCGATTCCGCGGCGTGAACATCGCCACGGTTCCGAAGCGGCCGGAGTGGGTGCCGCGGATCATCGAGGAAGGGACGGCCGTCCTGCGGACGCGGCGCAAGGTTCCCTTCAACAAGCCGAACGACTTCGGGTTGATGACGCCGGACAAGCTGATCGGAAACTTTCAGGCCGTGACGGGCGGAATCACCCTGGCCATGGTCTTCATCTCGTCGATCGCTCTCGTGGTCGGCGGCGTGGGGGTGATGAACATCATGCTCGTCTCGGTCACCGAGCGGACGCGGGAGATCGGCATCCGCAAAGCCGTCGGGGCAGTGAAGCGCGACATCATCACGCAGTTTCTGACCGAGGCGATGACGCTGTCGTTCCTGGGCGGGGCGATCGGCGTGGCGGTGGGGCTCGGCATCGCTGCCCTCGTCCGCGCGGTCAGTCCGCTGGCGACGTACACGCCGCTCTGGTCGATCGTGGTCGGCCTGCTGGTGTCGATCTCGATCGGGCTCTTCTTCGGGATCTATCCCGCGGTGAAGGCGGCCAGGCTCGATCCGATCGAGGCGCTGCGCTACGAGTAGCGTGGAGCGCCGCCGACTCGGCGGCGTCGTTCAGCGGCGCCTTCGCGCCGCTCGCCGCCGGGTCGGCGGCGCTCCACACTACGTTGGACACCGGCGTCCCAACATCATCCTCGCACCACGTCCGCGGGCAGCTTCACCACCAGCCCTGCCTGCGGCGCAGTGCGCAGGTCGAAGCCGTTGATGTTCGCCACCGCCTCGGCGTCGGCCGGATTTCCTGTCGCGCGCCGCGCGATGCCGGCCCACGACTCGCCACGGCGCACCGTGCCGATCTTCATCCGCGGCGGCTCCACCGCACGCGCCCGGGCGGCGTCGATGCTCGCGTCCTGCAGCACCTGACCGAGCGGACTCTGCGTCCTGCTGAGCGACGGGGCCAGGAACATGAACACCGCGACGTGATCGCCGTGGAGGAACTGCGTCGTCTCCACGCCCACCTGCCCCGACTGCGTCTGCCCGGCCCATGCGTCGATCGGGAACCGCTCGCCGGTCCTGGTCCGCGCCTCACGCGAGGCGACGTACTGCAGCCCCATCTGCTGCAGGCGGCGCCGCACGGCATCCTGCGCGTTGGCACCCTGCAGCGAGCTCACGGGAACTTCCTGCGCCACGAGCGAGAGCTGCGAGCGCGTGTTGAGCGGCGACATCGCGAACAGCATCCCCGGCGCAGTGCTGGGCACCCATCCCGACGGCGCGCGGATGATCAGGCCGTGCGCGCGGTCGTAGATCGTTCCATCGCGCACCACGATGTCCTCCGTGCTGTTCCCGGTGATCATTCCGTCCAGGCGGCGCACGAACGCCTCCCTGTTGGGCGGCTGATACGACGCCGGCGACGCGGCAGCCATCTCCCGAATCTTGCGGCGCACGTCCTGGATGCGCCTGGCCGGATCGGGATGCGACATGAAATAGCGATCGAGCCCGCTCGACGGATTCTTGTCCAGCCGCTGCAGCGTCATCAGCATCCGCTCCGCGCCGATGGGATTGAACCTCGCCTCGGCCATGTACTCGGTGCCGAAGAGGT
>DATKCA010000212.1:0-20046 GCA_035544675.1 Thermoanaerobaculia bacterium | reverse complement strand
TCCGCTTCGTCACCGGCGCGAAGGAGACCCTCCAGGGCCTGACGCCCGCGGCGATCAACAACGCGCCGGTGTCCGTGCCGATCCGCGGCGACGTGGCCGGCCCGTCGGTCCTGAAAACGCAGGTGTACCTCGACCGGGCGAATTTCTCGGTCGGTGTGGTCGACGGACGATGGGGCAAGAACTCGTCGATCGCGCTCTGGTGGTACCAGCGCACGCAGGGTCTGGAGGCGACGGGCGCCGTCGACCAGGAGACGTTCCGCTCGCTGGCGGCGAGCGCAGGCGGCGTTCCCGCCGTGACGACGCATCAGCTCACAGCCGACGATGTGAAGGGCCCGTTCGTGACGGTTCCGGAGGATGTGTACGAGAAGGCGAAGCTCGACTGCCTCTGCTACGAGTCGCTGGCCGAGAAGCTCGCCGAGCGTTTTCACACGACCGTCGATTTTCTGGCGCTCGTGAATCCGGAGCGGAACCTGTCGCAGGTTGCGGCAGGGGAGACGCTGAACGTGCCGAACGTGAGGGCCGCGGTCACTTCGGACCGGCCGGACATCGCGCGCGTGGTCGTGTCCATCGCCGGCAGCACGTTCAACGCATTCGACAGCTCGGGCAACCTCATCCTGCACGCTCCCACGACCCTCGGCTCGAAGTACGATCCCTCGCCGCGCGAGACCACGACCGTGAAGGCCATCGCGCACGATCCGCATTTTCATTACCAGCCGACGCTGTTTCACGAGGTCCCCGACTCGGATCCCGAGGCCAACCTCAATCCGGGGCCGAACTCGCCGGTGGGTGTGGTGTGGATCGCCCTCAGCAAGCCGCACTTCGGAATTCACGGCACGGCCGATCCCGAATCGATCGGCTACGCGTCATCGCACGGTTGCGTGCGGCTGACGAACTGGGATGCGAAGGAAGTGGCGCACCGCATCTCGCCCAACGTGGAGGTGGAGTTCGTGGACACGCGCGCGAAGCAGGCCATTTAGGCCTCGGGCCTCGGGCCTCAGGCCTCGGGGGAAACGAGGTGCTGATGATCAGAGATCGCAGGCACGACAGGCCTTTTCCCGAGCCCGATCCTTTCGTGCTCCTGAGGCCCGAGGCCCGATAGGCCCGAGGCCCGAGGCCTGCTATAACGCTCCCATGAGCTGGCGCATCTTCTTCACGGTGTTCACGACGGTGTTCCTCGCGGAGATCGGGGACAAGACGCAGCTGGCGACGATGCTGTTCGCCTCCGACCGCGAGGTGAACAAATGGGTGGTGTTCGCCGGCGCCGCGCTGGCGTTGGTGCTTGCCGCGGGCATCGGCGTTCTGGTCGGGGCTCAGCTCGAGCGATTCGTGAAGCCGTCGACGCTGAAGATCGTCGCCGGCATCGGCTTCATCGCCATCGGGAGCTGGACGCTGGTCAGCCGCTGACGGCGTCCCTGAGCGTGTCCATCGAGATCCCCGGGCTCTTCAGGTTGCCGAGCAGCGTGAGAGACAGCGACTCCGGGTCGACGATCGTCTCCGCGACCTGCTGGATGTTGTCCAGCGTGACCGCGTCGATGGCGGCGATGATCTCGTCGGCCGAGAACTGCCGGCCGAAGTAATACTCCTGCCGCGCGATCCCCGACATGCGGCTGACCGTCGACTCGAGCGAGAGCAGGATCGACCCCTTGAGATGGAGTTTCGCCGAGGCCAGCTCGTCGACCGTCGCCCCATCGCTCTTGAACCTCTTCATCTCGTCGAGCGTGATGCTCAGAACGCGCCGCAGGTTCTTCGGCGCGCACGCGGCGTAGACAGCCTCGTATCCGCCGTGCAGGTAGCCGTTGTGGTACGAGAGCACGCTATAGACGAGGCCTTCCTTTTCGCGAATGCGCTGGAAGAGCCGCGACGACATGCCGCCGCCCAGGATCGTGTTGAAGAGAGCGGCGGCATAACGCTCGGGACCCTGCTGCGGAAAGCCGCGCGAGCCGAGGCAGAGGTGGACCTGCTCGAGCTCGCGTTTCTCGCGAAGGATGATGTGCTGCTTCGGCGACGGTGCCGCCCATCCGCGGGGCACCGGCGGAAGGTTGTCCGTGGGGAAGCTGCGCTCCAGGAACGGCACGATGTCCTCCGCGCTGATGTTGCCCGACGCGCAGAAGATCATGTTCGACGGATGAAATGTCTCCGCGTAATGCGCGAGGATCTGCTCTTTCCTCAGCTTGTTGACCGTCTCCTCGGTCCCCAGGATCGGGCGGCCCAGCGGATGGTCGGGCCAGAACGACGTGACGAAGATCTCGTGCACCAGGTCGTCCGGGGTGTCCTCCACCATCCGGATCTCCTCGAGGATGACGCCGCGCTCCATCTCCAGGTCATCGTCGGAGAAGCGCGGCGAGACCACGATGTCGGTCAACAGGTCCAGAGCCGTGTCCAGCTGCTCGTCGAGCACGTGCGCATAGAACGACGTGTACTCCTTGCCGGTGAAGGCGTCGACGTCGCCGCCCAGGATATCGACGACCTTGGCGATGTCGGCGGTGCTCCGCTTCTCTGTCCCTTTGAACACGAGATGCTCGAGGAAGTGGGACGCGCCGCCGTGCTCCTCCGACTCGGCCGCCGATCCGCTGCGCAGGTAGTAGCCGAACGCGGCCGAGCGGACGTACGGCAGCGTCTCGATGAGCACGGTCATCCCCGAGGGGAGGGTGTGCCGGGTGACCGTCATTGGTTTGCGGGACATTCGGAGGGATTGTAGCGATTGTCTCTCTGTGCTCTCTGTGAGAGCACAGAGTCTACTTGGCCAGGAGCGCCTGGCGCCGGATGTTGATCTCGTTCTCCAGGTCCATGACCGTGTAGCTCCACGTCTCGTAGGTCTCGGCGCCGTTGAGGGTCAGGAAGCTCTGGCCGGTCTTGTTCGGGCGGACGCCGGCGATCGGCCCCACGATCTGGCCCTGCTGCTGCTGTCCGGGCCGGTTGGGCTGCAGCGGCTGCGGCTGCCCGGCCGGCTGTTGCCCGGGCTGCTGGCCAGGCTGGACCCGCTGTCCGGTCCGGGGGTCGACAGTGGCGCCCTGCACCGCGGCCGCCGGAACGACGATCCAGTCCACTTCGCCGGTCAGGGGATCGATCATCTCGCCGCCGCCGCGCATGAAGCGTGGAGACTTGGCCTCCTTCAGCTGATCGAGACTGACGGGCGGCGTCCCATGCTTGAGCTGGAAATTGCGGATGGCGCGCGCGTACTGCTTCATGGCGAAGATGGTCTGGTAATCGCGCTCGCGCTGCATCACCTTCGACCATTGCTTGGGGACCGTGGCGGTGATGAAGATCATCATGATCGTCATGACGACGATCAGGCCGGCCAGCGTGAATCCGGATTGGGCGGTGCGCTCAGAGGTCCGTGTACGGCACATTGTCGAATGTGTTCCCTGGTGCGCGGCTCTTCACGTCGACGACGCCCGGCGCCACCGGGTTCCCTTCCGCATCCGAGTCGGGCGGCGCGTCGGGATCGGGCGAGTCCACGACCTCTTCCCAGTCGACGACGTTCGTCATCGGGTCGACGGGGATGCGCCGCAGATACTGTGGCACGAGCTCGTTCAGGTCGCCGGGATAGCGCTGCTTGTCGGCGTAGAAGTTGTCGATGGCCGTGCGCATGCTGAAGAGGTTGTCCTTCAGCGCGGCCTCGCGCGCCTTGCGCTGCGCGTTCCGCACGTTCACCACGGCCACCGCCGCGAGGATGCCGATGATCGTCACCACCACGATCAGCTCGATGAGCGTGAAGCCGCGCTGGCCCTGAGGCCCGAGGCCCGAGGCCCGAGGCCCGATTCTCACCATTCGTTGTACCTGGTCTTCCCGTCCAGCGAGAGCGCCGTCGAGGTGGAGTGAACCTCGAAGACGTTGTTCCCGTCGCTGAAGCTGGTGTCGGGATCGTCCGTCGTGGAGAGCGTGATCCACTCCGTCTTGTTGGTGATCGGATCGATCAGATCGCGCTCGCGCAGGAGCCGGACGACCTTGCCGTCGCTCATCTTCACCCCTTTGAGCAGCTCCTCCAGGTCCTTGGGATAGCCCTCCGAGCCGAGCGCCTGCATCTGGGCCGGCCGCACCGGCACGTTGGCCGGGATCGTCATCAGCTCGTGGTAGCGGTCGATGGCTTCCGTGATCTTGCGAAGCCGGACCCGCAACTCGATCTCCTTCTGCCGTCGCAGCCCGAACCGTGCCACCGGCAACGCCACCGACGCCAGGATGGCGATGATCGCGACGACAGTCACGAGCTCGGCAATCGTAAAGCCCTTCTGGCGGTGGACGCGGAACACTATTCGACCCTCGCTCTCCCGCCGGACACCGCGGCCACGACGATTTCGCCGTTCCCGTTCCTGAGCTGGGCGGATTCGATGACCAGAGAGGTATCGCCGACCAGGCCGCCCTGGACGCGCAGCACCACGATCTCGCCGCCGCTCTGGAAGGACAGCGGCTTGCCGTCGGACGAGACGATCTTCACGACGCCGTTGTCGCGATCGATCGTCACCACCGGCGGCCTCTGCGGATCGATCTGGAAGGCCTGTCCGAACATCACGTCCATGATCTCCAGCGCGCGGCTGTCGTAACGGAACACGATGCGGTCGGTGGTGAGTCCCTGCAGATCCATTCCCACCACGGTCCACAGCTTCTGCTCACCCGGCTTCGTGGACAGGATCATCGGCTGCGGCGCGATCCGCGGCGCAAACCGCATCAGCACTTCCTCCGACACCGCGGCGGCGTTGGAGATGGTCAGCGCATCCGTCTCGCCGGTCTGGAGCTGCGCCTGCGGTGACGGCGGATTCTGTGGCTGCGCCTGCGGCTGCGGTTGTGGTCGCCGGAACGGATCGGCCGGCGCGCCTCCGGACGGCGGGACGAATCCCGGCGGCTGCGGCGGCGGAACGGACTGCACCGGGCCCTGGGACGTGCCGGGGTTGATGCCGAGGCCGCCCGTGTTGAACTGTCCCGGCACCGGGGGCGCGGTGGCCGTGGCGGGCCTCTGCGCCGGCGTGAACGGGTCGACGTTGGACTGCGACTCGATGCGCGGCGTCACGCCGCGGAACGTCAGATTGTTCGTCGTGCCCACCCACATCGGCGCGAGGTCGTCATCGGTGATATCGGGAATGCGCACGATGTGCGGCGTCATCGTCAGCACGAGGTCGGTGCGCCGGTTCTCCTCGCGCGTCTTCGTGAAAAGCCGGCCGATGAAGGGGATATCGCCGAAGAAGGGCGTCTTCGTGCTGCTGTTGATGGTGCTGTCCTGAATGAGGCCGGCCAGGAAGTTCGTCTCCCCATCCTTGAGGCGGATGGTCGACTCGATCGTGCGCGTGGCGAACGTCGGCTGGGGGAGGAAGCCCTCCACCGTCACCGGATCGCCCTGGTTCGAGACCTCGACGGTGAGCTTCAGGGTCACCTCGCGGTTGTGGTGCACGCGCGGCTCCATCGACACCTTGATGCCGACGTCCTGATACTGGAACGAGACCGACGGCTGGTACGGGTTCGCCCCGGTGGTGGTGATGGTGGTGAATGTCGAAACGGGCACCGGGATGCGCTGCCCGATGTGCAGCGTGGCCTTCTCACCCTCGGAGATGCGCAGCTCCGGGTTCGCCAGCAGCTCGCTGTTGCCGAGGGTCTTGACCAGCGAGTACGTCGCTGTGGGGATGGTGAAGGTCAGGTTGTTGCGCAGGGCGTCGGTGCTGCCGATGATCTCCGCGATCTCGCTGAGAGTGCCGCCGCTGAACGCGGTGCGGGAGCCGTCGGCGCCGGTCCTGAACGGCGATGCGTTCATCGAGCTGCCGCCGGTCACAGCCAGGCCCACGTCTCGGATCTTGTTGAGGTCGAGCTGCACGAGCTCGACGGTGACGACGACCTCGGCCTTGGCCTTGTCGTTGGCCTCGATGATCTTCTCGGCGATGCGGACCTTGTCGGCGGTGTCGCGGATCGTGATCGCGTTGAGCGCCTTGAGGGGGAAGACGTTGCGCGCCTCGATCATGGTGCGGACCACGTTGGTGACCTGTTCGGCGTCGCCGTTCGACAGATAGAACGTCCTGATGACGAGGTCTTCGTAGTCGCGCCGGGCCTGAGGGTTGTCAGGGACGACGATGATCGTCTTCTCGTCGAGGACCTTGTAGAAGTGGTTGGCGGCCTGCATGACCCGCTCGAGGGCCTGCTGCGCGGTGACGTCCCGCAGCTCGATGACGATGCGGTCGTCCTTGACGGCCTGGTCGAAGAGAATGTTGATGCCGAACGCGTTTCCGAGGGCCCGGTAGATGTCCTTGACCGGGGTCTCGCGGGGGAAGGAGAGGGAGATCGGCTCGTCGGAGGCGGGATTCAGGGCGGGCGGCTGCGCTTTCGTGACGTTGCCGCGGGCTCGCCGCTTGATCTCGGCGATGGAGGTCGACTCCGCGGCGGCGCGCTGGGCGTCCTGCAGGAACTGAACGGTCTTGGCCAGCTCGACGGCGGCGAACTGGTTGGCGGGGTCGAGCTTCACGGTCAGCTCCAGCTCCGTCCCGGCCATCTGCATGAGACGGAGGGCCTCGTCGCTGGCGCCGCTTCCGTTGCCGCTTCCGTTCGGGCTGGCCGCGATGGCCGCGGCGCGCAGCGACTTGCCCTTCTCGAAGTGCGCACGCGAGGCTTCGCGGCTGGCCCGCTGCATGGCGAGCTTGAACCGCCGGTTCCCCGGATCGACCTGCAGCGCCTTCTCGTACTCGATGACGGCGTTGTCCCAGTCCTTCGATAACTCGGCGGCGCGGCCCTTCTGCCACGCTGAGTAGCTCGCGCACGAGCTGGTCAGCGCGAGGATCAGCAGGAACACGGGCGCTGCTTTCGTCAATCTCTTCATCGTTATCTGGTCCTAGGTCTGTGACGCGTGAATGTCACGAATGTCACTGGCCGATTGGTACTCGCTGCGTCTTGTTGGGCGGGAAGCCTGTGAAGCCGATCTCCACGGACTCGATGCCGATGCTGCGAAGGATGAACTTACCCTCGATGATGTCGCCGACGCGAGCGTTCACGATCTCGCCCTCCCGGGCGAACGTGGCAATCGGATTGGACGCGATGCCGAACGTACCGAAGTACTTGTAGGTGAAGGGCGGCGGCTGCGGCTCGGGCGGAGGCGGCGGTGGCGGCTCGATCTCGGGAAGTTCGGTCTCGCACGCCGTGCCGATGCCGTCGCGGTCGAGGTCCTGCTGGTCGGGATTCCACACATCGGGACAGTTGTCCAGATAGTCGGGGATGCCGTCCCCGTCCCGGTCCGGCGGAGGCTGGGGAGGAGGGGGCGGGGGCGGCGGGGGTGGGGCGGGG
The DNA here is from genome assembly GCA_035544675.1 of Thermoanaerobaculia bacterium. Classification (GTDB taxonomy): domain Bacteria; phylum Acidobacteriota; class Thermoanaerobaculia; order Gp7-AA8; family Gp7-AA8; genus DATKCA01. The sequence goes on along the minus strand of DATKCA010000212.1, from coordinate 12,792 downwards.
AAGGAGAACAGGTTCCGCCTGCTGCTGTAGCTTCCGGTCTGGCCCTCCAGCCACTCGGTGTGGATCCGGTCCACGCCAGGCGTCCGCACCACGCTGCGGCGCTGCGAGCCGGCCGGGCTCGCTGAGCCGGCCAGCGGCGGCGCAGGCTCGGGCGACGCGAACGTGTAGATCGCAAAAAGGGCGATGACGATCACGCCCACCACTGTCCAGGTCTTCCAGTTCATCCAATCCATCTACAGGTCTTGATTCGCCGGCTGGCGAACCGCCGACGTATCGCGGAACAGCGTCTTGAGTTGTATGGTCATCGAAAGCTGCTCGCCGCTGTCGGACGAGAGCCCCATCTGGCTGATGATCACAAACTGGTTGGACAGCTCGATCCGGTTGATCAGCTGCCGGATCTGCTGATACGAGCCGCGCACGGTGAATGCCACGCCCACCTGCACCGCCCCCGGCGTCTTGTCCGTGGCGGAGGCCTTCCTCGCCTCCGTCCGGGTGAAGGAGAACGTCGGCGGCGTGAGCCGGCTGGCCTCGGTCATTTTCTTGACTTCACCGATGAGCGCGGTGAGCCGCTCGCTCTGCGTGGACCATCTGTTCTGGATGATGTCGTCCACGTCCTGCTGGATCTTCCTGTACTCGGCCACCTGGCGCTCGGCGGCGAGGCGCGCGCCCCGGGCCTGCTCCAGGTCGGCGGTGACCTGGTCGAGCCGGGTGTCGAGCGCGCGGAGGCGGTTCTCGTACTGAACGCGATAGGTGAAGAAGAAGATCGCGTTGGCCAGGAGGATGGCCCCGAGGACGATCAGCAGAGTTCGTTTCTCGCGCCAGATCATTTCGACACCACCCGGGGGATGGACGGCCTGTAATCGACGCCGAGGTTGAAGCGGAAACCGGTTCCGGTGTTCTCCTCGTTGGCGGGGAAGGCATTGGTGAAGTAGGCGCTGCGGTTGAAGCGGTCCACCGTGACGATCATGCTGTTGCTGTTCTTGGCCTCGCACATCATGTTGAGGTGAACGAGGCCGCTCTCGTCGAACGACGGGGCGATGGACATGATGCGGACGTCGCGCGGCAGGACGTCCTCGAGCCTGTCCAGCAGCTCGCTCCACGAGAATGCGCGCTCGGCGAGCTGGATGTTGATGAAGCGGGTCTGCTTTCCCAGCGTGGTCACGTCGATCGTGCGCGTCTGCGCCGCGGCCGCCTCGGCGCGTTTGCCCTCGGCCGCGATCTGCGCCTCGATCTGCGCGATCCGGGCGCGCGTGCTGCTCGTCTCCCGGACGTACCGGTAATACGTGTCGACGTTGTTCAACATCAGGAAGGCGATGACCACCGAGACGACCACCACGACCGCGTAGAGCGGGCGGTAATCGCGATAGGGTGACGCGGCGAGATTGAGATGAAGAGTCTTCAACCCGTGAACACTCCCGTGCAGGCGGTCAGCTCCGCCTCCATGCCTGTCGACTGTGAGGGTTCGCGGTCGACATAGTCGCGAAGGACGACCGGCACGACCGGCGCGCCGAACTCCGCCGCCAGCGCGTCGCGGACGTCTGCGTCGTCACGATTCGAAGCGAAATAGCAGCGCTCCACGCTCACCGCCTGCAGGGCGTCCCGCAGATAGCTCGCCGACAGCCGGATCTCCTGCTGCAGCGTCCGCTCACCGCTGAGATTCCTCGAGCGGATGAACATCGGCAGCGGTCCGCGGAACACGGCCGTGGTGAAATCGTGATCGCGGACGTGGACCAGGATCCGGTCCCTGGTGGTGCTCTGCTCCCGGACCGTGATCGCGTTCCAGATGTTCAGTCCGACCGGCTCGATGAGGACGACCTCGACGTCCGCTGCGGTGAAGAGCCGCTCCAGCCCTGAGAGAGTGTTCTCGACCGCGCTGACGACGAGGAGCTTCACCGCCGAGCCGTTGCGGGACAGGATCTCGTAGGCCACGCGGAGCGACTCCGGCGGGATCGGCAGCGTGCGCTTGAGGCTCCAGCGCACGGCGTGCATGGCCTCGTGCGGGCGGTCGGAGAGCGAGGGGAGCTCGAGGATGTTGATGCGGAACCAGGAGTCGGGCAGGAGCAGGGAGACGCGATCCCATTTGCCGCTCTCGCTCCTCACCCGTCGCAGGGTCTCCGTGAACGAGACCTCGTCGGTGAGCTCGGGAGTCACCACGCCGCTCTTGAACGTCGTGTCGGACGGGTAGCGATAGGCCTTGGCCTGCTCGAGGTCGGGGCCCTTGCTGCCGCGGTTGAATCTCGCGTGCAGCAGGCCGTCGGTGTCGACGACGATGACGTCGGGAGGATACGTGCGGGCCATTACTCGACGAACGTCACCTTGTTGATTTCCCGCAGCGTCGTCTTCCCCTCCTCGACTTTCATCAGCGCGGACTCGCGCAGGAACACCATGCCCTCGTCCTTGGCGGCCTTCTTGATCTCGGACGCGGGACGGCGGTCGATGATCATCGTGCGGATGTGGTCGGAGAGGTCGAGCAGCTCGGAGATGGCCAGCCGGCCGTGGAACCCTGTGCCGTTGCACTCCAGGCAGCCGGCGCCCTCCGAGAATACCCGGCCGCGGTAGTCGGCGGGATTGAGTCCCGACTCCACGATGAAGCTGTCCGGATACTTCACCTCGTGCCGGCAGTGCTCGCAGACGCGGCGCACCAGGCGCTGCGCGAGCACGCAGTTGAGCGCCGACACGAAGTTGTAGAGGTCTACCTTCATGTTCAGGAAGCGGCCCAGCACGTCGACCACGTTGTTGGCGTGAACCGTCGTGAAGACCAGGTGGCCCGTCAGCGCCGACTGCACGGCGATGGCCGCCGTTTCCTCGTCGCGGATCTCGCCGACCATGATCTTGTCCGGGTCGTGGCGCAGGATGGCCCGCAGTCCCCGGGCGAACGTGAGCCCCTTCTTCTCGTTGACCGGGATCTGCGTGATGCCGCGGAGCTGATACTCGACCGGGTCCTCGATGGTGATGATCTTGTCTTCCGACGACTGGATCTCCGACAGCGCCGCGTACAGCGTGGTCGTCTTGCCGGATCCGGTCGGCCCGGTGACCAGCACCATGCCGTAAGGCTCCTTGATGAACTTGCGGAACTTGGTGAGCATCTCATCATCGAATCCGAGGACGTCCAGGCGGAGGTTCTTGAACTCCTTGTTCATCGACTCCTTGTCCAGGATTCGGATGACGGAGTCTTCGCCGTGCGCGGTGGGGACGATGGAGACGCGGAAGTCGATCGTGCGGCCGGTGATGCGGAGCTTGAAGCGGCCGTCCTGCGGCACGCGCTTCTCGGCGATGTCCAGCTCCGACATGACCTTGATGCGCGAGATGATCGTGGAGTGGTGCCGCTTGTCGATCGGGTCGAGCGCCTCGTAGAGCACGCCGTCGATCCGGTACTTCACCACCACTTCGTTGTCGCGGGTCTCGATGTGAATGTCCGAGGCCCGGCGCTGGATGGCGTTGAACACGATCGAGTCCACGAGCTTGATGATCGGCGAGGACTCCTGCGCCGTGATCGAGTCGATGGTCAGGACCTCGTCGCCGTCGTCGTCCTCCCCGACCAGCTGCATGCGGAAGCCTTCCGTGGCTTCATCGAGCACGCGCTGCGTCGACTCCGACTTCTGCAGCTTGTCCCGGATCGCGGCAGGGGAGGAGACCTTGATCTTGAGCGGCGCGCCGAGCAGAAGCTCCAGCTCGTCCAGCTTGAGGACGTCCGTCGGATCGCCCACCACCACCGAGATGTGCCCGTTCTCCTTCCGCTCCGGAATGAACTGATAGCGGATCATCAGGTCCAGAGGGATGTCCCGGAACAGCGCGTGATCGAGCTGGAAGTGCTCCAGGTCCACGTAAGGGAAGCCGTACTGCTCGGCCACGCGCTGCGCGCGCGCAGCCTCACCGGTCGGGTCGGCGTTCTTGTACAGCGAGCGTGTGGGGTCAGCAACCATATTGTCTGGGCTCCGGGCTCCGGGCTCCGGGCTCCGGGGTTCGTCCCCCACAGCCCTGAGCCCTGAGCCCTGAGCCCCGAGCCCCTTTTTATCCTTGGCCTACCGTCGAGAGCTGGAACAGGGGCAGATAAAACGCGTAGAGCAGCATCGCGATGAGGCCGCCCATGATGACGAGAATGATGGGCTCGATCGCGGTCACGACCCGAGCCAGACGCGCCTCGATCTCCTCATCGTAGAACTCGCTCACATTATTGAGCATTTCCGTCAGCGCCCCGGTCGATTCCCCGACCTTGATCATTTCGATGGCCAGGTCGCTCACGACTTTCGTCTCCTCCAGCGAGCGCCACAGCGGCTCGCCGTTCCGCACGTTCTGGACGATGCCGTAAACACGGGTGGCTACCAGTTGATTCGTGATCGACTGCGAAGCGATCTCGAGCGCGGGGACCATCGGCGTCCCGCCGCCCAGGAGGGTGCCGAGGGACTGGGTGAACTGCATGAGGGCGAAGCGGTGAAGGATTCCTCCCACCAGCGGAACCCGCAGCTTGAAGCGATCCCAGATCAGGCGGCCGGACGTCCGCGCCCACCGGCGAAGCAGGATCGCCGTGACAAACGCGCTGACCACCACCACCACGAGGTGTTCCCGGAACGTGGTGGCTACCAGGATCATGGCGCGGGTGAAAATCGGCAATTCCGCCCCGAATCCGGCGAAGAACTCGGTGAATTTCGGGATGACGTAGGCGAGCATGATGAAGATGAGCCCGCTCATCAGGATCAGCAGGACGGCCGGGTAGATGAGGGCGGACACGACCCGCTTGCGCAGGTTCACGATCATCTTCTGGTAGCGGAGGAAGCGCTTCAGGACGCCTTCGAGGTCGCCGGACCGCTCCCCGGCGCGCAGCGACGTCGAGTAGATAGGGGGGAAGAGGTCGCCGTACGAGGCGAACGCGTCCGAGAGAGCGACGCCCGATTTGACCTTGTCGCGGATGTCCGTGAGGATCGTCCGGAAGGCCAGGTTCTTCTGCCGTTCCAGCATGATGTCGAACGACTGGATGATGGGCAGGCCGGCGCGCACGAGCGCCAGCAACTCCTGATTGAACAGCAGGAAGCGCTCCGTGGTGATCGCCTTCTTCATCGGCAGGATCTCGCGGAGCGAGAAGGCGCCACGCTTCACCTCGAAGACGTACATGCCCTGCCGGCGGAGGTCTTCCTGCGCGGCGCGGACGCTGCTCGCACGGACGTGACGCTCGATGACGTCCCCGTCCGGCGTACCGACTCGGGCGATGAATTCAGGCATTCTGGCTATTCGACGCTCTGGAATTGGAAACGTTCCGCTTCTCACGTCGATTCTTGAAGTTAGCCCTCGTACAACCCCGGCGACTGGCCTTCAGATTCCGCTACCATAAGGCGCGTGCTGCGTACGGATCGCGTCGGGAGTGTCGGGCTGCTGCTGTTCGGCTCGGGGATGTGCGCACTCATCTATCAGACGGTCTGGCTCCGCCAGTTCCGGCTGATCTTCGGCGCATCGACCGCCTCCTCGGCCGCGGTCCTGGCCATCTTCATGGCCGGCCTCGGATTCGGCGGCATTCTCCTCGGGCGCATCGCCGACCGCTCCCGGCGCCCTCTGGCACTGTACGGTTTTCTCGAGGTCGGCATCGCCCTTTTCACGGCGCTCACCCCCGTGTTGCTCTGGGCGGTCCGGGCCGCGTACCTGGCCACGGGCGGATCGGTCGCGCTCGGCATGTTCGTGGCGACGGTCCTGCGGCTGCTCCTGGCGACGCTCATCCTGGCCGTTCCCACATTACTCATGGGGGGGACGCTTCCCGCGGCCGCGCGCGCCGTCGAGAGCGACGACGACCTCGGCCGCCGCCGCCTCGGATGGCTGTACGGGCTGAACACCCTCGGCGCGGTGACGGGCGTGCTGCTCTCGACCTTCTTCCTTCTGGAGCGTTTCGGGAGCCAGTACACGCTCTGGCTCGCCTGCCTGGTGAACCTGATGGTCGCGCTCGTGGCGATCTCGATCGCGAAGAATGGCCAGGCGCCGGACGAGATCGTTGGGGCGCCGAACGAGATCGTAGGGGCGCCGGTGTCCCCACCGGCGCGCGCCGGTGAGGACACGGGCGCTCCATACGGCGGCGCGGCGCCGCAAGGCGCGCCCCGGGCCTTCGTGTTGCCGGCGGCGGCGATCGTCGGCTTCGCGTTCCTGCTCATGGAGCTGGTCTGGTACCGGATGCTGGCGCCGCTGCTGGGCGGCACGACGTTCACGTTCGGGTTGATCCTGGCCACGGCGCTGCTCGGGATCGGGTTGGGAGGCGTGGCGTATTCGGCTGGTGGCAATCGCCGCGCGTCGATCTCGGTGTTTGCGCTGACGTGCGCGCTCGAGGCGGTGTTCATCGCCATTCCCTACGCACTGGGCGACCGCGTCGCCGTGCTCGCGTTGCTCAGCCGGTCGATCGGCGGGCTCGGCTTCGGCGGCTACATGATCGGGTGGGCCGGCATCACGTTCATCGTGGTGTTCCCGGCGGCGTTCATGGCGGGGATCCAGTTCCCGATCCTCATCGGACTGCTCGGCCGCGGGCGCGAGTCGGTTGGCCGTGATACCGGCGTGGCGGTCTTCTGGAACACGCTCGGTGCGATCGCCGGCTCGATCGCGGGAGGATTCGGCCTCCTCCCGCTGCTCGGGGCAACGAGGACGTGGCGCGCCGTCGTGATCGTGCTCGCCGCTCTGGCGTTGGTTGCTCTGGTCCTCAGCGTGCGAAGGCGAGTCATGACCTGGCCGGCGCTTGCGGCAGCGGGCGCCGCTGTCATCGCGTTCTTCCTGCTCGCTGCGCCTGGCCCGTCCGCGGCGTGGAGGCACACGCCGATCGGCGCCGGACGCGCCGATCAGGAGAAGCCGACACGCAACAAGCTGAAGAACTTCATCAACTCGCGGAAACGGGCGATTTTCTGGGACGTCGACGGCGTGGAGAGCACGGTCGGACTCTCGAGATACGACGGGGTCGCGTTCATCGTGAACGGCAAGAGCGACGGACACGCCATCCTGGACGGCGGGACGCAGGTGATGGGAGGCCTCCTCGTGGCGGCGCTGCACCCGAATCCGAAGAGTGCGTTCGTGATCGGCCTGGGAACGGGCACGACAGCGGGATGGCTCGGTGCGGTGCCGGGCATCGAGCGCGTCGATGTCGCGGAGCTCGAGCCGTCGATCGACCGCGTGGCCAGAGAGTGCGCAGCGGTGAATCGGGAGCCTCTTGAAAACCCCAAGGTCAAAGTGTTCTACGGCGACGGGCGGGAGATGCTGCTGACCTCGCGACGCCGGTACGACCTGATCTCCTCGGAGCCGTCCAATCCGTATCGCGCGGGGATCTCCAGTCTGTTGACGGTGGAGTTCTACCGCGCGGTCACCGAACGGCTGGCTGAGGGCGGGCTCTTCTGCCAGTTCCTGCAGGCATACGAGATCGACGGCGCGACGCTGCGCATGATCTACGGCACGATGACCACGGTGTTCCCGCACGTGGAGACGTGGGAGACGCGGCGCGGCGACCTGCTCCTGGTGGGGGCGATGCAGCCGCCGCAGTATCAGGCCGACGCGCTCCGCAAGAGGTTCGACGAGGAGCCGTACCGGTCGGCCATCCGGTCGGTGTGGCGGGCGCAGAACCTGGAGGGCGTCCTCGCCCACTACGTGGCCGGCGACTCCACGTCCCGGACCCTGGCCTCGGGCGCGCAGCTCAACACCGACGACCGGCCCAATGTCGAGTATGCGTTCGCGCGTACGCTCGGCAACAACGCGTTCTTCCAGATCAACGACCTGCGCGCCCTTGCCAAACAGAGGAGCGACGACACGCCCTCCATCGAGGGCGTGGTGAACCTCGGAAGCATCGAGGACCAGCGGCTGGCGCTCATCACGTCCGAGGCGGCGTTCCCGCCGGACATGCGCACGCTGAACCCCGATCAGCAGTTACGCGCGCGCGCCTACATCGGTTTCGTGCAGCAGGACTACGAGAGCGTTCTGCGCTCGTGGGTGTATCAGAAGAAACGGCCCTCGGAGCCGACCGAGCTGCTGACGTTCGCGGAGGCATATGCGGACCGCGGTGACGATGCGGTGCTGCCGTACATCGACGAGCTTCGCGCGTTCAGCGCCGTCGAGGCCGATCTCGTGCTGGCGCGGCTTCTGGCGCGGCAGCAGAAGAACGCGGAGGCGGCGGCGGCGCTCTCCCGCGCATTCGTCGCCCATCGCTCTGATCCGTGGCCGCTGCCGCTGCTGGTCTCCCGAGCTCTCGAGCTCGCGGCGGATGTATCAGCCGGGGACCGCGCGGTGGCCGCGAGTCTCTACAAAGTGCTGCGCGAGCCCTTCGCGGCCCGGTCGCTCGATGTGGAGCGCGAGTATGCCGCGCTCAGAACGGCGGCCGCCTCGGAGCCGTCAGGATGTGGTCCCGCCGTGATCGAGGCGCTGCAGACATTCGAGAGCGCGCCGCCGTGGGACGGCCCGTTCCTGCGCAACCGCGCGCAGTGTTATGAACAGGCCAATCATCCGCGAGCGGTGAGGGCGCGGCTCGACCTCATGGAGTATCTGAAGAACGAGCCGCTGCCTCTGGCGGGAAGGTAAGTGGAGGACAGGCAATCCTGCCTGTCCCCCTGAAGGTCAGGCAGGATTGCCTGACCTCCACCGAGCGCTTCTTTACTGGTCCGTCTGCTGCGAGCTCACGTACACACGCGGGAACCCGAAGCCGCCGGGCGGCCACGCGCCCTTGACCAGCCGTTCGTCGAAATAGATCTCCGGAGTACCGGCTTTCGACGCATCCGCCTGCGCCAGGACCGATCCGAAGTAGCGCGCGTTACCGGTGGAGTCGAAGATGCCCTCGTTGTAGAGCACTCCGTTGAAGGAGAGCTCTACCTGCACCAGGCCGCCGTCCTTGTCGTAGCCGTTGCCGGTGCAGTCCGCACGGGTGGCGATCTTCTGCGCCGTGCTGATGGCCAGGTTCTCGGCGGTGCAGGCTACGGGGTTACCGGCTGCATCGACGCGCTTCGGCCGCCGGGTCTGGCGGCTCGAGCCGGCCAGAGTCTGCATGAGCGACGCCGGGTCGTGCCAGTTGACCGCGACCGCGCCTCCCGCCACTGTCGGGTAGATGAAGTTCAGGTACGGCTCGTGCGGCTCCGAGCAGGTCACGCCGGGATTGCAGCCGCTGAAGAACGGGATGAGGCCCCAACCGTCGGTAAGCGGAATTGTGCCGCCGGAGGGACGCGTGGCGCCGCTATGCTCAGGTCCGAGCGCGAAGTCGAAGATCTGATTGAACCCGGCGTTGTTGTTGCTGAAGGGGAGGTCCTGGAAGTCCCAGTTCTTGTTTCCGATCATGCCCGAGGCGTAGACGCAGTTTGCGCCCGTCGATGGATTGCACGGAGCACCGGCCGGATCGAATTTCCTGAAATTGCGATAGTTCGCGTCCGTGGTCTGGTCCTCGACCTCCCAGTAACCGATGTCGCGGTACGGCTCGCCGGGCATGTTGATCCACTCGTTGTAGCCGTTGATGCCCTTCGTGCCGAACGACGTCGTGTTGAAGTACCAGAAGCCCTTCGCTTCCATGCTCCCGCCGCGCAACACGATGTCGGGCGTCAGCGTTCCGGGCCCGTTGTTCTGCGGATTGAGACCGTTCGCCGTGTCGAAGAAATAGAAGCCGGGGACAGACTTCGGACCGGTTCCGGCCGGCGGGTTCACCATGACGTCGATCCAGTCCTGCACGTCACGGACGTTTCCGGCCTTGTCGCGGAACTCCTGCCCGCCGGCGTGGGTCAGGTAATAGATGTTCGATTGGTCGTCGGCGGAGCGGGCCAGCTGCTTCCAGAAGTTGTAGTCGATGCGCGGGAAAAGCATGTTCTGCTGTTCTGGGAAAGCAGATTGATTCTGAAGCTGGAACCAGTTGGTGCGATTGGTGGTCGGGTCACTGGGGATCGCATAGCTGAATGGCGTCGGATCGGTTGTCGTTCCGGATCCGACGATCAAACCGCGCGCACGCATGTCCCACCACGGGTCGGGAAGGGCGCGGCCCACGAGCTCATGCAGGTAGTTGTGCGCTTCCTCGAACGCGCCGGTGGCCACACGCGGTGCCGTCGACGTGAAACCCTTCGGCCAGGAATTGTTGTCATAGCCGTGCTCGAAATGGGCATAGTCGTAGGCATTGGCCCACGGCACGCCGGCGAAAGTCTTGGCCATCTCCATGTCGCCGGCCGCGGTGGTGCGACCCCAGTGGACCTGGATGTTGCCCGAGGTGTCGAGGTTGGCGTTCGTCTGAAGGGGTCCCTGCGGTCCCGGGAACGGCCACTCGGTCACGGCCAGTTTCACGGTGCGGGTGCCGATGACCCGGCCGGTACACGGGAAGACGGTGCAGGCCGGCTGGTATTTGGTCGCCGTCACTCGGATCGTGGCCACGCCGAAGCGTGTGCCGCCCTCGACGAAGCCGACGCCGTTCGTGCTCTGACCGCTGTTCGCGGCAAGCCATCCCGGCGAGGCGTTGATGTTCGCTCCTTCGGTGGACGGCGCATAGATGCGGATGTCGGTCACCACGCCGCCTTCGTTGTTGTCCATCGTCAGCGTGGTCGAGTTGTTGTTGAAGAGCTTGATGTTGAACAGCGTCAGGAAATCAGTGGCCACGTTCGTCGGGAAGCTGACGTTGCCGGCGTTTCGCGAGGTGGTCGGGTTGATCCAGATGTCGGGGTTGTTCTCGGTTCCGTAGAAGCGATGGCGGGGGTTCTGATCGCGGAAGGGACGGTCGAACAGGATATCGAGGGCGTCGTTCTTGTACATGCCGACGTTCGCGCCGAACAGCGTGCGGACGATTTTGAACTGCACCCGGTTCTCCGGCATGATCTGTTGATCGAGGGCCCAGTTCGGATTCTGGAACCAGTCCACGCAGCGCAGCGCCGCCGCCTCCGCCACCTGCAGCGTCTGCGTGTAATTGCGCTGGTTGACCGAGATCGCGCTCTCCGTGGAGGTGATGGCCACGAAGCCGAGACCGAGCAGCGTCAGGCCCGTGATGATCATCAGCGTAGCCAGCAGGGCCGAGCCGCGCTGCGGTAGGTCCTCATGCTCGAGCCCGATGAGGCGGGCCAGCAGCGCGACCGGCGATGCCGCCTTGCGGCGCCGCATCTTCTTCGCTGATTGAGGGACTTCCGACGTTTTCATAATGGCTCCACTCTCTGCTCTTAGAAGTTACACGTGTTGAACCCTGGCGGCTCCGGGATGATCTGGCAATTCTGTGGCGTGGTGTCGATCGTGGCCCGCTGATAGATGATGCAGGAGTTGACGATCGGTCCGCTCGGGTTCGGGCTGTTCAGAATCTTGTCGAAGTTGTAGCGCACGACGTAGTTGCTGCTGTTCGCGGGAACGATGAGGCGTCCCGGCGGCGTCGTGGACGTCGGCGGACTGAGCTTCAGGGTCCTCAGCGCCATCGAGCCGGCAGGGGCCAGGTCATTGACCACCGCAACCGCGCTGCCGGTTCCTGTCGACGGGAACTCGACCGTGGTGAGCGTGGTCGCCGTCAGGTTTCCGGCGATGACCGGATCCCATTGGATCTGGACGCCGATGTTCTCGAGATTCAGATCCTGGGCACAGAGATTCTTCAGAGTCACGTCCACGAAGTTCGTCCCCGGCGTGTACTTCACCACGGAGGGGTCGTTGACGAACGCGGCCAGACAGCAGCCGGTCTGCGTCGCTTCCTCCACCCACTTGGAGACCGTCCGGACGCAGCCGCCCGTGTCCTTGACGAAGACGAGGATCTCATACAGCTCGCCGATCTGGGTGTTGCTCAGGGGGAACGAGTACTTCGACCCTATCGTCGGCATCAGAAGCGTGCCGAGGTCGATGGTCTGCGCACCGTTGTCCAGAACGGCCTGGACGGAGGCGATCAACGACGGGTCCACAGCAGTCACTTCCACGGTCGATGCCGGATTGTTCGTCAGCCATGCCGTGGACGCATCGACACCATCGCCGTCGAGAGTCTCCGTGACGAAGACGTCGGGCAGCGTCGTGAGGAACGTGCAGGGGAATCTGACTTCCGGTGATGGCGCCGACATGCGGTACACCGGCGGCGTGGACGTGTCCGGGCACTGCATGGCCCGGACCGAATAGACGTACTCGTAGTCCACGCCCCCCTGTCGGGACGGAATACCGAGCTGCGACCATGGGAGGTCGCCATCCGCGAGAGGCGTCCCGTCGGTGACATCGAACGTCTGCACGGCCGCACCCTCCGGATTCGCTCTGTTGATGTCCACGACGCCGTTCAGGTAGCGCGTCCGCGTGACGCGATACGTCTCCACGGTGATGGTATTGGCGGGGACCGCCAGGTCTTCCTTGACCCGGTCCCAGGCCAGGAAGACGTCGCACCGCGGGCCCGAGCAGAGTGAAGTCGGCAGGAGCTTCAATGTCGAGGGAGCGGCCGGATCGGCCGTGGCCGTCGAGACCGCGGCAACGCCGGTGGCCGGGAACAACGCGCTGACACCTTCGGCACCGCCGGTGTTGCAGGCCGCCGGGCATGTCGCGGTCGTTTCACCGCACGGCTCGACCGCCTGGAACTTGTAGTAGTAGGTGATGCAGTTCGGCGCGGTCTTGTCGACGATCGTGACTGTCGTGCTCTGGATCTGCACGGTCGTCTTCGTATAAGTCGGATCGGTGAGATTGGTCTTGATCTCGTTCGCCGCGCCGGGGGTGAAGTCCGAAGCTGTGCCGCGATAGACGCGGTACTTGGTGATCTCGCCGAAGAGCTGCTCGTTCGGCTGCGGGATCACGCCGCTCGGCGTGATCTGCAGCGTTCCCGAGGCCGCCGTGGTCGGCGAGGGGAATGTGATCGTGATCTGATTCGGCTGGGCCGCCGGCGCGCCGGCG
>DATKCA010000211.1:0-18765 GCA_035544675.1 Thermoanaerobaculia bacterium | reverse complement strand
CCCTTTGTCAGGAGCAGCACGTTGCTGATCACGTCGTTGTAGAGGACGACGATCATCAGCGCGGCAAGAGCGGCGAAACCGACCTGCTGGATCCGTTCCTTGGCGCGTATGGAAAGATCGCGCCGCGCCGCCCCTTCCACGAGAAGAATGGCAATGTGGCCGCCGTCGAGGACGGGGATGGGCAGCAGGTTCATCACGCCGAGCTGCAGAGAGATCATGGCCATGAGAACGATGACCTCCATCCAGCCGCGGCGGAGCATCTCGCCGGAGATGCGCGCGATCGAGATCGGGCCGCTCAGCTCCTTCACGCTGCCTTCCGGGCGGAACATGCGCGCGACCGCCGCCCCGGCCAGGCGGAGCATTTTCCAGTTCTGCTGAACGCTGTCCTGGAGCGCCGGGATGAGTGAGAGCTTGCGGATCTCGGTCGGCGGCAGGAAGCCACGGTACGGATCGGCCGGGTTGAGCGTCTGCGCCGGCAGCCTGGCCTCGTACGTGGTCGAGCGGCGCTGCATCCCGAGGGTCAGGTCGATCTCCGGCGTTTTCCTGAGGACCTCGTCGAGCTGCGTCATGTCCTGGATCGGCTTGCCGTTGACGGCGATGATGCGATCCCCCGTGCGGATGCCTGCGCGCGCTGCCGGGGACCCGGGAGTGACGCGGCCGACGAAGGGGTCGAGGTAGGGGATGAGACCGGCCCGCCCGACCGGTCCGTACACATCGTTTTCCCGCTCGGGCGTCATCGTGGTGGTGCGCAGCTCGCCGTTGCGGAGGTACTGAACGCGCAGCGTCGTGCCCGCGTTCATGGTGATGATCAGCCTCAGGTCGTCGAAGTCGTTGATCTTCTCGTTGCCGATCTGGACGATCTGGTCACCCGGCTGCAGCCCGGCCCGTGCGGCAGGCTTGTCGGGGATGATCTCGCCGATCACGGCGCGAATGATGCGGAACTCCGTTCCGACCATGGCGATGCCCGCCATGAACACGATCGCGATCAGGATGTTCATGAGCGGCCCGGCGAAGAGGATCAGGAACCGCTGCCACTTCGGCTTGGAGAGGAACTCGTCCTCTTTGCCTCCCTGCACCTCGTCGGGGTTGTCGCCCGCCATCCGCACGTAGCCGCCCAGAGGAATGAGAGAGACGCGATAGTCGGTGTCGCCGCGCCGGAAGCCGAACAGCCGCTTCCCGAACCCGAACGAGAACACCAGGACGCGGACTTTGAACAGTTTGGCAACGAAGAAGTGCCCCGCCTCGTGCGCGTAGATCAGGAAGCCGAGGACGAGGATGAAGGCGACGAGGTTGGTCGGGATATTGGACATAGATCGGTAGCGGCCTTAATCAGCGCCTCACTGCAACATCGATTCCGCGCGCCTCATTGCGTGCCCACTCATCCCAGTGGAGCGCGTCCTCGACCGAGCCGATCGGAGCCACCCTCCCGGCGTGCCGTTCCAGCACCCGGCCTGTGATATCTACGATCGAGGTGAAGGGAAGTTCTCCCGCCAGGAAGCGCTCCACCGCGATCTCGTTCGCGGCGTTGAGGACGGCCGGCATGGAGCCTCCGGCCCGGCAGGCGGCGTACGCCAGCTCGACTGCCGGGAACCGGTGCGTGTCCACCGGCAGGAAATCGAGAGTCGTGATCCGGGCCAGGTCGAGGCGGGCGAACGGCGCGGTCACCCGCTCCGGGTAGAGCAAAGCGTACTGAATCGGGAACTTCATGTCGGTGGTCGACATCTGGGCGATGATCGATCCGTCGACGTACTCGACCATCGAGTGAACGATGGACTGGGGATGGATGAGGATGTCGATGCGGCCGGCCGGCATCGCGAACAGGTGATGGGCTTCGATGACCTCGAGCCCTTTGTTCATCATCGTCGCCGAGTCGATGGAGATCTTGCTCCCCATCTTCCACGTGGGATGATCCAGGGCCGCTTCGATCGTGATCGCACCGAACGTGGTGAGATCGCGTTTGAGGAACGGGCCGCCCGAAGCGGTGAGGATGATCCGCTGCACTTCGGGATGCGTCCCGCAGCGGATGGCCTGGTGGACGGCGTTGTGCTCGGAGTCCACGGGGAGGATCTCGCCTCCGAACTGGCGAGCGGCGCTGGTCATGACGTCGCCGGCCGCAACCAGCACTTCCTTGTTCGCGATGCCCACGCGTTTCCCGGCCCGAAGCGCCGCGTAGACCGGAGCGATCCCGGCCGCGCCCACGATGGCGGCGATCACCGAGTTCGCCGAGGAGAGCGACGCGACAGCGGACACGCCGTCGTCACCGTGCACGATTTCCACGTCGCTGCCGGCGATGGCGCGCAGGCGCTCCACGTCGTCCGCGTTGCGGACCGAGACCAGCTCCGGCTTGTATCGCCGAACCTGCTCGCCCAGCAACTCCACGTTGCCGCCTGCGGCCAGCCCGACCACACGCAGATCCTCCGGAAACGCGTCAACGACCGCGAGCGTGCTCCGTCCCACGGAGCCGGTACTTCCCAGAATCGAGACAGTGCGCATAAGGTCTGGTGGAGCGCCGCCGGCCCGGCGGCGCTCCACTACCCTGTGATGATATTCAAGGTCGTTGCCCCCTGGTGCGTGATCGCCCAGTAGATGTACAGGATCGGGGCCGTGAACAGGATCGAGTCGAACCGGTCCAGGAGCCCGCCGTGCCCGGGAATGAGCGTGCCGGAGTCTTTCACGGCCGCCGACCGCTTCCACATCGACTCGGCCAGATCGCCGATCACGCCGGCCACCGAGAGAATGATTCCGATGACGATCGCGTGCGGCAAGGCGAACTCCGGGAAGAACGTGTAGTGGATGACGATGGCGGTGACCACCGATGTCAGGACGCCCCCGATGAGCCCCTCCACGGTCTTCTTGGGGCTGATGCGCGGGGACAGCTTGCGCTTGCCGAACCGCTTACCCACGTAATACGCGCCGGCGTCGCCGAGCCACACCACGAGCAGAAGGAAAAAGACCAGGTCCGGTCCCACCGTGAAGTCGTGGCGCAGGCGGACCAGAGAGCCGGCCAGCATGCCGACGTACATCGTGGCCATCACCGCAATGGCGCTGGAGGGCAGCGCGTCGTCGAGGGAGACCTTCCGGTTGAAGACATACGAGGCCGGGATGACCAGCAGCGTCAGGAAGATCCCCACTTCCACCGACACCTCGTCCAGGACGAAGGCGGCGATGATGAAGGCGGCCACGACAAGGCAGAGCACGATCGGAACGTGGAAGCCCTTCTTCCGGCCCAGGATCAGGAACTCGTGCAGGGCCAGGACGGCGATCAACCCAATGGCGATGTTGAACACCCACTGGGGAGACCAGCCGACCAGCCATACGGCCACCGGGATGAGCACCAGCGCCGTCAACTCGCGCGTGTACCGCGACTCGGCCGGACGGCTCACGCCTGCTTCTCGTCCGCCTCGATGAACATTCCGGCATCGGACTCGTCGACGCCGCCGTAACGCCGCTGGCGCGACTGAAAGTCGACGATGGCTTCGAAGAGGTGCCGCTTGCGGAAGTCCGGCCAGAGCACTTTCGTGACGTGAATCTCGGCGTATGCGATCTGCCAGAGCAGAAAGTTGGAGACGCGCATCTCGCCGCTGGTGCGGATCAACAGGTCGGGATCATCGACGTTCGCGGTGTACAGATGGTCGGCGAAGAAGCTCTCGTCGATGACGGCGTCGCTCATCTCGCGCTCGCGCAGCAGCGCCATGATGCGATTCACGGTGTCGACGATCTCGGCGCGCCCGCCGTAGTTGAGCGCGATCTGAAAGAGAAGCCCGCTGTTGCCCGCCGTCTTCTCTTCGGCGTACCGCAGCTCCCGCTGCACTGACGCGTCCAGCCCGTCGACGCGGCCGATCGGAGTGAAGCGGATGTTGTTCTCCATCAGCGTCTGCAGCTCTTTGCGGAGATACTCCTTGAGCAGCATCATCAGCGTGGCCACTTCGTAGCGCGGACGCTTCCAGTTCTCCACCGAGAACGCGTAGAGCGTGATCACCGGCAGCTCCAGACGCGCCGCCGTCTCCACCACTTCACGGACCGAGGCGATGCCGGCGCGATGCCCTTCCACCCGGGGAAGGTTCCGGGATTTCGCCCAACGGCCGTTGCCGTCCATGATCACCGCAATGTGTCGCGGCAACCGCTTGAGATCGATCTTCTCGAGCAGCGTTTCCTCGAGCGAGCCCGGCTCTGCCAGCTTTCTCAGATCGATCATCCGGAGGCGGCATGTTAGCACCACCTCTCAGTACTGGATGTCGATGAGGGTGAGGCCCTTAGCGGGCGCAGTCCACCGCGCTTCGGCGAACTGCGGCTCCAGCGATTGACCGGACGCGGCACGGTCCAGCTTGCCGCGACCGACCTCGATCAGCGACCCGGCAATCCTGCGCACCATGTACCGCAGAAAGCCGTTCGCCGTGATCGTGATCGTGACGAGGGGCTCGCGGCGCTCCACCGCGATCGCCTCCACCGTCCGGACGGTCGTGCTCACTTCCGGCGCGGCCACCGTGTACGCGCGAAAGTCATGCTCTCCCACCAGCGGCTGCGCTGCCTCGTGCATCGACCCCACGTCCAGCCGCTGCGCGACATGCGTGTGCGTTTCCGCGGCGAAGACGTCCGCGACCTCTTCGTTCCAGATCCGGTAGACGTACGTCTTGCGGCGGGCCCGATGACGGCAGTGGAAGTCGTCTCCGACGTATGCGGCATCGACTGCGCGGATGTCGTACGGAAGCAGGTCGTTCAGCCCGCGGATGACGCCGCGCGGGGCGATCTCGAAGGGGACGTCGGCATGCGCGCGCTGCGCCGCGGCATGGACACCGGAGTCGGTCCTGCTCGCGCCTTCGGTCCGTACGAGCGTCCCGAACATCGTGCCCAGCGCGCCCTCCACCACCTGCTGCACGCCGGTGGCGTTCGTCTGGGTCTGCCATCCCGCGTAGCGGGTTCCCAGGTACTGGAGGGTGAGGAGAAGGCGCATGCTTAGTCCTTAGGCCTAGCGCAGGTCCTGAGCGATCACCTGTTCGCGCGCGAAGCCGGCCTGGTTCGAGATGTTGTCCACCACCCCGATGGAGATCCTGTTCAGGCCCTTCTCCATCAGGAGATCGACGGAATACGTGTAGTGCTTGCCCTTGGCGCGATCGCGATCGCTTGCCGGCAACCTCAGCGTATGCGACTTCCTCGACACCTCGGACATGTCGTTGTTCTTGTCGGCCACGGCCACGTAGACGTCGAAGCCGCCGACGAATTCGGTCTCGCCCTGCGGAAGCAGCGTGAGCGAGTCCATGGGGATCTGAATTTCCATGGGCACCTGGAACAGCCCGTCGCCGGCGGCTTCCGGCGCCCCGGTGCGAACGAGGATCCCCAGGTCGTTGTCACGGGTGCGATAGAGCAGGTTGGCGATGACGCGATCGTTCATCTCGGCGAACGTCGACTTCTCGACGAACGTCTGGCGGTTTCGGACGATGAAGCCCTTGGGCTGCTTGAGGCGGACCTGCACATAGCGCTGGCGGTCGACGCGCTGCGTTCCGGCCCGGTAGCCGAGTGAGTAGTAGCTCTCCAGGTCGCGCTGGATGCGTGCGAAGGCGTCCTTGAAATTGTTGGTCCGCGCCGAGGCCAGGCCGCCGGTCATCTCGGCCATGACCTGCATCGACTCGGTCGTGTTGCTGATCGCGGCGTGTGAGACGCTGATGGGCGTCGGACGAGCGTTCTCCGCGCTCATGTCGCTGCCGCCCGTGAGGCCGGCCGCGTGAACGGTGTACAGCGTGATGTTGTTCGCGTTCGCCGTACGCGCGATCGACTGGATCAGCGACGTGGAGTCGAAGGTCATGCCTTCCAGGAGGGAGCCGCTGAAGCTCCAGCTCTTCTCACGCGCGATCTCGTCGATGAACTGGAACATCTCGCGACCGGGCTGCATCGGGAAGCCTTCGCTGGTGAGGACGAGGATCTTCTTGCCTTCCAGTCCGGCCAGAGTGCTCATCAGGCCGTTGATCGATGCCGCGCTCTGACGCAGGTCGTGCTCGACCGAGGAGGCATAAGTGCGGGCCGTGACGATGGCCTCGTCGTACGACTGGGCATCGCGGATCCGATCTTCGGTGCTCTTGCGCTCGCTCAGGTTGGTCGTCCCCATCGCGCTTTCTCCGGCGATGGCGTCGAGGGCCTGGTTGAGCGTGACGAAGTCGCGGGTGAACGGTACGCGCACCTTCATGCTGCGGTTGAACGTGGCGATCATGGCCTCGTCGCCCGGCCGCATCGTGGTCTTGATGAACTCCTTCATCTGCGTGAAGACCCGGTTGCGGTTGAACGGCGCGAGGGAGAGGTTGTCGACGTAGAAGATGATCCGTCGCCGGAGCGACTCGTTCACGGCGGCGGCCTCGGCGGCCGTCTCCACCGGCTGTTCGACGCCGTCCGTGGCCACGGCCACCGGCCTGCTGTTCTCGACCGCGAAGAAGTTCGAGATCGGCTTGGCGACGCCGTTCTCGAAGATGAGGAAGTCGTCCTTCTTCAGCCCGGTGATGACGTTTCCCCTCCGGTCGGTCACGACCACGTCGATGTTGATGATGCGGACGTCGATGTTCTCGGTGAGGATGGGGAGCTCGCTGGGGGTCTCTTGGGGGACGGCCGGCAGGCTCATCGATGCGATGAGGATCGCTGCGGCAGCGTGGCGGGAGAACAGTTTCAAGGGATTCCTCCGGATGGTCATCATCAGGCGATTTCCGCCCCTGGTTTGACGAATTCGGGCCGCCCGCGTTTCGCGCCGGCTGGCCTCGTCCGTGCGAGAATAAGGGACCGCCGGTGGAAACCGGCGGAGCAGGCGAAAATTCCGATGACGTCCGCGGCGCAAGATCAATCCGGCAAACAAGATCCGATCACTTTCACGAAGATGGCGGGCGGCGGAAACGACTTCGTCGTGATCGACGACCGGGCCGGCCGGATCGTCGATGCAGCCGGGCTGACGCGGCGCATCTGCACGCGGGCTCTCTCGGTCGGGGCCGACGGCCTCATCCTCGTGGAAGGCTCGGCGCGGGCCTCCTTCCGCATGCGTTACTACAACGCGGACGGCTCTCTGGGCGAGTTCTGCGGGAACGGCACCCGCTGCGCGGCCCGTTTCGCGGTGGTGAGTGAGATCGCCGCGCGGACGATGACGATCGAGACGGATGCCGGCATCGTGAACGCGGAAGTGGAAGGAGGCGCGGTCACGATCTCCCTTCCGCCGCCGCACTCGTTTCGCGCCGAGCGCTCCCTGAGCATCGACGGGCAGACCGTGCGTGGCAGCTCGATCGTGGTGGGAGTTCCGCACTACGTCGTCTTTCTGGAGGGCGATCTCTGGGAGCAGAAGATCGAGTCGCTGGGGCGCGCCATCCGGATGCATGGCGAGATGCAGCCGGCCGGGACGAACGTCAACTTCGTCGTGGTCCGTGGGGCCAACGCCATCGAGGTGCGCACGTACGAGCGCGGTGTCGAAGCGGAGACCCTCTCCTGCGGCTCCGGCGTGGTCGCGTCGGTTGCGGTGAGCACGCTGTTCAACAAGGTGAGACCGCCCGTCTCCGTCCTCACGCGCAGCGGCATCACGCTGGAGGTCTCGCTGACGAAACACGACGGTGAGCTGCGGGAGGTCCGTTTGAAGGGAGACGCGCGACTCATTTATCGTGCGGCCCTGACGGCTGAAACGATCGAAGGCTTCGATCCCGATTTCGTCCGAAACCCGACGGATCATGCGGTGACTACGTAAATCGATCGAGGATTCCAAAGCTGAGACTTTCGTTGGCGTGGTTGGCCGCCGCCGCGGTGTCGGCATTTGCCTGCTGGCTCGCCGTCGTGCATGCGACGCCCATCGACCGCGCCCTTCCGCTCATCGCGGTGGTGCTGACGTGCATGGCCGCGGCCTGGCGAGGGGTGATCCAGATCGCGGTGCCTCTGCTCATCGGCGGGGAGATCGCGATTTCCGACGAGCGGCACCGGCTGCTCTGGTTCGGAGTCGTGGTGGGTCTGGCCGTCGGCACCGCCTTTCTCGGGGGGCCGTGGACGCGCCGGCGCGCCGTCCTGCTGACGGTCGGGGCGATCGTGCTCCTGCGATGGATTCCCGTTCCCCAGATGATCGTCCGCGAGCTGTTCCTGATCGGCGTCGCGGTGGCGATCGTGGCCATGCTGCGATGGACGCCGCTCGCCGCGGCCATCGCGATCGCTGCGGCGCTCTTCACCCCGGCCATCCCGCTGCGGACCCTGGCCCTGCCTCTGGTCGTCCTCCTGGCCGGCGCGCTGGTGAGGTTCTTCGGGTTCGGGTTCATGAGCGCGCGAACGGCCGCCGCGGTCGCGGCGACCGTCATGACCATGTTCTTCGCGTGGAGCGGAGTGCTGGCCCGCGCGCCCTCGCTCGTGCTGAAGGGACTGCCGCGGGCCGCTCCGCGCGTCGAGATCCGCACCGCCCTCTCGCCCGGCGAGACGATCACACTCGAGGTTCCGCACGGCACGCGGCACCTCATTCTGTCGGGCGCGAACGTGCCGCGGCTCGAGCGCGGCACGGTCATCGGGCGGCTGGAGCCGGGCGGCCAGGTGCGCATCGGCGAGATCGCGGACTGGGGCGGGCTTCGCCGGGAGCACTACTACGGCTCGCGGAACCGGCTGCCCCGTGACCCGGCCGGTCTGGTTCGCGACTACGGCCAGGGCGCGTGGGTCGACGGCGCGGGACGCGTTCCCGTTTTCGGGCCCCTCGTGCGCATCACCGCGGACGAGCGGCTGCCGGCCGATGCGCGCCTGCAGGTCGAAGCGTTCCAGTGACGGCATATCTCGTCGCCGCCGCCCTGGTGTTCCTCCTTCTGCCGTTCATCGTCTTCCATGGGCGAACGCTGCGCCGGTACCTGGGCATCGAAGTGGGGATCTACGTCGTGGCCGACGTCCTGTCGCGACAGATCGCCGGGCTCGATCCCTTCCTGGCGTGCGTGGCCCTCTTCGTCGCCAAGCTCGTGGTGTTCTCGGTCGTGCTGGCCACGTCGGAGGAAGTGCGCTGGTCGGCGAACCGGGCCGCCCTCGTGGCGCTGCTCCTCTACGCGCTGCTGATTCCGGCCAATGTGCGCGTTCCCATCGACGGCGACGAGTCGTTCTACCTGCTGATGACCGAGTCGATCGTCCGTGACGGCGATCTCGATCTCGCCAATCAGTACGCCTATCTGGAGCGTTCGGCCACCGGGAGAACGGACCTGGTTCCGCAGATCGGAGACCGCGTGGGTCCGCGCGGCGAGCAGTACTCGCACCATGAGCCTCTGCTGTCGCTGCTGCTCGTGCCTGGCTACGCCATCGGCGGCCTGTACGGCGCGGTTGCGACGATCGTTCTCTTCGCCGCGCTTCTGGTGCGCTCCACGGTGCGCTGGCTCGAGGATGAAGGGATCGACGACCGCACGGCCCGGGCGGTCTTTCCGCTCTTCGCGTTTGCGCCGCCCGTCGTTTTCTACGCCGCCCGGATCTGGCCCGAGGTGCCGGGGGCGTTCTTCTTCCTGGAGACGCTGCGGGGTGCGAGGCAGAGGCGGATCGGAAAGAGCGTCGTTGCACTCATCGCGCTGTCCGCGCTCAAGCTCCGATTTGCACTGCTGGCCGTGCTTCTGCTCGTGGGCAGCCGGCGAGGTCTCGCCGCCGTCGTGATCGCCGCATTCGTCATCGGCGGAATGATTGCCGGACCGTTGCCTGCCGATCCGCGCCACTACCTCACAGGACTGTTCGGTCTCGTCCTCGACGGCGCGGCCGGCCTGTTGTTCCAGGCGCCCTTCTATCTCCTGGCCATCTTCGCGCTCACGCGCTGGCGATCGATGCCGGAGGGATTCCGCGCCGGGATGATCGCGTCGGTTCTCTACATCATCTATCTCGTGCCGCGGTCGGAGTGGCACGGAGGCTGGTCCCCGCCGCTGCGCTACATCGTCTTTCTGACCCCGGTCCTCGCTCTCGGCGCCGCGGCGGTGTGGTCTCGCGTGTGGGTGCCGATCATCGCCGCCTGGAGCGCGGGGCTGGTGGTCCATGGCGTGGCGTATCCCTGGCGGCTGTTTCACATCGCGAACGGGGAGAATGTCGCCGGTGAGGCGTTATCGCGGATTCACGAGGCCGACTTCTCGCGCATGTTTCCGAGCTTCATCCGGCTGAATGACGCGGCCATGGCCGGGGCGGTGGTCGTGGTGGCGATCATCGTTCTGGCCGTTGCGACACGGCGCCGGCCCGGCCTGTTCGACCACATTCGCGCTCCACTCGTGATTCCGATCTTCGCGCTGCTCCTGGTGGCGTTCTTTTTCTTCGGGCGCAAGCCCGGCCGCGTCGTCCACTTCGAGGATGCGCACCTGGTCAAGAACGGCGGAGAGCTGTACCCGCACATGTACCAGGTCGCGCGCTTCAACTATCGGGGCGGGTGGATGCTGCACGGCGGCAACTCCGTCTCGTTCCTGGCCCGGGCCGGTGAGGCGCGACTGCACTATGCCGCCCGGCAGCCTGTGGCCATCAACCTGGCCGGACGGGACTTCCAGTTGCCGCCGACGGGAGACCTGTATGGGAGCGCGCCGGTCGTCATCGGGCGCTCCGGCCGGATCGAGCTGAAGGTGACCGCCGGCAGCGTCAATCTCGATCGCCTCGAGTGATAGTCTCCGCGCGATGTCGACGGTGGTGGTGGCCACACCCGATGTGGTGGGCGAGCGGATGGCCGGGCCGGGGATTCGCGCCTGGCACCTCGCGCGCGAGATGGCCCGCATCGCCCCTACCACACTGGTGGCGAAGCTGGAGGGTGGGGCGCCGCCATTCCTGGCGGCCCTTCGTGTCCTCGACCGCTCCAGCGACGAAGCCCGCGTCTTCATCCGCTCCGCCGCGGTGCTGATCGGCCAGCCGTCACGCGGTTTCAAGAAGGCGCATCCGAAGCAGAAGATTGCTTACGACCTCTTCGACCCGACCGTACTCGAGCTGCGGGAGTTGTACGGCAGCTCGCCGTCGCTGCGACAACGCGTTCATCTGGCCGCCGAGTGGTCGCGTCTCACCAAAGCGCTCAGCCGCAGCGACCTCCTGATCTGCGCGGCCGCGAGCCAGCGGCGTTTCTACGACAAGCTGCAGAGCAACGATGCGCCCTGGATCGAAGTCCCATTCGGCGTCGACCTCGACGAGACGGGCAGCTGTGCCAGGCCGCAGGATCAGGTGGTCATCTGGGGCGGAGGGGTCTGGGAATGGCTCGATCCGCGGACGGCCATCGACGCCGTGGTCCGGCTCAACGCGGATGGCACGCGCTGCAAGCTCCTGTTCCTCGGCCGCAACCGGCCGAACCGGGAACTGATCGATCGCCGGAGGGAGGACCGCTTCGACGCCCTTCTGGCCACGGGCGGCCCGCACGTGTCGGCAAATTCGGAGTGGGTTCCGTACGGGGAGCGATTGTCGTGGCTGCGATCAGGCAAAATCGCTATCATGCTGCACCGCCCTACGGCGGAGGCCGAGTTTTCCATCCGCACCCGCGTATTCGACGCGATTGCGGCCGGCACTCCAGTCATCGCTACCGCAAAGGGCTTCGCTGCAGAACTGGTGGAACAGGAAGGCCTCGGGATCGTCGTACCGCCGGAGGACGTCACTGCTGTGGCTGCTGCCATCCGGCGGCTGCTCACAGACGACGTTTTTCATCTGGCATGCGTAAAGAATCTCGAGCGGGTGCGGCCGCGGTTCGCATGGGGGAAAGTGACGCAACCACTCGTAGAGGCAGTCGAGAAATGGCTGAGGCAACGATGAAGAGCGCCGGAGCCGCCGCCGCGGCGGTGTTTCCCGTCACGCCCGCGCTCACGCCGTCATCCGTCACCGAAGTCCGCCCGCTGGACATCTCCATCCTCATCGTCACCTGGAACAGCGAACGGTGGATCGAGCGCTGCCTGCGATCGATCCCGGGGGCTTGCGAAGGTCTCCAGTACGAAGTGGTGGTCTATGACAACGCATCGGCGGACTCGACGCTGCAGCGCCTGGGCGAGGCTGCCGCGCACATCGTCCGGGGCGCGATCAACGACGGGTTCGCGGCCGGGACGAACCGGGCCTTCTCCCAGTCGAAGGGAAAGTATGTCTTCCTCCTGAATCCGGACTGCGAGCTGGATCCGAAAGCGGTCACGCTGCTGCGCGAGTTTCTGGAGAGCCATCCCACGGCCGCGGCAGCCGCGCCGCTGCTGGCCGATGAGAGCGGCGACTCGCAGCGCAACTTCCAGCTGCGACGCCTGCCGACGCTGCATGCTCTGGCGGCCGAGGCGCTGCTGCTCGACAAGCTGTTCCCGAGGAATCGGGCCACGTCGCACTACCGGTATCATGACCTCCAGCTGTCGGTGCCGGAGCGCGTCGAGCAGCCGGCAGCCGCCGCGCTGCTGGTGCGCCGGGAAGTCTTCGAAGAGGTCGGCCCGCTGGACGAGCAGTTCTCGCCGGCATGGTTCGAGGATGTCGACTACTGCCGGCGGCTGGCCGAAGCGCAGAAGGAGCTCTACGTCGTGCCCGCCGCTACGGCGCGGCATTTCGGCGGGGCCAGTCTCGAGCACATGCCGTACGGCCTGTTCATCGATCTCTGGTATCGCAACATGTTCCGCTACGCGAAGAAGTGGTTCTCCCGCCCGCAGGCCGAAGCGCTGCGCTGGGCCATCGTGGCCGGCATGTTCCTGCGCTGCGGCGCCGCATTCCTCGGCTTCCGCAACGGCAGCAAGAGCCGCTGGGACGCGCTGCGCGCCTACGCCGGAGTGCTGAAGAAGGCCGTCAGCCGATGGGACGACAGCCCTTAGTCTCGATCGTCCTCATCACCTGGAACAGCGCGCCCTACCTGCAGCGGTGCCTCGAAGGCATCCGGCGGCAGACACACCTCGAGCGCGAGCTGATCGTGGTGGACAACGCCTCGGTGGACGACTGGCCGGCCATCATCGGCAAGGCGGCTACAGACGTCATCCGCAACGATGACAATCGCGGCTTTGCGGCCGCGGCGAATCAGGGCATCGGCGCATCGAAAGGCGAGTTCGTTCTCCTTCTCAATCCGGACTGTTTTCTCGAGGCCGAATACTGCGCGGAGCTCGTATCGTCGCTCCAGATCGCCGGCGGGAAGTTCGGATCCGCGACCGGGAAGCTGCTGCTGGCGGACGATCCGGCTCGCGTCGATTCCAAAGGGATCCGGATGACCCGCTCCGGGCGGCATCTCGACATCGGGCAGGGCGAGCCGGACTTCGAGGACGGCGATGCGGAAGTGTTCGGCGTTTCCGGCGCGGCGGGGATGTACCGGCGGTCGTTCCTCGATGACGTGGCGATCGACGGTGAGGTCTTCGACGAGGACTTCTTCGCCTACCGTGAAGACGCCGACCTGGCGTGGCGCGGAAGGCTGATGGGATGGCGCTCGCTCTACGTGCCCGATGCCGTCGCGCATCACGTCCGTCGCGTCACTCCGGCCGCGCGCCGGTCGCTGCCGGCGGCGATCAACATGCACTCGGTGAAGAACCGCTTCCTGCTGCGCCTGAAGAACGAGGGGATGTACCTCGCGCTGCGCAACTCGCCGTTCGAGCTTTTCCGCGATCTCGTGACCATCGGTGCCGTGGTGACCGTGGAGCGAAGCTCGCTGCCCGCGCTGGGATGGCTGTGGAGGAACCGGCGGCGCATCTCCGCGAAGCGCCGGGCCGTGCAGGCCCGCCGCCGCGTCTCCGACCGCTCCCTGGCCGGGTGGTTCCAATGAACATCGGGATCCTCGGATGAACATCGGGATCCTCGGAACCCGCGGTGTACCACCCCGCTACGGCGGATTCGAGACGTTCGTGGCCGAGCTCTCCGCGCGGCTGGTCGAACGGGGCCACGACGTGACGGTCTACTGTCGCGTGGGGACGCCGGTGTCGTCACCGGTGCAGCGCACCTGGAATGGCGTCCGCCGGATCGTGATCCCCGCCATCGGGCACAAGTACCTCGAGACCGTCTCCCACACGTTCCTCTCCGCACTCGATGCGCTGCGCCGCGACTTCGACGTCATCCTGCTCTGCAACGCCGCCAACGCCTTCACCATCCCCATCCTGCGCGCCGCGCGACTTCCCGTCGCCATCAACGTCGACGGCATCGAGCGGAAGCGGCGCAAGTGGAACGCGATGGGCCGCCTCGTCTACGCGACCGGCGAAGCGCTTGCCGCAACGTTGGCCAGTGCCGTGGTGGCCGACGCCGAGGTCATCGCGGGCTACTACCGGGACCAGTTCAGTTCCAGTCCGGTGATGATCCCGTACGGCGCGGACTTTCCCCAGGAGGCGGACTCCGACGTCCTGGACCGCCTCGACCTCGGGCCCCGGAACTACATCCTCTATGTCAGCCGCTTCGAGCCGGAGAACAACCCGCTCGAGGTCGTGGAGGCGTATGAGAAGTTGAGCGACGCGCCACCGCTGGTCATGGTCGGGGAGGGGTTGTATGCGAAGGACCTCGTGGAGGAGCTGCATCGTCACGCCGGGCCGTCGGTCCGCTTTCCAGGCGCGATTTACGGGGCGGACTACCGGACGCTGCAGCGCAACGCTCTCATCTATGTCCAGGCCACGGAGGTCGGCGGAACGCATCCTGCGCTGATCGAGGCGATGGGGTCGGGCGGGGCGGTGCTGGCGCACGACACTCCTGAGAACCGGGAAGTCGGCGGGGCTTCCGTTGGTTATTTTCAGCTCCGGCCTGCCGAGTCACTGTCCGCCCGCCTGCGGGACTGGCTCGTGCATCCGGAAGAAGGCGAAGAGAGGCGGGCTCCGGCCCGGTCGCGTGCTGCCGAGCGGTACAGTTGGGAAGCGGTCACCGATGCGTACGAGCGCCTGTTCGAAGAGCTGGTTCCCTAGACGCTTGGCCGGGTTGCGCCGTATACCGGATCGGCGCGAATTGCAGTAAATTCGACGCGACGAGTACTGATGCTGAAACAACAGGCGCGACTGATTGCGAGGATCGTCTACTTCGCCGACCTCGTTCTAACGTCGGCAGCCTTTTTCACGGCATTTTTCATCCGTGACGTCGTGCTCCCCGTCGTCTTTCCCCAGCACTTCCCGACCGGTCTCTTCCCCCTCCAGGACTACCTCAAGATCTTCCCCCTGATTCTGGTCATCTGGTCGATCCTGCTGTTCAGCTATCACAGCTACCACAGTCACCGCACGATCCCGCTGACCCGAGAAGCGCTGACCATCTTCCGCGTGGTCATCGTCGGGAATGTCCTGTTGGCCACGGTGGCCTATCTGATGCCGCTGCGACAGCTCTCGCGGGCCTGGTTCATTCTCTTCGCCCTGCTCTCGGCGATCTTCCTGGTGGCCGAGAAGATCCTCGTGCGCGTGCTGGCGCGCTACGTCCGCTCCAAGGGCCTCAACTACCGCACGATCCTCATCGTGGGCACGGGCCGCCGCGCCACCGACGTGGCCCGCATGATCGCCGGCCACAACTACTGGGGTTACAAGATCCTCGGGTTCGTGACAGACGGGCATCGGCTGCCGAACGGCTGGGCGCGATATCGGGTCTTCGGTGCTGTTCCCGACCTGAAGCGGATTCTGGAGAGTCCGATGGCGGAGCCGGTGGACGAGATCGTGTTCGCCGTCACGCGGAAGAAGCTCGACGAGATGAAGCAGATCTTCCTGATGTGCGAAGAGCTGGGCATCCGCACGCGAGTGGCCATGAACATCTTTCCGAACCGCGTGGCGCGCATCGAGCTGGAGGAGCTGGAGGGCATCCCCTTCCTCACCTTCACGACCACGCCGTCGAACGAGACGCAGCTGGCGGCCAAGCGGCTGCTGGACGTTTCCGTGTCCATGCTGCTGCTGCTGCTCGCGGCGCCGATCATCCTCTTCGCCGCGCTGGCCATCCGTCTGTCCTCGCCGGGCTCGGTCTTCTTCAAGCAGGAGCGGATCGGTCTGAACGGCCGCATCTTCACGCTCTACAAGTTCCGGACGATGATCGCCGACGCGCACCAGCGCCGCGCGGAGCTGAACCATCTCAACGAGATGACCGGGCCGGTCTTCAAGTCGAAGGTCGATCCTCGCGTCACGCCGGTCGGCCGCTTCCTGCGCCGGTTCTCGCTCGACGAGCTGCCGCAGCTCTGGAACGTGCTGAGAGGCGACATGAGCCTGGTCGGCCCCCGCCCCCCCATCCCCGAGGAGGTGGAGGCGTATCACCGGTGGCATCGGCGCCGGCTGTCGATGAAGCCGGGGCTGACGTGCCTCTGGCAGGTGAGCGGCCGGAACAACGTCGACTTCGAGCGCTGGATGAAGCTCGACCTGCAGTACATCGACAACTGGTCGCCCTCGCTCGACTTCAAGATTCTGCTGCGCACCATCCCCGCCGTGCTGTCCGGCAGGGGCGCCTCGTAGATCGAACTGTGATCTGCTAGGGCGATGCCGAAACTGGATCCGGACAGCTCCGCGTTCCGCGCCGCCGGTCACAGGCTCGTCGACTGGGTCGCGGACTATCTCGACGACATCGACCAGCACGCCGTCCTGTCCCGCGTGCAGCCGGGGGAGATCGAGCGTCAGTTTGCCGGTGCGCCTTCGCGATCGGGACGCGGCTACGACGAGCTGATCGCCGAGCTCCAGTCGAAGATCCTCCCCGGGATCACTCACTGGAACCATCCGGCATTCTTCGCCTACTTCTCCATCACCGGCTCCCAGGCCGGAATCCTCGGCGAGCTCGTTTCGGCGGCGCTCAATGCCAACGGGATGCTGTGGAAGACATCGCCCGCGCTCACGGAGCTGGAAACGCTCGTCCTCCGCTGGCTGCGTGAGGAGCTCGGGCTCCCGGGAAACCTGTTCGGGATCATCAACGACACGGCGTCGATCAACTCGTTCCTGGCCATCGCGGCGGCGCGGGAGGCGATGGGGCTGAACGTGCGGCGGGACGGCCTCTCCGGCCTGCCGCCGTTCGTCGTGTACTGCTCCGAGCATGCACACTCGTCGATCGAGAAGGCCGCGCTGGCCCTCGGCTTCGGCGCGCGGGGTGTGCGCAAGATCCCGAGCGACGAGGCCTTTCGCATGCGAGCGGATGCGCTGGAGGAGGCCATCGCCGGCGACCGCGCGGCCGGCCGGCTGCCGTGCGCGGTCGTTGCGACAGTGGGGACCACGTCCATGGCATCCGTCGATCCGGTCCGGGCCATCGGCCAGATCGCCGGGCGCGAGAGGATGTGGCTGCACGTGGACGCCGCCTATGCGGGATCGGCCGCCATCGAGCCGTCTTTCCGGTGGCTGTGGGATGGAATCGAGGCGGCGGACTCCATCGTCGTGAACCCGCACAAGTGGCTCTTCACGCCGATCGACTGCAGCGTCCTGTACACGCGCAAGCCGGACATCCTCCGGGAGACGTTCTCGCTCGTGCCCGAATACCTGAAGACGACCGACACGGCCGAGGTGAATTACATGGACTACGGCCTGCAGCTCGGCCGCCGCTTCCGTGCTCTCAAGCTCTGGCTGGTCCTCGAGCATTACGGTGTCGACCGGCTCCGTGCGGTCATACGCGACCACGTTGCCTTCGCGAAACGTCTGGCCGAGGAGCTGGAGAAGCGGCCGGACGTCGAGCTGCTGGCGCCGCAGTCGCTGAGCGTGGTCGTGTTCCGCAGGAAAGGCTCCGACGAGGAGAATGCCGCTCTGCTGGAACGGATCAACTCGAGCGGCAAGGTGTTCGTGTCGCACACGAAGCTGCGCGACCGCTACGGCATCCGCGTGGCCATCGGCAACGGGGCGACGGAGTGGCGCCACGTCGAGCAGATCGTGAGGTTCCTGTGACGCAGCACATCGGTATCGTGGGTTGTTCGGCAGAGGGTGCCGCTCTCTGTTATCGAACCATCTGCATCGAGGGTGCGCAGGTCCTGGGCCCGCATGACCACCCTGAAGTGTCGATGCACACGCACTCTCTCGGGGAGTACATGAAGTGCATCTATCGGGGAGACTGGCAGGGTGTGGGGGAGCTGATGCTCTCGTCGGCCGGCAAGCTGGCCAGGACCGGCGCCGATTTTCTGATCTGCCCCGACAACACGGTCCACCAGGCGCTGCCGTTCGTGGAGAGCCGGTCGCCGCTCCCGTGGCTGCACATCGCCGGCGTCGTGGCCGATCACGCCCGTGAGCGCGGGTTCCGGCGCGTCGGCCTGACCGGGACGCGTTATCTCGTCGAGAGCGAGGTCTATCCGGAGAAGCTCGAGCGGCGTGGAATCGAATACGTCCGGCCTGACGAGATCGAGCGCGTGGAGATCAACCGCATCATCTTCGAGGAGCTGGTCTACGGCGTCTTCAAGCCCGAGGCGGTTGCGTATTTTCAGCGGGTCATCGGGCGGATGAGAGACGAAGGCTGCGACTCCGTGGTGCTCGGCTGCACCGAGATCCCGCTCATCATGAACGACGCGAATTCTCCGCTGCCGGCGCTCGATTCCACGCGCCTGCTGGCGCGGGCCGCGCTGCGGCGCGCCGTTCAGGGAGGCTGACTGCCGGCCGGCTTCCAACAGCCGGCCGGCACACGGGGGGCTAACCTCCGGGACGCGGCGCCAGCGCGTCCGTCAGCACCTTCAGACGCCGGCGCCCCTCGCTCTGCTCGTCCAGCGTCCCACTCAGCAGTCGATTCACCTCGGAGAGCTCGCGCGCCACATCGGGCGTGGCGTCTCCCGGCTCGATCGACCCCTTCATCGTGCCGGTGGAGATCATGTATTTGCGCTCCTCCGCCGCGAGCGTCCTCTCCGCGGCACGCTTCTCCAGCTCGCCCGGAACGGCGAGCAACGCCTCGTCGACGGCGGTCTTGAGGGCGCCGCGCTGGATGTCGCTCGCCGCCGCCAGCTGCCGGATCTGCAGCAGGCGGGTCACGGCCGGGAAGTAT
>DATKCA010000210.1:0-2683 GCA_035544675.1 Thermoanaerobaculia bacterium | reverse complement strand
GAGCTGACCGATGTCCGTGGACATGGTCATCATGGTATCGGTCGAGCCGGAGTCTTCGGGCGAAGTCGGACCGCCGCCCTGCTCTCCGCCATGGATCGAATAGACCGTGACGCGCAGCGCGCTCAGATTGTTGTAGAGCCGCGTGATCTCACGCTCGATCGGCTCGGTCTGCTCCTCCGGACGCGGTTCGGAAGAGATCCCCTGGAAGCGCGGTCCGTAGCGCGCCCGCCAGGTGGCCGCGAGATCGGCGGCCGGCAGAGTGTTGAATCCTGCGCCGACATAGACCAGCGCGAGCCGGCCATCGACCGTGGCCAGCGAGTCGAGCAGCGCGCTCATAGCAGCGATCGCGCTTCTGGTCCGAGCCGCTTCTTCGTTGATGATGGCCTGGATCTCGTCGCCCGCCGTCGTGGCCATGAACAACTCGTGGTCCATCTGGAACGGCTGACCTGCACCAAAGTCCGCCTCGCCGCGGCGCATCTGATTGAGAAGGCTGTTGGTGCGGCTCCTCGTCGGACTGACCGGGACACGCTCCTTCTCGATCTTCGCCAGCGTCTCCATCAGGAGCTTCGGATCGGCGGTGACGCCATGCCGGATTTTGAAGGAGCGGCCGTTGTTCAGGGCGATCACGCCGCGGTCGCCTCGCGAGATGGCGTTCTGTACAAAACTCTGCAACGCCCGCATCGATCGATTGCGCGACTGAGGCATGAGATTGGTCTGGTCGATGAAGATGATCCACGTCAGCGGGATGCGCGGCGCCGCCTGTGGCGCGATGGCGACGACTTCCGTGCCCGCGGGTGCGGTCTGGACACCGGGAAGAGGGACGTCGGCGACACGGCCGCCGGCAGTGCGCGAGAAGTAGGCGATGTCGACCCGCTTCCCCGCTTCGTAGAGCTCGAAGTCGCCGCGGGTCAGGTTCGTCAGCCGGTTGCCTTTGCGATCGGTGACCACGACGTCCACGTCGATGACGCGGACCTCGATCTCCTCGGCATACTGCGCGGACGGCGTCTCGCTCTGCGCGAATGCGCTGCCGGTCACCAGCAGCGCGAGCAGTACCACGGCCCACCGCGGCGGCTTGTTCACAGTGAACGCAATATAACGCAGGTTGGCCTCCCTTGCACGCGCCTCTCAGGCAGCGAGACAACCCGTCCGGAGCGATGAGGCAAGGTTTTGCACCGCGGCCCGTTCACCCTTAAACTGTCGCGCCTCTGACATGACGATCGACGACACCGGTCAGTCCGCCCCTCCACCCCCGCGCAGGGGCTTCGTCGACCGGGCGCTCGACACGATCGAGCGCGTGGGCAACCGCCTGCCCGACCCGGCGGCACTCTTCTTCATCCTGCTCGTCGTCGTCTGGATCGTTTCCCTGATCCTGGCGCCGATGCAGTTCAGCGAGATCGATCCGCGCACCGACAAGCCGATCGAGATCAGGAACCAGCTGGCCCCCTCGACGCTGGCCAGCTTTGTGTCGCGGATCGTCACGATCTTCACCGGATTCCATCCTCTCGGAGTGGTGCTGGTGGCGCTGCTGGGCGTGGGTGTGGCCGAGCACACGGGGTTCATCAACGCCGGCCTGAAGTCGATGCTCAACGTCACCTCGGCGAAGCTGCTCACGCCGATGCTGGTGCTGGTGGCGATCATCAGCCACACGGCCGCGGACGCCGGGTACGTTCTGGTGATTCCGCTCGGAGGGGTGATCTTCTACGCCGCCGGCCGGCATCCGCTGGCCGGGATCGCCGCCGCCTTTGCCGGCGTATCGGGCGGGTTCAGCGCGAACTTCATTCCCTCGAGCCTCGACCCGCTGCTCTCCGGGCTGACGCAGGCGGCCGCGCAGATCATCGACGCCGACCGGACCGTCAATCCGCTTTGCAACTGGCTCTTCACCGGCGTGTCGAGCTTCCTGATCATCGGCGTGGCCTGGTACCTGACCGATCGCGTCATCGAGCCGCGTTTGAAATCGCTGACCGTCGACGGCGACGTCAGCGAGTTCGTGAAGCTCGAGGACCTGGGAGCGCGCGAGAAGAGCGGATTGCGCGCGGCCCTCCTGGCGACGGTGATCGCCCTGGCGCTTCTGGTGGGAGCCTCGTTGCCGGCCAACTCACCGCTTCGCTCACCGGAGGGCAGTCTCACCGCCTCCACCGCCCCGCTGATGCAGTCGATCGTTCCGCTGATCTTCCTGTTCTTCCTCATCCCCGGCGTGGTGTACGGCTACCGCGCCGGAACGGTGAAGTCGCACCGCGACATCATCAAGGGGATGAGCAAGGCCATGAGCACGATGGGCTACTACATCGTGATGGCTTTCTTCGCTTCGCTGTTCATCGCCGCCTTCGGCGAGTCGAACCTCGGCGCGCTGTTCGCCCTGAAGGGTGCCGACGCTCTCAAGGTGATGGGGCTGCCGGCGCAGATCACGATCGTCGGGATCATCATCCTCACCGGGATGGTGAACCTGCTGATCGGCTCGGCGTCCGCGAAGTGGGCCCTCCTGGCCCCGATCTTCGTGCCGATGCTCATGCAGCTCGGCCTGTCGCCGGAGCTGACGCAGGCGGCGTACCGCGTCGGCGATTCGTCGACGAACATCATCACGCCGCTCATGCCCTACTTCCCCCTCGTGGTGGTGTTCTGCCAGCGCTACGTGAAGTCGACGGGGATCGGCACGGTCGTATCGATGATGCTGCCCTACTCGATC
>DATKCA010000209.1:0-2500 GCA_035544675.1 Thermoanaerobaculia bacterium | reverse complement strand
GGTCTTCTCGGACGGCACCCGGCTCAGGCTGCTCAACCTGATGAGGGAAGGGGAGGTCTGCGTCTGCTTCTTCATCGACGTGCTCGGCCAGCCGCAGCCGACCATCTCCCGCCACCTCGCCTACCTGCGGGAGGCCGGGCTAGTCAGCGCGCGCCGCAACGGCAAGTGGATGACCTACAGCCTCACGCCGCCGGACGGCGGAACGGCCAGGCGTGTATTCGACTCGGTGATGGAGGCGATGAAGGATGACCGGGCCATGAGGCGCGACCGCCTCGCGCTGGCGAAGAGCTGCTGCGCGCCGAGGTTCAGGCACGCGCCCAAGCCGGTGTCATCCCGAGCGTAGCGAGGGATCTGGGTGGACGGGCGGCGCGCTGTCGTACCGCCCGGCCACCCAGATTCCTCGCTAACGCTCGGAATGACCCCTGGCCAGACCCTCCAGCGCCTGGCCCGTCAAACGGAAGATGCGCCAGTCGTCCAGCATCACCGCTCCGAGCTTCCGGTAGAACCCGATGGCCGGCTCGTTCCAGTCGAGCACCGCCCACTCCAGGCGCCCGCACCGCCGCTCCAGCGCGATCGCCGCGAGCCGCGAGAGCAGCGCGCGACCGACGCCGCGCCCGCGGGCCTCCGGCTTCACGAAGAGGTCCTCCAGGTAGATCCCCGGCCGCGCCAGGAACGTGGAGTAGTTGTGGAAGAAGAGCGCGAAGCCAAGCGGCCCGCCTTCATCCTCGGCGATGATGACCTCCGCGTAGCGGCGCTCTCCGAACAGGGTCTCCCGCACCCGCTCTTCCGTCGCCACCACCTTGTGCTCGAGCTTCTCGTAAACCGCCAGGTCGCGGATGAATCGGAGGATGAGGGAGACGTCGTTCTCGCCGGCGTTCCGGATCTGCATCTACTTCGGCACCACCATCACCGGCGTGGAAGCGTGACGGATCATGGCCGCCTTGGCATCGCCGACCGGGCCCTGCGAGTTGAGGAAGATCACGTCGGCGTCGCTCGACTGGGCGAAGCGGACGATCTCCCGCTCGATGTCATTCCCCGTGATGATGTGCGTCCTCACGCCGGCCGCGCTGGACGCCAGCGCGGCGATGTGCGCCTCCGCTTCCCCGCGAGCGGCCGGAGAGCAGACCGTCACGGCGTGCACTTCGCCGCCCTCCCGCGTGGCGATGGCCGTGGCCAGGTCGAAGGCGGCGCGCGAGGTCTGTTTCAGATGCACCGGGACGACGATCCGTCTGAGAGTGGTGCGCTTCCGCACTCCGTAGCGGATGGACAGCACCGGCGCCGGCGGGTCGGCGATGACGGAGACGGTGGTCGAGCCGATCAGCAGGTGCGCCACGTGATGCCGCGCGTGAGTGGCGATCACGATCAGGTCCGCGTCTTCTTCCACGGCCGTCCTGCAGATCTCCGTTCCGGCCTCGGGGCCCTTCTTGACGACGAGCCGCGTGGCCACGTGCGCATTGGCCCGGCGGACACGGTCCCGCAGCAGCTCCAGCTCCTGCTTCTCCGCATATTCGTAGAGAGAAGGATCGGCGGGAAAGCGCAGCTCGTCGGGATGCGCCTTCGAGGTCATCCGGATATGGAGGATGAGGATCTCGGCATGGTCGGTGCCGGCGATCCGGACGGCATCATCGAAGACCCACTCCGAGGCTGTCGAGAAGTCGGTCGGGATCAGGATGCGGCGGAAGGGATACACACTACCGAACCGCGGTCTGCCCGGAGTCGCTTGCGCCCGCCGTTGTCACCGGCGCGGGCTGCGGCGGTGCCACGATGTAGCGGATCACAGTCTTCGGCTGCGCCTCGGTCTCGGCCACCTGGAGGATGACCTGGTTCATGCCCGGTTTGAGGCCTTCCCCGGGAATGAAGGGGTCCTGCATGGCCTGGTTGAGCTGAACCTCGAGCGTGCGCCAGTTCTGCTTCACGGGCGGGTACGTCTCCTGGGCCGGGAAGCCGCGGTACTGGGCCAGGTAGGTGGTGTAGTAGTGGAAGACCTGGGGATAGGAGTCGTTGCTGGCGAGCGTGTAGACCTGAGCGTTCGGACCGTACTGGTTGCGGATGGCGACGGCGTCACGACGGGTGAGGTCGTCGCGATACTGGGCGCCGGCGTAGAGCGGGATTGCCGGGCTGATCTGGTCCAGCCGCTGGCGCGGATCGACGCTCGACTGGCTCGCCGACTCCACTCCGTTCCTGGTCAAACCGGCCTCTTCCGCCGCCGCTCCCTCGGTTCCACCCGTACAGCCCGCCGCGAGGGCGAGCATCAGAATGGAGGCGCCGAGCGCCGCACCTGTACCCCAACGAGTGGTCATCTACCTCCTCAACAGCAATCGATATGCCGCTAACAGCAAATGCCCGCCAACAGCAATCTGGCGAGCTAATTGTTCTGTGGACTCGAAGCGGTGGAGATCTTTCGATTGCTCCGCAGCCGCTCGATGGCCGTTTCGCCCCCGTACTTGGAGACGATCTGTTCGTCGTATTCGTCCGAAATGCTGGCCACGCTGTCGAGCGA
>DATKCA010000208.1:0-2024 GCA_035544675.1 Thermoanaerobaculia bacterium | reverse complement strand
GCCGTCTCCGACAGAAGGAACTGCAGGAAGTCCTCGGTGACCTTCCGTGCCTTCGGGGTGTTCCACGGCGTGTCGAGCACGAAGTACGTCGTCTCGTTCCAGATGTTGACGGCCGGATACACGAGCTGAGCCGCTCCCCATCGATCCTCGATGTCGTCCAGCTCCCTCATGACCAGGCTCTCGTAGGTGACGACCCCGTCATACGCAGAGGGACCCTTCAGCACGATCGTGTCGACGATCTGGGCCGGGTTGCCGTCGATCCTGAAACCGCGCATGAACCCGCCCGCCCACTCCGCGAACGCCGGCGAGGACACCTCGGCACTGGTCAGCCCCTCGTCCTTGCCGTGGTAGTCGAATGCGATCAGGGCGAGAGTGGCCAGACCGCTCTCGTAGACCGCAGGGCGTGTGATCGCGAACGTGAAACGTCCCCATTCGGGCTTCTCGCCGATCGTCTTCCAGCCGCCCGGCTCGGTCAGCGCGGCCCGCAGCGTCTTGAAGTTCAGCGCTCCGTATTTCTGCGCGAACTGGTCATGACGGCTCTTGACCATGACGAAGACGTGCGGTGTCACGCCGAGGACTTCCGCGCGCACGATCGGATCGCTGTTGTATTTCGACTTCCAGTCCCGCTCGAACGCGCTGCGCGTCAGGGCGGTCGTCGAGATCCACGCGTTGATGCTGCGATCGCCGTTCAGCAGGTTCTTCTCCGCTTCCGCGGCTGCCATCGGCAGGACGCGGATCACGCCGCCCTTGCCCGCATCGGTCTTCGCGAACTCCTCGGCGGCCCAGCGGATCCACTCCGCCTCTTCCGGTCCGCTCGCCAGACCGATGACCGGCGGTGCAAAGAGCCGGGCGCGGCTGAAGTAGAGAACCGCGGCGAGCGCGAGCAGCACGAGAGCAGCGATGGCGAGGGGCATCGGGCGGCGCGCCCGCGGCGCCGTCGCGACCCGAACGGTCCGGTCGCTGCCGGCGCCGCCGGCCGGCGGGGTGGGCGTCGGCGGTGGCAGCGGCTGTCCGACCTCCGGCCGCCCCTGCAGATTCGTCAGCGCGACGAGCGCCGTCCGCTCGCTGTCCGAATCGGTGAGGGCGTTTCTGCAGATCTGCAGCGCCTCGACCAGCGCCGCCGCATCGGCGAACCGGTTCGCGGGATCTTTCCAAAGACACTGGTCGAGCAGTCGAGCGGTGGCCTCGCTGATGTCCGGCCTGGTGTCCCGAATCGGCGGATGCGGCTGCTGGACGGTGGCGATGATGATCGACGCCGCGGAGTCGCCGGTGAAGGGAGCGTGTCCGGCCAGCAGCGCGTAGAGCGTCGCGCCCATTCCGAACACGTCCGACGGTTTGCCGGCGTGCCGGGCGGACATGGCCTGTTCGGGGGCCATGTATCCCGGCGTCCCCATCCCGATGCTGGACGCGGTCAGGGCCCGGTCGGATTCCTCACTGCGGGCCAGGCCGAGGTCGGCGACCTTCGCGTTGCCGAGGAGAAGTGTGCTGTCGCGTGTCTGGGGGATGAGGATGTTGTCCGGCTTGATGTCGCGGTGGATGATGCCCTGCGTGTGCGCGGCGGCCAGGCCGCGGCTCGCTGAGATGCAGAGGTCGAGCGCCGCGGCCTCGTCGAGGCCGGTGCGTCCCAGCTCCTTCTGATTGCGGATGATCCGTGCGGCCGAGGGGCCGCGGACGAACTCCATGATGATGTAGAAGAGGCCTTCGATCTCGCCTACGTCGCTGACGCGGACCAGGTGCGGCGACTCGATGCGCGATGCCATCTGCGCTTCCCGGACGAATCGCTCCGTGAGCCCCTGCTGATGCGCTGCGAGCTGCATCGGCAGGACCTTGACGGCAACCTCCTGCCGGAGCATCACCCGGACGCCGCGGTACACCGCCCCCATCCCGCCCTGCCCGAGCTTCTCCAGAAGCGGGATGCCGCCGAGCGCCGGCACGGACTGACCCTGAAACGTCATGCGAGGAAGCGTCTTGAGGAGCGGGTCGGCCGACAGATCGACCATCGGAAAGTCGTTCGGATCGACGAT